>VGPW01000015.1 GCA_016882545.1 Cyanobacteria bacterium M_surface_10_m2_179 | reverse complement strand
CCCTCGGTATGGGCACAATGTCAGGGCAGGCGCAGGCGCTTGTAGCTCAGCGGATTAGAGCATCTGACTACGGATCAGAGGGTCGGGAGTTCGAATCTCTCCAGGCGCGCCTTTCAACTTCAAACCGTCCCTCGGGACGGTTTTTTTGTGCCCGGCCGCCCAGCCTCAGCCCCAGGGGCACGCTCGGCTTCTGTGCTGCGGTTTCTTACGATCAACCCAACTCGACACCCCGAACTGCCATGGCGGAGTCCACCGGAGCAGCCGTCAACCAGTCGCTGGCGGCCGGGGATCCCGCGATCGCAGCCCTGATCGGCAAGGAGCTGCAGCGTCAGCAGACCCACCTCGAGCTGATCGCCTCGGAGAACTTCGCCTCCCGGGCCGTGATGGAAGCCCAGGGCTCGGTGCTCACCAATAAATACGCCGAAGGTCTGCCGTCGAAGCGCTACTACGGCGGCTGCGAGCACGTGGATGCGATCGAGGAGCTGGCGATCGAGCGCGCCAAGGAGCTGTTCGGCGCCGCCTGGGCCAACGTGCAGCCCCACAGCGGTGCGCAGGCCAACTTCGCCGTGTTCCTGGCGCTGTTGCAGCCCGGCGACACGATCATGGGCATGGACCTGAGCCACGGCGGCCACCTCACCCACGGTTCACCGGTGAATGTGAGCGGTAAGTGGTTCAAGGTGGTGCAATACGGCGTGGATGAAGCCACCCAGCAGCTCAACTTCGACACGATCCGCCAGCTGGCGCTCGAGCACAAGCCGAAGTTGATCGTGTGCGGCTACTCCGCCTACCCCCGCACGATCAACTTCGAAGCCTTCCGCGCCATCGCCGATGAGGTGGGTGCCTATCTGCTGGCCGACATGGCCCACATCGCCGGCCTGGTGGCTGCCGGCGTGCACCCCAATCCCGTGCCCGTGTGCGATGTGGTGACCACCACCACCCACAAAACCCTGCGCGGTCCCCGCGGTGGCCTGATCCTCTGCCGCGATGCCGAGTTCGCCAAGCAGTTCGACAAGGCTGTGTTCCCCGGCAGCCAGGGCGGCCCGCTTGAGCACGTGATCGCCGCCAAGGCCGTGGCCTTCGGTGAGGCGCTACAGCCCTCCTTCAAGGCCTACGCCCAGCAGGTGGTGGCCAACGCCCAGGCCCTGGCAGCCCGCATCCAGGAGCGCGGCATCGCTGTGGTGAGCGGCGGCACCGACAACCACATCGTGTTGCTGGATCTGCGCGGCATTGGCATGACCGGCAAGGTGGCCGATCTGCTGGTGAGCGATGTGCACATCACCGCAAACAAGAACACCGTTCCCTTCGATCCCCAGTCGCCCTTTGTGACCAGCGGCCTGCGCCTGGGAACCGCCGCCTGCACCACCCGCGGCTTCGATGAGGCCGCCTTCCGCGAGGTGGCCGATGTGATCGCTGATCGCCTGCTCAATCCCGAAGATGCCGCGATCGAGCAGCGCTGCCGCGACCGTGTTGCGGCGCTGTGTGCGCGCTTCCCGCTCTACGCCGAAGCGCGAGAGCTGCAGCCCGCCTGAACGCCGCCTAAGCTTCCGCCGGCAGGGGTCATCTGGGCCCCGATCCCGACCCGCACTGCCCCGATGATCTCCAGCCGGCCGGATCTCGCCGCTGTTCTGGCCTTTGGGATCGCCGCGCTTTCCACGGCGCTGGTGGTGCCGACCGTACGCCAGGCCGGACTGCGTTGGGGCCTCACCGATCAACCGGATTCCCGCAAGCAACACACCACCCCGATGGTGCGCCTGGGGGGTGTGGGGATCGTGGCGGGCTTCGTGATCGCCCTGGCCCTGATCTGGGGGCTAGGTGGATTCGTGGCTCTCTCCTCCCAGCGCGATAGCCAGATCTGGACCACCATCGCCGGCGCGCTTTGCTTTTTTGTGATCGGCCTGGCCGACGATCTGTTCGCGCTGCCGCCGCTGCCACGCCTGGCCGGGCAGGTGTTGGTGGCCATGGCCGTGTGGAGCCAGGGCGTGCAGATCGGGGCGATCGATTTGCCCGTGCACCTGTTCGGCGCACCCGCCGGTGCGATTGAGCTGCCCGCTGGCCTCAGCCTGCTAGCCACCGTGATCTGGCTGGTGGGCATCACCAACGCCATCAACTGGCTGGATGGCCTCGATGGCCTGGCGGCGGGGGTGAGCGGCATCGCCGCCGTGGGGTTGCTCTCCGTGAGCTACAGCCTCAACCAGCCAGCTCCTGGGTTGCTCGCCGCCGCGCTCGCCGGCAGCTGCCTCGGTTTTCTGCGCCACAATTTCAACCCCGCCCGCATCTTCATGGGCGATGGCGGCTCCTATTTCCTGGGATTTGCCCTCGCCTCGATCAGCATCGTCGGCCCGGCCAAGGGGCTCACCACCGTGAGCCTGCTGCTGCCGCTGCTGATCCTGTCGCTGCCGCTGGCGGATATGTCGGCGGTGATCATGGGCCGCCTCAGCCAGGGCCGTTCGCCGTTCTATCCCGATCGCCGCCATCTGCATCACCGCCTGCTGCGCGCCGGTTTCAGCCACCGCCGCACCGTGGTGTTGATCTATGCCTTCACCCAGTGGCTGGCGGCCTTGGCCCTGGTGTTGGCCAACGCGGAGCTGCGTTTTCTCTGGCTGGCCTTGGCCACGGCCGTGTTGATCGTGGTGGTGATTGCGGCACGCCGCAGCCTCAACCTCGAGCAGCAACAGGCGGGCGATGGCGGCTGAGATCCTCTGCATCGGCACCGAGCTGCTGCTGGGCAACATCACCAATGGCAATGCCCGCTGGCTTGCGGAACAGCTCGCGGTGCTCGGCGTTCCCCACCACCGGCAGCTCGTGGTGGGCGATAACCGGGAGCGCTTGATCGCAGAGGTGCAGGCGGCTGCCGAGCGCTGCCGGGTGCTGATCACCACCGGCGGTCTCGGCCCCACCCCCGACGACCTCACCACCGAGGCGCTGGCGGCAGCCTTCGCCACCCCGCTGGTGGAGCATCCGCAGGTGTGGGCCGACATTCAGACGCGTCTGGAAGCCCGGGGCCGGCCCTGCGCGGCCAGCAATCGCCGTCAGGCTTGGTTGCCCGAGGGGGCGGCGCTGCTGCCCAATCCCACTGGCACCGCCCCCGGCATGATCTGGAGCCCGCGGCCCGGGTTCACGATCCTCACCTTCCCCGGGGTGCCCAGCGAGATGCGGGCCATGTGGGAGGCCACGGCGGCTCCCTGGTTGCAGGCCGCTGGCTTGGCGGAGGGGGTGTTCGCCAGCCGCATGCTGCGGTTCTGGGGTGTGGCTGAATCCAACCTGGCGGAGCAGATGGCCGATCTGCTCGCGGGCTCCAACCCCACGGTGGCCCCCTATGCCGGTGCTGGTGAGGTGAAGCTGCGGATCACCGCGCGCGCCGCCGATCGCGCGGCGGCGGAAGCCCTGCTGGCACCAGTGGAAGCTGAGATCCGTGCGCGGGCGGGTGCCGCCTGCTTCGGCGCCGACGACGACAGCCTGGCGGCGGTGGTGTTGGCCTTGCTGCGCCGCCGCGGCCAAACCCTGGCGGTGGCCGAGAGCTGCACCGGTGGCGGCCTGGGGGCGGCGCTGGCGGCGGTGCCCGGTGCTTCGGATGTGTGGCTCGGTGGCGTGATCGCCTATGCCAACAGCGTGAAACAGGGGCTGCTGGGTGTGCCGGCTGCCGCGCTTGCCGGCCATGGCGCCGTGAGTGATCCGGTGGCTCAGGCCATGGCGGAGGGCGCCCGGCGGGCCACCGGGGCCGACTGGGCCCTGGCGATCACCGGTGTGGCCGGCCCCGTTGGCGGCAGCGCTGAGAAGCCTGTGGGCCTGGTGCATCTCGCCGTGGCGGGTCCCGATGGCTGCAGCAGTGAGGGAGTGCGTTTCGGTGCGAGTCGCGGCCGCAGCTGGATCCAGACCCTCGCCGCAGGCGAGGCCCTCAATCGCCTGCGCTTGCGTTTGCTGCAGGCCTGAAGCGGGCCGGCCGCCAGCGGTTTTTTAGGGTGGCGGATTCCGATCGCCGCATCGCCGTGAGCTCCGGCACCCTTTACGACAAGGTCTGGGATCTGCATCAGGTGGCCCAGCTGCCTGGGGGTGCCACCCAGCTGTTCATCGGCCTGCACCTGATCCATGAGGTGACAAGCCCGCAGGCCTTTGCAGGGCTGAAGGATCTGGGGCTGAGCGTGCGCCATCCCGAGCGCACCGTGGCCACGGTGGATCACATCGTGCCCACCACCAGCCAGGCACGCCCCTTCGCCGATCCGCTCGCCGAGGAGATGCTGGCCACCCTCGAAGCCAACTGCGCTGAGCATGGCATCACCCTGCACGGCCTCGGCAGCGGCCGCCAGGGGATCGTGCATGTGATCGCGCCGGAGCTGGGTCTCACCCAGCCGGGCATGACCGTGGCCTGCGGCGACTCCCACACCTCCACCCACGGTGCCTTCGGGGCGATCGCCTTCGGCATCGGCACCAGCCAGGTGCGCGATGTGCTCGCCAGCCAGAGCCTGGCCATGGGCAAGCTCAAGGTGCGCCGCATCTGGGTGGACGGCCAGCTGCAGAGCGGCGTGTATGCCAAGGATCTGGTGCTGCACGTGATCCGCACGCTCGGCGTGAAGGGCGGCGTGGGCTACGCCTACGAATTCGCCGGCCCCGCCATCGAGGCGCTCTCCATGGAGGAGCGCATGACCCTCTGCAACATGGCGATCGAGGGCGGCGCTCGCTGCGGCTATGTGAACCCCGATTCGATCACTTTTAACTACCTCCAGGGCCGGCCGTTTGCCCCCAGTGGCGAGGCCTGGCAGCAGGCCGTGGCCTGGTGGAGCAGCCTGGCCAGCGGCGCTGATGCCGTGTTCGACGACGAGGTGCGCTTCGATGCCGCCGCCATCGCCCCCACGATCACCTGGGGCATCACCCCCGGCCAGGGCATCGGCGTGGATGAAACCGTGCCCACCCTCGAGCAAACGGAGCCGGATGAGCGGCCCCTGGCAGAGGAGGCCTACCGCTAT
Organism: Cyanobacteria bacterium M_surface_10_m2_179; assembly: GCA_016882545.1. Classification (GTDB taxonomy): domain Bacteria; phylum Cyanobacteriota; class Cyanobacteriia; order PCC-6307; family Cyanobiaceae; genus Vulcanococcus. The sequence goes on along the minus strand of VGPW01000015.1, from coordinate 25,301 downwards.
ATGGACCTCCAGCCCGGCACCCCGATCGCCGGCACGCCGGTGGATGTGTGCTTCATCGGCAGCTGCACCAACGGCCGTCTCAGCGATCTGCAGGCGGCGGCGGCGGTGGCCAGGGGTCGTCATGTGGCCCCTGGCATCAAGGCGTTTGTCGTGCCCGGTAGCGAGCAGGTGGCTGCGGCGGCGGAGGCCGAAGGCCTTGATCAGGTGTTCCGCGAGGCCGGTTTTGAGTGGCGTGAACCCGGCTGCTCGATGTGCCTGGCGATGAACCCCGATCGGCTCGAGGGCCGGCAGATCAGCGCCAGCTCCAGCAACCGCAACTTCAAGGGCCGTCAGGGTTCCGCCAGTGGCCGCACCCTGCTGATGAGCCCGGCGATGGTGGCCGCGGCGGCCATCAATGGCCGGGTGAGCGATGTGCGCACGCTGCTCAACGCCTGATCGATTTCCTGTCCTTACGCCCCTCGTTGAACGCCGCCGGCCCGCCCATGACCACTCCCACACCGTTCCCCACCGGTCCGATCACCACTGTCAGCGGCACCACCGTGGTGGTGCGCGGCGACGACATCGACACCGATCGGATCATCCCGGCCCGCTTTCTCAAGTGCGTTACCTTTGATGCCCTCGGGCCTGCGGCGTTCGCGGATGACCGCGCTGAGCTGGCCGCCAGTGCCGCCGGACCCCATCCGTTTGACCGGCCCGAGCACCAGGGCGCGGCGATTCTGCTGGTGAACCGCAACTTCGGCTGCGGATCCAGCCGCGAGCACGCCCCCCAGGCGCTGATGCGCTGGGGCATCCGTGCCGTGGTGGGGGAGAGCTTCGCTGAAATCTTCTACGGCAATTGCCTGGCCCTGGGCATCCCCTGCCTCGTGGCCGATCACGACACGATGCTGGCGATCCAGCAGGCGGCGGAGGCTGATCCCGCGGCGGCGTTCCAGCTGGATGTGGCGGCGGCGCAGCTGCGAGCTGGCGAGCAGCAGTGGCCGCTCGATCTGGCGGCGGGCCCGCGCCAGATGCTGGCCACCGGTCAGTGGGATGCCACCGGCCAGCTCCTGGCCAACGGGGAGGAGCTTGAGGCCACCGCTGAGCGCCTGCCCTATCTGCGCGCTTTCGTGGCGACCAGTCGCTGAACTCTTTAGTACGGAGAGAGGACGGTTCATGGCCGATGCGCTCGCTTCTCTCCGCCCAGCCCGTGCTCGCCTCGCTGCTCCTGGTGGCTCCGGCCGTTGCCCAGCCCATCGCTGTGCAGCCCTACGGCTCTGCTGCGGCTCCCTGGCCTCAATGCCGGGCCTGTGATCTGCGTGGTGCGGATCTGCGCGGTTTGCTGCTCAACGGCATCGATCTCCGCGATGCCGATCTACGGGGCGCTGATCTGCGCGGCAGCAATCTCGAGGGAGCGGATCTCAGTGGTGCTGATCTCCGGGGCGCCCGGTTGCAGGCGAGTTGGCTCAGCAATGCCGACCTGAGCGCCGCCGATCTGCGCCAGGCCAACCTGCAGGATGCGGTGTTGATTCAGGCCCTCACCCTGGGCACCCAGATCGAAGGGGCCGTGCTGGTGGGGGCTGATTTCACCGGTAGTGATCTGGTGATTGGTGGGGAGGATCCTGGTCCGCCGCCCCTGCCGCCCCTGCCGCTGCAGCGTTAGAAGCCACGCCGCTGGATGTCGGCATCCTTCGCCACGCCGGGCGGGCTGTAAGGCACGAAGGGCAGGCCAGTGCCGCGGAAGTTGAAGTCGTTCAGCTTCACGCGGATCCCGCCGATGCCTTGATAAGGGCTGTAGTAGACGGCCAGTTCATAGGCGCGCCGCTGCCAGCGCAGTTCCACGTAGGAGTCCATCACGTCGCCATAGAACTCCGAGCTCGCATCCACGTTGAGGCCGATGCCGCCGCTGAAGATCAGCGGGCCCCACAGCTGCTGGGTGAGCCCCAGGCCGAGTGTGCTGAGGTCAACGATGCGATCGAAGCTGAAGGGGCTGACGCCCTGGCGCAGGGTGCCGCCGCCGGTGATCGTGAGTTGGGTGTAGTCGAAGGCATTCTTCTGCAGATGGCCGAGGGTGAGGGTGGGGCCACCACTGATGCCGACGGCCTGCTGGCTGGTGCCATCGCCGTAATAGGCGAGGTTGAGGTTGAGGTTGGTGTTGAGCGTGAGCCCGGGCACCACGGGGGTTGGGCTGAAACGGGTGGCCGCCTCCGTGTTGGGATTCAGGGGCTTGCCCGTCCAGAGCGGCAGCTGGCTGTTGATCGAGCCGTACACACCGGCTCGCCAGAGCTCTGCCAGGTTGGTGCTGCTGAATTCGGTGCCTTGGAAGTTGCCGAAGCCCGCCCGCCAGAACATGCGGTTGCTGATCTTGCCTAGGTTGGGCAGATCACGGGTTTGCTCCAGCGAGGCCCCAACGGCGGAATACACGTCCTGCTCGCCTAGTGAGCCGTTCCAGACCCGATAGCGGTAGGCCGCAAAACCACGGGCGGTGGTTTTGCCGATACCGGGCAGATTGAAGGAGCGGCTGAGATTGCCAACGCTGCGGGTGCCGTTGGCGAGATTGCTGGGATCAAACGTGGAGAAATCGCCCAGCACATCCAGCTTCAGGCCGAGCACCCGCGTGTCGAACTGGGCCAGCAGGCCGAACAGATCGCCGATCCTGGTGGGCTGGCTCTGGGCTTCACTGCCCACCGGTTGGCCCGGCAGCACATAGCTGCTGGTGGTGCCATCGAGGGCACGCCGCGCCATGAACTGGGGCTGCAGGTTGAGGGTGCCCTCTTTGCCCACGGCGATGGGCTTGAGGTTGTAGCCGAGGTAGAAGCCGTCGCGATCCTCCGAGTCCACCGCCGTCACCCAACGGTTTTCCACCTGGCGATCCTTCTCGAAGCGCTGGTTGCGCTGCAGCGGGATCGGCAGTCGGTCTTCCAGGATCAGTTGGTTGCGCGTGGCCTGGATCACCACATCCCCATTGGCTTCCTGGTGGGCCACCACGCCGCTGGCATCCACCCACGACTGCGCCGGCGTGTAGGGGTCGTTGGTGAAGGCAACCCGATCGGCCTGCCAGCCCTGCGGCGTCACGGTGAGGCGGTTGGCCTGCAGACGCCAGCGGCTCACGCTGCCGGTGACGAATTTCTGGTTGTCGTTGGTGTCCAGCGATTGCAGTTGCCAGGGGCGGACATTGCCGTAGGTCACCTCCTGTGCGCTGAGGTCGTCGTTGGCATCGCTGTTGTTGCCGGCCTGGCGGCGCACCGTCAGGCTCTGCTGAAACTGAAGCCCCTCCACCCGTTGATCCACGGTGGCGGCGATCGCCTGGCGCCGCTGCGCCTCCTGTTGTCCGGGGCTGAGACGGTGGGTGGTGGCTGTTGCAGCCGTGCTCCTCGCGCTGGTGCCTGTGGCTTGCTGGCGGGAGCCCAGCGCCACCTGATTGAGCTGTTCGCTTAGGGAGCGCGGCTGAGGTTGTCCACCTCCGGGGCAGCCATCCGCCGCCGCCATGGCCACGCCGAAACGCTTCTCCGGACTGCGCCCAAACCGATAACGCAGGCCCACCAGGTAGGCGTTGCTGCCCTCGCCCACGCCGCTGTAGGTGCCGTAGGCGCCGGAGCGGTGGTGGATGCGTCCCACTAGCGACCATTCCGGCTTGATCAGTGCTTCCAGCTCGAAGCCCAGGTAGTTGAGGAAGGTGGAGTAGTTCTCGCGGAACGTTTTTTCGTAGTTGCTGACGTTGGTGTTCAGGCTGACGCCTTCAAAAAAAGCCAGGCTCAACCATGGCTGCACCCAGGCGCGCACCCCGAAGCTCCAGGTGAATTCGCCGAAGGTCTGCGCTGGAGTGTTGGCGTAGGCCACGTCCTGGTTGAAGCCGCCGCCCGGCTGTTCGGCGGCGTGGTGCAGCAGGGCGTTGGAATCGAACTCCAGGGCCAGGGGGCCGGCCCGCAGCAGGCGTTTGTTAAGCCCCACCCCCCAGAGGTATTCCGGCCGCAGCTGACCTTTGAACACAAAGGTGTCGGCGAAGTTGGCGTCGATCATCTGGCCGCCCCAGAGGGTGGCGGCCCAGGGGTAGGGGCGCCAATCCGGGATCGGTGGCAGCGCCGGCGGGCAGGCCATGGTCTGCGCCATCGGCGAGAGCGCCACCGGCGGCATTTGCCAGGTGTCGGCGGGTAGCGCTTCCGGGGTGCCAGCGGGCACCACGACCGCAGCGCCGCCGCTGAGCGTTGGCTCCACCAGCTCGGTTTGCGCTGTTAAGGGCTCCACATCGAAGTGGATGTTGCCATTGAACGGTGCAACGGCCGCATCCCAGTAGCTCAGGGGCAGCAGCGGCGCCGAGGGGGGCTTGCTGGGATTGAGATCGAGGGCAGCGCTGTCGAGATCCAGCACGCCATACACCTCATCGATCTCACCGCTGTTCTCGATCAGGCTGTAGCGGAGCTTGCTGGCCTGCAAATACTGGCTACCCCGCTGGAAGCGGATGCGCCCACTGGCGTAGAGGGTGCGGGTGCCGCTTTCGTATTCCACCCGATCCGCCAGCAGGCGGCCCCCGGCCAGGGTCATGGTCACGTTGCCCACCGCCACGAAGCGGTTGGCCAGCAGATCGAAGCCCTGGCTGTCGGCCGAGAGCTGGATCTCGATGGGCGGCTTCTGGCCGGGCGCCGGCTCGATCAGCTGCGGCTTGGCGGCTACCGGCGCGGCGGCGGCGGGGCCCGGGGCTGTCTGGGTTGGCTCAGCGGCGTGAGCGCTGCTGGCCATCACGATCGATGCCGATCCCAGGACCCCGATCAGACGGCGGACGCGTGTCGGGAAGGGCACCGAGGCGATTGAAGAGGGCGTGATCCTGCCACGCCTGACGGCGTAGCGCTCAGGCTCAGTCCTCCAGGTCCTTGCGGCTGGGGGTGCGGCTGGGATCGCTGGCCAGGAAGCCGAACACGAAGATCCCGATGAAGAAGAAGACGACGGAGTAAACCGAGATCTTGAGGGCGAGCATTGGTTCTGTCCGGCGATGACAGGGAGTGACGGGCGCCTGATGGGCTCGGAACGATCCCTGGGGCGGCGGCATCATCCTATGGGTCGTGATCGCGTTGACCGATGCCCGAGGGCCCAGACAGCGCTGTTCGCTCCTGGATTGAAACGTTTCAGGGTCAAGCGCGTCTGGATCTGCGCCCCCTCTGGCGCCGTCAGCGCAGCGATGGCCAGTGGGATCTGGCGCTCGATGATCCCTGGGGCGCCAGGCATCGCCCCGATTGGCACGCCCGCGGTTTGGTGGTCTGGCCCCGCGGCTGCTGCTGGCAGCGGCTCGTGCTGCCGTTGGCGTGCCCGCAGGCCTGGCAGGGCCAGACCGATCGGCTGGCTCGCCTGGTGTTGCGCTGGTGGGCCGATGCGGTGGAGCTGCGGGTGGATGGCGCCTTGGTGCATCAGGGCGATCTGTTCGATACCTCCTGCCGCTGGCCCCTGCCGCCGGCTTGGTGGCAAGGACAACCGCTGCAGCTGGATCTGCGGCTGCGCTCCCCGCTGCACGACGACGGTGCGCTGATCACAAGCCAGGTGGAGTTGGAGCCCCTGGATCCCGCGGATCCAACCGGTGTGCTGCTGCCGCAGCAGCTGGCGCTTGCGGCCCAGCGGCTGGAGGGCAGCGAGCTGCAGGCATTGGAGCAGCGCCTGCACGCCCTGAATCCCGCCGCTCTGGCCACGGGCACCGCGCTGCAGCCCTGGCTTCAGGAGCAGGCGGCGTCAGCGCCGCCCGGGCCGGTGCATGTGCTCGGCCATGCCCACCTGGATCTGGCCTGGCTCTGGCCCGTGGCCGACACCTGGCAGGCGGCGCTGCGCACCTTTGAGTCGGTGCTGGGGCTGATGGAGCGGTTTCCGCAGCTGCACTTCGCCCACTCCACCCCGGCGCTCTACGCCTGGATCGAGCAGCACCGCCCGGCCCTCTTTGCCCGGCTGCGGGTGGCCATGCAGGCTGGCCGCTTCGAGCCGATCAATGGCCCCTGGGTGGAGAGCGACTGCGTGCTGATCGGCACGGCGTCGTTGTTGCAGCAGTTCGCCCTTGGCCAGGCCTACAGCAACAGCCGCTTCCCGGAATGGCGCCACAACCTCTGCTGGTTCCCCGACAGCTTCGGGTTCAGCGCCGGTCTGCCGGCCGTGGCCCAGGCCACCGGCGTGGAGTGGTTCTGCACCCACAAGCTGGCCTGGAATGCTGGCACTCCCTTTCCCCATCGGTTGTTTCGCTGGCGCAGCCGTTGTGGCGCGGAGCTGTTGTCGCTGGCCACCGCCCCCATCGGCACCGATGGCGATCCGCTGGCCATCGACCGCTACCGCCAGCAATGGCAGGCAGCCACGGGTGTGGACTCAGCCCTATGGCTGCCGGGTGTGGGTGATCACGGCGGTGGACCCACCGCGGAGATGCTCGAGCAACTGCGGCTCTGGGAGCAGCAGCCTTTGGCGGCACCGCAGCGCCACGGCAGCTTGCGCGATTACCTCGCCACGCTCGAGCCCCTGCGATCACAGTGCCCGGTGTGGCGCGATGAGCTCTATCTGGAGCTGCACCGCGGCTGCGCCACCAGCCGCCCGGATCAGAAACGCCACAACCGCAGCCTGGAGCGGCTGCTGCGGGAGGCGGATTTGGCGCAGGCGCTGCTGCATCTGCTGCGCCTGGATCAGGCACCTGCTCCAGCCGCCGACTGGCGGCCACTGCTGTTTCAGCAGTTTCACGACATTCTTCCGGGCACCTCGATCCCGGAGGTGTTTGAGCAGGCTGAGCCCCAATGGCGTCGGGCCCGCCGCCAGGCCCGTGCCGCCCGTGATCGGGCCCTGCAAGCGCTGCTGCCGGCGGGCGATGGCGTGTGGTGGTTGGCGCAGCTGAACCCCCAGGCTGCAGGGCCGCAGGTGCTGCGGCTGCCCCGAGGTCAGTGGCGCCTGGGCGCGGGTGGCGCGCTCCTGCCGCAGCAACCGGCCCCCGGTGGCGGCACCTGGGTGCAGCTGCCGATGCCCGCGGGGGTGGCTGCCGTGCCGCTCTGGCGGGATCACCCGGCAGCGCCGGAGCTGGCCCAGGAGCCGGTGCAGCAGTTGGTGCAGCAGCCGGTGCAGCTGGAGGCTCTCGATGCCCAGCGCTGGCAGCTGCGCAATGGGTTGGTGCAGGTGGAGCTGGGGCCCGAGGGGGTGCAGCAGCTCTGGGGTTCCGACGGCCGGCCGCAGTTGAGCGGGCCCCTGGCCTGGTGCCGCTGGGCCGACCACGGGGAGTTCTGGGATGCCTGGGATCTCGCCGCCGACTACCGAACCAAACCCCTGCCGCTGCACTGGGAGCCCCAGCCTGTGCTGGCGGAGCAGGGACCGCTCTGCACCCGTTTGGTGTGGCGGGGGCGCTGCGGCCGCAGTCGGCTGCGGCTGGATGTGCAGCTGCGGGCGGGCACGCCTTGGCTTGAGCTTGGCCTGCAGGTGGATTGGCAGCAGCGCCACGAGCTGTTGCGGTTGGAGCTGCCCCTGGCCCAGCCCGCTTGCCGCTACGCCGCCGACACGCCGGGTGGTGTGCTGGAGCGGCCGGCGCAGCCGGCCAATCCACGCGAGCAGGCGCGTTGGGAAGTGCCTGCCGTGAGCTGGCTGGCCTCCCAAACCGCAGAAGGCGGCGGCTTGGCCGTGCTGCTGGATGGTCCGCAGGGGGTGTCGGCGGACGTGGATCGGTTGGGGGTGTCGCTGCTGCGGGCACCCACCTGGCCGGATCCCTCGGCGGATCAGGGGTTGCAGCGCTTGCGTGTGGCCTTGATGCCCTGCACCCAGGGCTGGCGCCAGCAGGCGGTGCCGCGGCAGGCGCTGCGGCTGCGGGAGCCCCTCTGGCTGCGGCCGGGCTCTGGCGGGGACGATGCCGCGCCGCTGGCCTGGCCGCCCCTGGATCTGGGCATCGAGGCGCTGCAGCTCGTGCAGCTTCAACCCTCAGACGCTCAGGGCGAAGCCCGGCTGGTGCTGCAAAACCTCAGCCCGCAGCGGCAGCGGCTGCAGTGGCCGCCGGGCTGGATCGCGGAGGGGCCGGATCAGCTCGGCCCCTGGCAGCTCGGTGCGTGGCAGTTGAGGTGCCAGTCCGCTGTCGCTCAGTCGTCGTGATCGTCGAACGGATCGGTGAGGCCCTTCGATGGCGGCCCGAAGGCGGTGTAGATCCCGAAACCGGTGAGGCCCAGCAGCACGGCCAGCACGGCCAAGGCCACGGACAGGGCTGGGGACGACGTTTCCATCACAACTCTCGACAGGGCCGGCCGCGGCGATGGCCGCGACCCTTACAGTAACGAGACTGCCCCTCCTGCCTGAGAGCTCAGCCCGTCATGGCTCAACGCACCCGCCTGGGAGATCTGCTCCGCCCCCTCAACTCCGAGTACGGCAAGGTTGTGCCGGGTTGGGGCACCACGCCGGTGATGGGCGTGTTCATGGCCCTGTTCCTGGTGTTCCTGCTGGTGATCCTGCAGCTCTACAACAAGTCGCTGCTGCTCGACGGCATCACTGTGAACTGGAACGGCGTTGGCTGATTCATGAACGTTTTCGGGGTCGGACTGCCAGAGCTGGCAGTGATTGCTGCCATCGGCCTTCTGGTGTTCGGCCCGAAGCGTTTGCCGGAGCTTGGAAAAACCCTCGGCCGCACGCTGAAGGGCTTCCAGTCGGCTTCCAAAGAATTCGAGCAGGAGTTCCGCAAGGCTGTGGACAGCGTGGAGGCCGAGGTGACCGCCTCCACCACCCTGCCTGCTGAGCCCAGTCAGCCTGCGGCGGCTGAATCCTCTGAGCCGCCTGCGGCCTGAACGCTGCCATGGCTCACGCCGCCGGGTCGCCCCCTCTGCAGCTGCTGGTGGGTCTCGGCAATCCGGGCGAAAAGTATGCCGGCACCCGCCACAACGTGGGGTTCATGGCGCTTGAGCGTTTGGCACAGCGCTCGGGCAGTGCCTTTCGTCAGCAGAGCAAGCTGCACGGCTTGCTGGCGGAAATCGGGCATGGAGCCGGCCGCCTGCGGCTGCTGATGCCCCAAACCTTCATGAACGCCAGCGGCCGTTCGATCCGAGCGGCGCTCGATTGGTTTGATCTCGAGCCCGCCCAGATGCTGGTGCTCGTGGACGACATGGATCTACCCCTGGGGCGGCTGCGCTTGCGCGTGTCCGGCGGTGCGGGCGGCCACAACGGCCTGCGCAGCACCATTGCCCATCTGGGCGGCCAGGACTTTCCACGCCTGCGGATCGGGATCGGTGCCCCAGCCCTCAACCCGGAAGAGCGCAAGCAACGCACCGTTGGCCATGTGCTCGGACGCTTCGCGGTGGCGGAGCAGTCGGTGCTCGATCAGGTGCTCGATGAAGTGCTCCACGGCATCGAGCTGATCCAGCGGCTCGGTTTTGAACGGGCTGGTAACCGATTGAACGGGTTCATCGCCCCGGATGCGGTCAAGCTGGTCGAGGCCCCCAGCCGCTGAGTGCCTGTTCTGTGAGTCGTCTGCCCGCCACCACTGCCCAGCTGCGGGTGCTGCAGCAGAGCTTCAGCCGCCGCCTGCTGGAAGGCGAGGTGAGCGCCGGTGGGTTTCAGTGGACCTTCAGCTGGTTTTTTGATCGCGGCGAGTTGCAGGTGGAACCCTCCCTGGGCCGGGCCCTGATCCATGACGCACTGCTGCGCTTCCTGCTCAAGGCCGACTACCAGCTCGAACCGGGTGGCGATTACGCCTTCACCGTGCGCGCCAAATTCTGAGCCAGGCCGCTCAGCGCGGCAGCAGGGCCAGATCGGCGCCACGGGTGAGTGCCCGGCCCAGATGCCGTTCCAGCAGGATTTGGGCCACGACATCGTCCACATCGCGGGGCGGTAGCCGCAGCCCCGGGGGCAGCAGGCGCCGCCAGCCCCTCGGGGGTTCCAGTTGCCAGTAGCGCCGGCGCGCTTCCAGGGTGGTGCCCGCCTCCGGCACCAACACCAGCGGCAGCCGCTCCTGGATCCAGGCCTGCCAGGCCCGGCTGCCGGTGCCGTTGCCCAACACCACGGCGCTGCAGCTGCCCTGCGCCAGCCAGGTTTCGAGCTGCATTTGGCAGCGTTGGGGCGGCAGCACGCCCGCCGCGAGCACCTGCCCCTGCTCGGGATCGGCCAGCACCAGGCCGCATTTGCTCCGGCCTGGATCGATCGCCGCTAGCGGTATCACCGCGACACCGCCTTGATCGCCACCGCCACTGGATCCACCACATCGCTGGTGCGGCGGGAGATCGCTTGCAGCTGCACCACCTGATCCCGGGGTCGCTCGCTGAGGGCCGTGCCCAGCTGTTTCACGCTGGCCGGGTCGAACTGCAGGCCGCTGGCCAGGCTGCCGTCGCGTTTCACGGTGTTGTAGGCCGCCGCCAGCAGCAGATTGATGCGGCTGCGCACCTGTTCGGGGCTGCGTTCGTCGGCTTCCAGCACGGTGCTGGCCAGCTGCGCCCCGGCTTTCACCACCTGCTTGTTGCGGCGCACGTCGGGGAAGGCCACCACCTGGCGTTCTCCCTTGAGCACATTCGCCGCCGAGATCAGGCTCACCACCCAGTCGCCGCGTCGGCTCAGGATGCCCTCCAGCTTGGCGATGTCGCTGCGGGGCACCCGCAGGATCTGGCGATTGGGCGGTTCACCCGGCAACACCAGTTGGTAGACGTTGGTGTTGGTTTGGCGCAGCAGGGCTTCGATCACCGGCTTGGCCTGGCTGGCGTTCTCGATGCGCACCTTGGCGATTTCTAGCGGTTGACCGCTACTGATCACCACATCGCCGCGGCGCAGGGCAATCAGGTTGGTTTCCAGTTGCTGCAGCTCCTTGGCACCGCTGCTGATGCGGGTGTTCAACCGCGCCAGTTCGTCGCGGTTGCGCTGCAGATCGGCATCCTTGCTGCCGATGTCGCGGCTGAGCCGGTCGCGTTCCTGCTCAAGCTGGCGGCGCTGGGCCATCAGCGGTGCCAACTCCTGGCGCAGGGCGGCCGCCTGGGCTTCCACGGTGCCGAGCTGCTCGCGGGCCTGCGCGCGGCCCCGCTCCGCACGGCGCAGATCGCTCTGGCTGCGCTCGAGGGAGCGGCGGCCCTCTTGCAGCCGTTGTTCCAGCTGATCCAGTTCAAACAGGCCGGTGCGCAGCCGATCGCTCACCAGCAGCATCAGCCCCAGTGAGATGGCGCTGATCAGGCTGCCGGTGAGCACTGTGATCAGCACGGCCGTGCGGCGCGGCCGCATGCCCAGCAGGCTCAGCCGCGCTTTGCCCACCTTGGAACCCAGCCGATCGCCGAGGGTGGAGAGCACTCCACCCAGCAGCAGCAACGCCAGGATCAGCAGCCAGCCCGACACAGCACTGTGCGACGACGCTCAGTATCGACGCCTGCGGTTCAGCTGAACCGTTTGGCCAGGGCCAGAGGGTCAAACACCGTGATCTTTTTGCGATCGATCTGCACCAGGCCGGCGTTGCGCAGGTCGCCCAGCAGGCGGGTGATCGTCACCCGGGTGGAGCCGATCGCCTCGGCGATGGCCTGGTGGGAGAGCCGCAGATCGATGGTGATCCCCTCGTTGCCGGGCACGCCGAAATCGCGGCAGAGCACCAGCAGGAAGCTCACCAGCCGCGACGACATATCGCGGTGGGTGAGGGTTTCGATCATGGTTTCGGTTTGCAAGATGCGCGAGGAGAGGCCCTGCAGCATCAGCAGGCCAACGCTGGCATCGAGCTCGATCGCCTTGCGCACTGAGGTGGCGGGGGCGGTGACCATCTCCACCCGCGTGAAGGCCACAGCGTGATAGAAGCGGTCGGAGCGCTGGCCGGTGAGCAGCGACAGCACCCCAAACAGACTGTTCTCCCTTAGCAGGGCCACGGTGATCTCTTCGCCCGACTCATACACCCGCGACAGGCGCACGGCCCCACGGCGCAGCAGATACACCTTCTCGGCCGGATCTCCTGGGAAGAAGATCGTCTTGCCGCGCTCCACCGTTTCCGTGGTGCTGCCGCTCAGGCCGCGGATCACATCCAGCAGGGTGGCGTTGGCCGCCGGGACGGCGCCCGTGGTGGGGCTAGCGGAGTAGCGGCTGAAGCCTGGTTGGGCACCGACCATGACGGCGGGGCAAGGTGAGCCGGACCCTACGGATCACCCCGGCGGGCACTTGTAGTGGTTGACACTAATTCGGTGCTTGCTCCAGGGCCTGGAGCTGACTCTGCCGAAGCTGCACCAAGCCGGGCTCGGCGAGATCGAGCAGCTGATTGAGCTGTGTCCGGCTGAATGGTGCGCCCTCGGCGGTGCCCTGCACCTCCAGCAGCTCGCCCCTGTCGTTCATCACCACGTTGAGGTCCACCTCGGCGCGGCTGTCTTCGCTGTAGTCGAGATCGAGCAGTGCCCGCCCCTCCACGAGTCCCACCGACACTGCCGCTACCTGGGAACGCAGTGGCGATTGCGCCAGCACGCCGCGTGCCTCCAATCGCCGCAGGCCGAGGGCTAGCGCCGCCCAGGCGCCGGTGATCGAGGCGGTGCGGGTGCCGGCGTCGGCCTGCAGCACGTCGCAGTCCACATGCAGGCTGCGCTCGCCCAGGGCTTCGAGATCGAGGCAGGCCCTGAGGCTGCGGGCAATCAGCCGTTGGATCTCCTGGGTGCGCCCCGAGAGCTTCATCAGCTCCCGCGGCTGGCGGCTGGGGGTGCTGGCCGGCAGCAGCCGGTAGTCGGCGCTGAGCCAGCCCTTGCCGGAGCCCTGGCGCCACTTCGGCACGCTCTCCTCCAGGCAGACGCTGCAGATCACCGCCGTGCGGCCGGTGTGCACCGTGACTGAGCTGAGGGCAAAGCCCATCGGATCCCAGCTGAAGCGCGTGGGCCGCAGCGCGCCGGCACCACGTCCATCACGGCGGGCGGCTGCATCAGACATGGCGCGTCGGTGGAGTGGCGGTTTGGCGATGGTACGCGTGTTTGCACTACAGGTAGTGGTGAACGCTTGCCGGGCGGCACAACGCCGCTACATTCAGGTTCACGAGCGGCGGCCAGAGCGGAGATGACGGCGAGCATTGCAGCGCATCCCAACGGCGCCTCCGCGAGTGGCTCCACGAGTGGCTCCAGCGGTTCTCAGCGCCCAGGTCATCGGGCAGCAGCGCGGCCACTGACACCGCTGCGCAGCCTGCGGCTGGTGGCGCAGCAGGAAGGTTTGCTGCAGGTGCACACCGCTCCGTTCCGCGGCAGTTTCAGCGGTGTGTTCAGCCAGGCCTTGCGCAGCGCTGGCCTGGGCAGCCGGGTGTTGATCAGCCAGTTCCTCAAAGGCGGCGTGGACCAGGGGCTGGAGCGCAGCGTCTGGCTCTGCGGCCGCTTGCAGTGGCTGCGGCCGGCGGTGGCCTCCTGCCTGGATCAACCGCTGGCGGGCGATGCGTTCGCCAGCGATCGCGAGGCCGTGCAGGAGGTGTGGGCCTACACCCGCGAGCAGATGCTGGCCGGTCAGCTCGATCAGCTGGTGCTCGATGAGCTGGGGCTGGCGGTGGAGCTCGGCTATCTGCAGGAGCACGATGTGGTGAGCGCCCTGGAGCAACGGCCCTCCCACCTGGATGTGATCCTGACGGGACCTGCCATGCCCGGCTCCCTGCTGGCGATGGCGGATCAGGTCACGCAGCTGCGCCGAGGTTTCTGATGCTCAAGAACGACCGTTGGATTAACGAGCAGGCGGCCCAGGGCCTGCTTGAGCCCTTCCAGCCCCAATTGGTGCGTCACCTCGATCCTGACAACGGGGCCCAGCCGGTGCTCAGCTTCGGCTGCTCCTCCTATGGCTACGACCTGCGTTTGTCGGCACAGGAGTTTTTGATCTTCCGCCACGTGCCCGGCACGGTGATGAACCCCAAGCGGTTCAACCCCGCCAATCTCGAGCCGGCGCCGCTGCATCACGACGAGGACGGCGACTACTTCATCCTGCCGGCCCACTCCTACGGCCTCGGCGTGGCCCTCGAGAAGATGAAGGTGCCCGCCAATATCACGGTGATCTGCCTGGGCAAGAGCACCTATGCCCGCCTGGGAATCATCGTGAACACCACCCCCGCTGAGGCCAGCTGGGAAGGCCATCTCACCCTGGAGTTCAGCAACTCCTCGGGAGCCGATTGCCGCATCTATGCCAACGAGGGCATCTGCCAGCTGCTGTTCTTCGAGGGGGATCCCTGCGAAACCACCTACCAAGACCGCGCCGGTAAATACCAGAACCAGCCCGAGCGGGTGACCCTCGCCAAGGTTTAGCGCTGGCGCTACGGCGCCAGGCGCGCCTTGTGCAGCCGGCTCTTCTCATACCAAGCGGCGATTTCAGGGGCCCAGGCCTGCAGGTGGGGCCACATCAGATCGCACAGCACCCGGATCTCCTCCTGGGCGTCGAGCTTGGCGCGCAGATCCATGAAGTGCAGGAAGGCCCGCAGCGAGAAGCTCACCACGAAGTGCTGGCGGTAGTCGAAGGGGAGGATGCCGCGGGCGTGCTCTTCGGCGAAACCGGCGGCGAGCATGTCGCGGTAGCGCTCAGCGGCTAGGCGGCAGAGCTCCAGATCCTTGGCGCGCTCCTCGGCGGTGTAGGCGTATTTCTTGCCTTGGCGATCGCTGTAGTGGCCTTCCGGGCGCAGGTAGAACACCTCCTCGAGCTCGAGTTCACCATTGGCGGCGCGGCAGATGCGATCGCCCGTGTAACGCATCGACTGCACATCGAAACTCACCCCCACCCGGTGGGTGCGGGCCTGCTGCATCACCGAGTGGGGGAACCAGCCCACATTGAGCACGATCTGGGCGTGCTCCAGCGGTCCGTAGTGGCCGCGCTCCCCGGCGAGAAGCCGCTTCACGCAGATCTCGCCGGCCTTGGTTTCGTCGGGCCACTCGGCGCGGTCAGCGGCCACGAACCCCTCGCTGTAGTCCTGGTGCATCGCGGCGTAGATGCACTGCTGGGGGTTGGGGGTGGCGGCGAGCAGCTCAACCCGGAAGCGGTTCATGGGGCGTTGCGCCGGATGGCTGCAGGGTAGGTGGGGTTTGCGGTTCGGCTCTGATGCCGATCAGCTGTGGCTGCGGGGGCCGGCCATGGCGGTGGCCACGGCGGCTGTTGGTTGGAGGCTGCTCTGGCTCGCCAGGCCGGCGAGTTGTGGCAGGGGGGTCTGCGCGATCAGCGCCGTGGTGAGCGCCTCGAGTTCAGGCCGGCTGCGGGCTCCGAGGGCGCGACCAATCGCTTCACCGGAGGCATTGAACAGCTCCAGCTGCGGGATGCCGTTCACGTCGTAGCGATCGATCTCCGGTTGCCAACGGGGGTTGTCCACGTTGAGCAACACCACATCGAGTTCGGCGTGGTGTTGTTGCTCGATTGTCTCCATGGCTGGCGCCATCGCCTGGCAGGCCTCGCACCAGTCGGCGTAGAACTCCACCAGCGTGGGGCGGCCATCTCCGAGCGCCACGCTCAGATCGAGCGATTGGCGAGCCAGCTTCTCCAGCGGTGCGGCCGGCTGCAGTCCGCCCCGCAGCAGGAACAGCACCAGCGCCAGGACAGCCCCGAGGGCGGCCAGCAGCATGCGCGCGCGGCGCCCCAGCAGTGGCGCGGCGGCGGCGGTGCTGCTGGATTCGGGTGTGGGTGCGCTCACGGCGTGAGGCCGAACATCGGCCCACAATCTGGCAGCTGCAGCAGGGTCGTTACGCTTGGCCCAGCGGGCCATGGAGCGTGAAGCGCCGCATCACCCTGCATTTCCCCCGCGAGGCGGTGCATCAGCCGATCGCCTACCGGCTGGCGGTGGAATTTGATATCGCTGCCAAGATCCTGCGCGCTCAGATCGCGCCGAATCAGAGCGGCACGATGGTGGTGGAGCTTTCGGGCGACATCGACGATCTGGCGGCGGCCGAGCACTGGTTGGAAGCTCAGGGTCTGGGCCTCAACCGCGCTGCTGGTCAGATTCAGATCGATGGCCAGCGCTGCGTGGATTGCGGCCTGTGCAGCAGTGTCTGCCCCAGCGGCGCGCTGCGTTGCAGTGCCCCCACTTGGCAGCTGCAGTTCGACGCGCAACGCTGCCTGGTGTGCGAACAATGCATCCCAACGTGTCCGTTCAACGCCATCGCCCTGGTGCTGGAGCCATCGCTGTGAGAGCTGTGTTCGGTTTGCTGCTGCTGCCCATGCGAGCACCGATGTTGCTGGTGCTGCTGCTAGTGAGCGGCTACATGGGCCTGCACTGGTCTGAGGTGGCGCCGCAGCTGGCCAGCCAGGCCGAAACGCCTTTGCAGATGGGGCTGGCGGGGCCGCTGTTCTGGCCGCTGCAGTGTCTGCAGGCGTTGGTGGTCGTGATGGTGTGCGCCATGCCGGATCTGCTGCTGCGTGAACTGTCGAGCCTGATGGCCGCCAGTAAGGCGCTCACCCTGGTGGTGACCCTGCTGATCGTGATTACGGGCGGTTTGTATCTGCTGCATCTGGCCGTGCTCACCGAGGTGCTGGCTCTGGCCGCAGCTGTGCTGCTGGCGCGGCTGGATCTGAGCCGGTTACGGGTGGCGCCGGCGCCGCTGCTCAGCGCCTGCGGCCTCAGTGTGTGGGTGTTGATCGGCATCGGCCTCGGCACCTGGCTGCACAGCCGTGCTGTTGGCTTGGTTGGTTAACGGCCGCTGCTGCAGATCGGCTGAGGGCTTTGGTTGAGCAGCCGGTAGCTCCAGCGGTTGCCGAGCACCTTTTTCACGTAAAGGCGCGTTTCGGGATAGGGAATCGCCTCGGCCCAGAGCTCGGGCTCCCGCCTGGGATCGGGGGCGCCAGCTCGGATCCAGCCCGCCACGGCGCCGGCGCCCGCGTTGTAGCTGGCCACGCTCAGAAAGGGATCGCCCTGCCAATGGGAGAGCAGGTTTTGCAGGTAGCGAGCCCCCAGCCGCCCATTCAGCGCCGGGTTCTCCAGGGCCTGGCGATCCACCGGCGCTCCCGCCACCTCGGCGGCGGTGTCGGGCATCAGTTGCAGCAGCCCGACGGCCCCCACGGGCGAGGCCACGGCGGCGCTGAAGCGGGATTCCTGCCGGGCCACGCCCCACAGCAGATCGAGATCGAGACCGGCTTCAGAAGCAGCAGCCCCCAACTCCGCCTGGAAGCGGCGCGGATGCTGCTGCTCCTCCCGTTGCCATTGCCGGCGACAGCCCGGCTGGGGCAGCCGTAAACCAGCCTGCTCCAGCTGCCCGAGGCCGGTCCAGTCGTCGCCGATGCCCGTGCGCAGTCGGCCCTCCAGCAGCAGCTGCTCAGGCCCCTGGGGCGGCCGACCGCCCTGCTGGTGCCGCCAGTGTTCCCAGGCTTCGAGCGCTTGGCCGGTGCGCCAGAGCGCATCGAGGTTTTGGTTGCCGCTGGCCAGGGGTCGCCAGGGCAGATCCGGTTGCTGGGGTTGGGGCTTTGAGCTGGCTTGGTGCGCCAGCGGGCTGCCCAGCCGCACCAGGGCTCGCCAGCTGTAGTAGCCCAGCGGTTGGGCCTGCAGCACGGCTTGCCAATGGCGCTGGGCTTGCTGGCGTTGGCCCAGCTGTTCGGCTGCGTAGCCCTGCCAGAACAGCTGACGCGCCGCCAGCGGGGCAGGCAGCTGCCTGCTCGGGATCGCCGCCAGCACGGCCGCGGCCTGCGGCCAGTGGCGCTTTAGCAGGGCCTGGCGGGCCAGCTGCCACTGCAGCTCCCAGCTGGCGGTATCCTGGGGCCATCGCTTCAGCACGGCCCGCCAGGAGCTACGGCCCTCCAGCGCCAGCCGTGCCTGCACGGCGGGGGTGGCCTGGAGGGCGGGGGGTAGTTGCTGCAGCTGTGCCAGCACGGTGGCCTCGGGTTGGTCGGCCAGCAGCGCGGCCGCCTCGCGGGCTTCGGGGCTGTGGGGGTGTTGCCGGGCCAGCTGCAGCAGGCGGGCTTGCGCCTGGGCCTGCTCGGCCGCCGTGCCCCGCAGCAGGCTGCGGTCCAGGCTCAGTTGCAGCTCCAGCCCCGCCGGTTGTTCTCCCAGGCAGTGCAGGGCGGCTTGGCTCTGCCCCAGCTGCAGCAAGCCCGCCGCCAGCTTTTGTCGTTGCGGAGCGGTGAGCTGGGGGGCCTGCGCTTTGCAACGCGCCAGTAGCAGCGCTTCAGCGCCGGGCCAGCGGGCCCCCCAGCGGGCTAGATGCAGGCTGTCGCCCGCCTCCACGGCGGCGGCCAGGGCGGCGGGATGGGCGGGGAAGCGTTGCAGCAGCTGGCGGCGCCGTTGCGGCTGGCTCGTCCCCAGGGCATAGAGAGCATCGGCGCTGGCGGGTGCGCCGTGAAAGCGCCGCAGCAGCTCCTGCCAGAGGGCCTGGGCTTCCAGTGGCCGGCCACTGGCGGCGGCACTCTGAGCCGCCAGCTTCAGGGCCGTGGCCGCCAGCACGGAGTGTCCCCAACCCTGCCCCTGCAGCAGCAGGCGCCGCTGCGGCGCCCCTAGATCGGGCTGGGCGCTGAGCAGCAGTGCAGCATCGCGGCGGCGTTCCGGATCGATGCTCAGCTGGCGTGCGGCCTGCAGCTGGGTGGTGGTGGCGCTGGGGTTGAGGGGCGGCGCCAGCTGCACCAGCAGTTGGCGGGAGGCGGCCAGGGTAATGCCGCTGCCCAGGCAGGTGGCCCCGATCAGCAGGGTTGCGGAGGGGCGCAACTGGGGCACTGCGATCAACTCGGTGTTGGCATTCTGGGGAGATCTGCACCCCGGGCCACGGGGCCGCTGCGCGTGCCGCCACGTCGATCACTGCGATCCCTGCTGAATCGTTTGCCGCCCCTGCCCCCCAGCCTCACGCTGCAGCCGGGCTGGCGTCAGCGGCGGCGCCTGCTGCAGATGTGGGCGTTGGCGGGCGTGGTGGTGCTGCTGCGGCCGCAATGGCCGCTGCGCCTGCTGCCCGGCTGGGTGGTGGGTGCGCTGCTGCTCTGGGCGGTGCTGGAGTTGCTCGCCTGGGCCTGGTGGCCGCGGCGGTGGCGCTGAGAACGCCATCTAGCCTGCAGCCCGACTGAGCTGCGTTGTGGTGATGGCCGAGTCGGCTGCGTTTTCCCTGGCTGCGTATCCGCTGGGTGCGCCCCTGCCCCAGGGCACAGCCGCCTTCGGCACCGATGGCATCCGCGGCCGCGTGGGGGTTCAGATCACCCCGGCCCTGGCGCTGCAGCTCGGCTACTGGTGTGGACGGGTGTTGCCACCGGGCGGGCCGATCGTGCTGGGCACCGATTCCCGCAGCAGCGCGCCGATGCTGGTGGCGGCCCTGGCGGCCGGGCTCACGGCAGCCGGCCGAGACGTGCTGGAGATTGGTCTCTGCCCCACCCCGGCGGTGCCTGGCTCGATCCGCGCCCTCGGGGCGAGCGGTGGGCTGATGGTGTCAGCCAGCCACAACCCCCCCCACGACAACGGCATCAAGGTGTTCGGCGCCTGTGGCGCCAAGCTCGGCAAGGAGCAGCAGGCGGCGATTGAGGCGGGTCTGCACGGAGCCAGCCCCGAAGGCCAGGCTGGCTTCAGCGGTGTTGGTCGCCTGGAGCGACGCCCCGATCTGCTGGAGGCCTACCAGCAGCGGTTGCTGGACAGCGTGGCTGAAGCGCGCCTCGATGGCTGCCGGGTGGTGCTCGATCTCTGCTGGGGTTCCGCCAGCAGCTGCGGTGAGGCCCTGTTCCGCGCCATGGGCGCCGAGCTCACGGTGCTGCACGGCACGCCCGATGGCAGCCGCATCAACCAGGGCTGCGGCAGCACCCACCTGGAGCCGTTGCGGGCGGCCGTGTTGGAGCAGGGCGCAGCGATGGGTTTCGCCTTCGATGGCGATGCCGATCGCATGCTCGCGGTGGATGGCCGCGGCCGCGTGGTGGATGGCGACCAGATCCTCTACCTCTGGGGCCAGGCGCTGATGGCGGAAGGGGCCCTGCCGGACAACCGCATCGTGGCCACGGTGATGAGCAATCTCGGCTTTGAGCGGGCCTGGCAGGCAGCCGGCGGGCTGCTGGAGCGCACGGCCGTGGGTGATCAATACGTGCACGCCGCCATGGAGGAGCTCGGCGCGGCCCTCGGCGGTGAGCAGTCGGGCCACATCCTCTCGGCGCGCCACGGCATGAGCGGCGACGGCCTGCTCACGGCCCTGCAGGTGGCCACCTTGATCCAGGCCCGCGGCGGTTCCCTGGCCGACTGGATGGACAGCAGCTTCCAGCCTTACCCCCAGAAGCTGGTGAATGTGACCGTGCCCGACAAGGGCCGACGCACCGGTTGGGAGGCGTGCCAGCCGCTAAGCGAGGCGGTGCAGGCGGCTGAAACCGCCATGGATGGTTGCGGGCGGGTGCTGGTGCGGGCCAGCGGCACCGAGCCCCTGCTGCGCGTGATGGTGGAAGCGGCGGAGCAGCGGGATGTGGATCACTGGAGCCAGCACCTGGCTCAGCTCGCCGATCAACACCTCAACGCCGCCTGAGCCGCGAGGGTGAGGGCGCCGGCGCAGGCATCGCCGGCAGGCGCCTGCTGCTGCGCCCCGGGCAGGCGCTGCTGCAGGGCTTCGCTGAACGCCCTTTGCAAGCTGCGCAGGTGACCCAGGGCCCCGCCCACACCGCATACCGCCGGCTCCTGCAGCTCTAGCCGCACAGCAATGGTGTGCACCATCGCGGCCAGGGCTGCCGCTGAGCGCTGGATCACCGCCTGGGCATGGGGATCGCCCTGCAGGGCCTGCAGATCCACCACCGGCGCCAGTCGGGCAAATCCCGCTGCGCCGAAGTTGGGGGTCACCACCGCCGCTTTCACCTCCTGGGCGCTGCTGGCTCCCAGGGCCCGCCAGAGCCCTGCCCGCAGGGCTGTTTCGGCCAGGCGACCATCGGCCATCTGCACGCTCAGGGCCAGGCCATCACGGCCGAGATCCATGGCCGAACCGGCCCCATCGAGCAGCCAGCCCCAGCCACCGCAGCGGTGGCTCCGGCCTTGCCCATCGCTGCCCAAGGCGATGCAGCCGGTGCCGCTGATCACGAGGATGCCGGCTGCGCCGCCGAAGGCACCGGCCAGGGCAGTGCGCTCATCACCGACCACCACCACCCGGGCCGCTTCCACCCCAAGACATTCAGCGGCCAGGGCGCTGCCCTGCTGTTGCACGGGGCTGCCGGCCTCGATGCCGCTGGCGCCGATGGCGGCAGCAGCCAGGGGCGCGTTGGGGTGCAGGCCGGCCTGGCTGAGCGCGGCCTCCAGGCTGCCGCGGATCGCGGCCACAAAGCGGGCGCTGCCACCATCGGCCGCCAGATGCGACACGCCGCCGCCCTGCCCTTCGGCTACGGCAGCCCAGCTGCCATCCGGCAACAGCGCCGCCAGCCGGCAGGTGGTGTGGGTTTGGCCGGCATCAAAGCCGGCAAGCAACGGCCCGTTCGCCTCAGCCATCGCTGCCGCTCGGGCCCGGCCGGCTCACACTCAGCGTGGCCAGGCAGAACCAACCCGTGATCTGCACCTCCGGGCGGAAGAAGATTGTGTCGGTGATGCCCTGCACGCAGAGGCCGGCGATGGCGGCCGCAGCGGCCAGAGCCGGCAGGGCCCAGGCGGATTCGCCCTTCAGCTGCGCCCAGCCGGCCCGGATCGCGGCGGCTAGCAGCCCAAGACCCGCGAGCAGGTTGGGGATGCCCCCTTCCACCAGCAGCTCCAGCGGCACCGAGTAGGCGCTGAGGGCGTTGAACTTGGGCTGCTGATACAGCGGATAGATCAGGTTGAAGGCGCTGTTGCCGGGGCCGATCCCGAGCCAGGGCCGGTCCTGAATCATCTCGATCGCCGCCAGCCACACGTTGATGCGGAAGTTGTTGGAGCTGTCCTGGCGGCCGGCCAGCAGGCTCATCACGCGGATGCGCAGCGGTTCGATCTGGGTGACAGCCACCACCAGCACCGCCACGGCCGTGGCCACCAGCAGCAGTGGAAACAGGCGCCGCCAGAGGGTGGGCCAGTGGCGGGTTTGCCGCAGCACCAGCAGCAGCACCACCCCCCCGAGGGCAGCGAGCATCCCCAGCCAGCCCCCACGGCTGTAGCTCAGAAATAGGGCCATGGAGCCGAGCAGCAGAGCGGCCGCGGCAAACAGGCGTTGCGGCCAGGTGCGCCAGCGCAGCAGCGCCACCAGGGCGATCGGCAGGATTGGAATCAGATAGCCCGCCAGCAGGTTGGGGTTCTCCAGCGGCCCGTAAACGCGGATGGTGCCATCGGCCACGGAGTTGGGATCGGCCCAGCGGGCCAGCTCGCTCGTGTCGCCATAGAGCTGGCGGATCGCCAGCACAGAACTCACCAGCTCACCAGCCAGCAGGGCTGCCACAACCCGATCCCACCACTGGGGTGCCGCAGTCAGCAGCTGCCGCATCAGGGCGTAGACCCCCAGATAGCTCACCAGCTTGAGCAGTCCTTTGAAGGCGGCCACCGGCACGGGTGAGCAGCCCGTGGCCAGCACCGCAAGGCCGAGCATCAGCAGCAGCCAGCCGCTGATGCCGCCGATGCGGCCGGCGGGTGTGCACAGCGCCCAGAGCAGCCAGAGCAGCCCCGCCGCCAGGATCAACAGGCTCAGCCCAGCCCGGGTGACCAGCGGCAGGCCCGCCATCAGGGCGCAGAGCACCACACCAGCCAGCACGGACAGGCGCGAGCCAAGGGGCCCTGCGGCCGCTTGCTGCAGCGAGCCCTGCCAGCGCAGCAGCCAGGGGGTGGACGGCACCGGGGCCAGGCTCATGCCGTGGGGGCTGCAGGGTCGAGCGGATTATCGGCCGGATCACTGGCGGCATCCAGCCATTGCTCGAGTGTGCTCAGCTCCGGCAGCGGCGCCTCGTTGCGTTCGTAGAGCACCCGATACACCGGCATGCCTTGATCGAGCACGTAGCGCTCCCGCTCCGTGGGCAGCGGCAGGGGGTTGCTGCTGCGCCAGGGGCGTGCATCGGCGCTGGGCCGTGTGAAGCAGCCGCAGGCCTCCGTGAGCGCCACCATCGGCTCGATCACCGCCAGCACATCGCTCTGCAGGAAGAGGCGACGGCCAGGGGCCAGGGCCTTGGCGATCGCCAGCAGCAGGGCGGGCTGCAGCACGCGCCGCTTGTGGTGTTTCTTCTTGAACCAGGGATCGGGGAACTGGATCGACACCAGATCCAGCTGCCCCACCGGCAAGGCCGTGAGCCAGGCCTCAAGGCTCACGTTGGCGTTGCAGAACAAGTAGTGGAGGTTGCCGAGCTCCAGGGCCTGCCGGTCGGCTTCTGCGGCCTGCACCAGCCCCCGGCGGATCTCCACGCCCAGGTGGTTCACCCCCGGCTGGTGCTGGGCCAGGGCCAGCAGAAAGCGGCCCCGGGCGCAGCCGATGTCCAGGTGGATCGGATGGCCTGGGTCGGTGAACAGCGCGGCCGGCGGCGGCAGCTCCAGCGGCAGTTGGAAGAAGCGGCTGAGGGGGTTGACGTGCTGGCGCACCATGCGGCTCAGGAGGCTGGGGCTTCGGGCTGACTGTCGGTAGGCGGGGTGTTGGGCACCAGGAACCCCCAGCTGGCGGTGTAGCCGTGCAGGTGGGTGGCGCCGGCCACGGGGCCGATCTCACCGTTGCAGAAGGCGCCCGCCACGGGCACGGTGGCGAACTGCTCCCGGCAGGCGCTCACATCGCCATCGGGCTGGCCGTAGAGCCCTTCGCCCCGGCCCAGGCAGGCGAACAGCAACGCTGCCAGGGGTTCAGGCTGGCGGCGCCGCTGGCGGCTGAGCAGCTGGCGTTGCTCCTGGCGGGAGGCATTGGCATCGCGCAGCTGGAATTGCACCCGCTGGCCCACGCGCAGCCGTTCACCCACGGCCACTGAGCCGGTGCGGGGATCCACGCCGACCAGGTTGCGCACCAGAAAAGCGGAGTGGTCGGGCGTGCCGCTGCTGCTCAGCTGAAAGCTGCTCTTGGCCACCCCCAGAAACAGCGAATGGCGCACCAGTTCCCGTTCCTGGGGATTGAGGTCTTCGAGGATCGCTTGCAGGCAGGCCACCGGTGTGCCCTGGTTGTGGCCATCGCTCAGCCGTTGCACCACGTTGCGTTCGGCTTGCTCCACCTCAAACACCGGGCCGATGGGCCGGCAACCCTGGGCCACCACCGGTTCGATGCGCCAGGCGCCGCTGATCAGGCAGCCCACCGCTCCGTCCACCACTTGATCGTTGAGCAGCAGCGAGCCGTGGATGGCGTTGTGCTGGCCGGCGATGCCGCCCACCTTGGCGGCCTGGGGGTAGGCGTAATCGAGGCCGCTGATCAGGTCGTTGATTGCCGGGCAGCCCGGGTCGATGAACAGCAGCATCGAGTGGGCGCCATCGGGCTGGGCGCCCACCCAGTCGATCCATTGCTGGCTGGGACCATCCAGATCAGGCAGGCCACCCGCTTGGAGCTGGAACAGTTGCAGCTCGCTGTCCGGCAGGTTGAACAGGCTGACGCTGATGCCCGGCTGATGCTCCAGTTCATGGGGCTCGCCCTGCGGATCGGTGCCCACCACGCCGCCGCCGGCGCAACCGATCCAGTGGCGGCTAGGGATGGCCTCGCGCAGGAGCGGCAGCAGGCGCTGCAGATCGGTGGCGTAGGCGGTGGAGCAGAACACCAGGGCTAGATCCGCCTGGCCGCGCTGGCCTCCGGATCGCAGCTGTCGGCTCAGATCAGCAACGGCCGCCTCCAGGGCGGGCTGGTTGCTGAGGGCCGTGACGCAGCGCGCCGGTTGGGGGGTGCGGCGCCGCAGCAACGGGCCGACCTTGAACTGCAGCGGATGGGGGAGGCGAAACGTCCGAGCCATGGCTGGACCCTACTGCTGCTGGCTGCAGCGTCAGGGCCGGGATAATGACGGCTTGCCGACCCCTTCTGCGTGCCAGACCTGCTGCTCTACCGCACTCTCGTCTGGCTGGACTACCGCCTTGCTGCGGTGTTCGCCGTGGGGTTGCCGCTGGTGTTGCTGATCTGGGCCGCCTGGAAGCAGGAACAGGCGCTAGTGCGCTTGATGGGCATCTATTGGAAGGTGGCGAGTCTGCTGCTGATCACGGTGCTGCTGCTCACCGATAACAAGCCCCTCGGCTATCTGCTGGCCTTCCTGGCGCAGCTGCTGGTGGTGGTGAGCGTGTGGTTCTGGGTGGATCTCAACGAGGAGCTCGATGACCTCCCCCCCTGGCGACCGCTGCCCTTCGCGCTCCGCGCCTGGCGTTGGGGGTTGAGTGTGTATGGCGTGCTGGGTGCCCTGATCAGCGCCCTCGCCCTGGATTGCGTGCGTGGCGGGGTCACCCGGCCGATCTGCCGGGTTTGGCTGGAGGCGCCCGACGATCTGCATGGTGGTGCTGCCAGGGTCTTCAATTTCGTGTTCGGCGGGAGCTGGACCGGCGTGATCGCCGCCTTTGTGGGCTACGTGGCCCTGGGGGGCTACGGCGTGGGCCTGCTGCAGTGGCTGCTGGTGCGGCTGCCCAAACAGGGCCGTGTGGCCGGCGGCTTCTGAGCCTCCCGCCATGGCGC
>VGPW01000014.1 GCA_016882545.1 Cyanobacteria bacterium M_surface_10_m2_179 | reverse complement strand
GCCAATCGCTCGAAGGACACCGATCAGATCGATCGCTTCAACGAGCGCGTGGGCATGAAAACCATGGCCCACTTCCCCGATCTCGATGCGATCCGCCGCTCACGCCTGAAGAAGTGCACGATCTTCGAGATGGAGTCCACCCCCGAGGTGGAAGCCGTGCAGAACGAATACCTGCGCTTGGCTCAGTCGATGCTCGATAGCGTGCAGCCCCTCGAGGCTGAATCGCTCAAGGATCGTGAGATCTTCGACCTGCTCGGCTTCGACTGACTACTGCCTGCGGCGCTGTCCAGGAGTGGTACCCATTTCCGCTGAGGTTGGTACCACCCCCGGAGATAAGCGCGACAACCCGCTCAGGCCAGCCCCACCAGCTTCAGCGACTCCTCCCACACCCCCTGGGCCGTTTCGGGGTTGCTGGCCTTGTCGGAGAGCTCCTGGCTGAACTGCTTGCCCTCCTTCTTCTGGCGGTTGCCCCAGCTCCAGTGCACGCCTGAGGCGGCGAAGGCCGGATCGGCCACCACCTGGGACACCCGCTCGCCTGCCAGGGCCTGGCTCACGTAGCCGCCGGTGATGTTCTTCTGGAACCAGGGGAAGATCGTTTGGAAGGCCCGCGGGGTGTTGCGGAACAGGGGGGTGTCAGCCACGCAGCCCGGATAGAGCGAGCTGAACACGATCCCGGTGGAGGCGTGCAGGCGGCGGTGCAGCTCCTGGGTGGTGATCATGTTGCAGAGCTTGCTGTCTTTGTAGGCCTTGCCTGGCTTGAAGGCCTTGCCGTTGGCCATGGCGATCGGGGCCTTGAAGCCAGCCTTGAAGCCGCTCAGATCGCCCAGGTCCGCTGGAGCGGGAATGGGGATCTTGCCGCCCAGCTCCTTGGAGTTGGCCGTCACCGTGCCGAGGATCACCACGCGGCGGGAGGGGTGCTGGGAGCGCTGCAGATCGGGCAGCAGCAGGTGGATCAGCAGGAAGTGGCCCAGGTGGTTGGTGGCCATCGACAGCTCATAGCCCTGCGGTGAGCGCTCGGGCTGCTTCAGCCGCGGCTTGTAAACGGCCGCATTGATCACCAGGGCATCGAGCCCAAAGCCCAGGGAGCTCACCAGGGTTTCCACACCCACCCGCACGCTGTCGAGATCGCCGAGGTCGATGCGCAGGTGATGCAGACGCTCGCTGGGGATGCCAAGAGCCTCGGCGGCGGCTGCGGCCCGCACGGGATCGCGGTTCGCGGTCACCACCGTCCAGCCCCGCTCCACCAAGGCCTTGGTGGCGTTGAGGCCCACCCCGGAGGTGGTGCCGGTGATCAACACAGCGCCTTGGCCGTTGCTGGAACCGCTGCTGCTAACCACCATGAAGCCCGTATACGGCGGGCCTCAAGTTATCGAGTGGCCCGGGCCTTCTCGGGGTTGGCTTGTGGCTGCTCAACAGTTGGAAATGGCTCGCCGCCAGCCTGGACCGGCTGTTTCCACACCACCCGCAGCCGGTTGGGAGCGATCCACTGATCCTGTTCCTGGATCAAGCGCTGCTCGCCGCCGGTGGTGAACAGGTTGTCGAAGCGCTGCTGGGCCTTATTGAGCTTGGCCTGCTGAATGTCGAGCACCGCGGTGATTTCGCCGTAGCGATCGAGCCGTTCGCGGTAGGCGCCCCCCAGGCGCACCAGGCTCACCACAGCCACCAGCCCTAAACCCACCTTCAGGGTGAGGCCGATGCCGCTGCAGATCAGCTCTTGGCCTGGGGTGGAGGGGCGTAGCCCGCCCAATGGCAGCGCAGAAGGACCGGGCCTTGCTGGCGTGCTCTGTGGTGTTGTCGCTCTGCTGGGCTGCGAATTGGCTCTGCTCCGCTGCGCGGATCGCCGCTGCGATGGCTGGGCGGTGCGGGGCAGGCTCAAGGCTTGCGGGGCTGAGGATGTGGCCCGCTTCTAGCAGGCCAGCATCGCTCTGCCAAGAGATCAGGCGCGGTAGAGGCTGGCAGCCAGGCGCACGGCGAGCACGCCCGCATGGGCAGCCACCACCAGGGCGATCAGCACTTCAGCCTGGGTGAGGGACGTCATGGCCTGATTCAAGACAGAAATCTCACCCATTCTTCCCCAGATCAGCTGGCCTGTCAGGGCGGAGCGGCAGGCCTGTCACAGCTCGATACCCCGCGGCCGCAGCCGCTGGCTACGGTCAGGCTCCGTTGCCGGCTTCAGCCTTGCCCCCTTCAGGACCCGTGCTGGTGTCGGAGCAGCAGGTGCGCGCCCGCAGCCTCGAGTCGCTGGAGCCCTGGTTCTCCCTGGAGCCTGAGGCGCTGCTGCAGCAGAGCGGCAGCCTTGAACTCTCCTTCAGCTGGGCGCGGGCCAGCGACGATCCCCGCGAGCTCTCGGAGATCCCGGAGCTGCGCCTCTGGAGCCTGCGGGCCGATGCCCTCTGCCCCTGGCTGCCGCTGTTGCTGGAGCGCAGCAGCGGCCAGCTCACCCGCCATGTAGCGATGCTGCTGCCCCACAGCTTCAGCCGCAGCGAAGGCATCCGCTTCGCCCCGGACAGCCTGGAGCTGTGGATGACCCACCGGCTGTTTCTGCTGGATCACTGGTCGCGCAGTCATGGCCTCAACTGTCGCGGCAACCTCGAGCAGATGGCGGCGCTGCTGGGCTTTGAGCTCGACGCCAGCTTCTGGGACGGCCTCAGCTGAGCACCAGCTGCAGCGCCCTGCGGCCCGCATCCACCGCCAAGATCATGCAGAGCAGCCGCAGCAGCCACACCAGCTTGCTTTCACTCACCGATTGCAGCCGTGAGGCCGACCACTGGGAGGCCAACGCCGCCGTGCCCCCCAGCAACAGGCCCATGGCCAGGTGGCCGCGCCCATCACCCAGGAAGGTCACCGAGGCGGTGGCGGCCGAGGCGCACACCGCCAGCGTGCTGAGTCGGATCGCCTGATACACGCGAATTCCCAGCCCCTGCACCATCAGCGGCACCATCACCAGGCCGCCCCCCACCCCCAGCAAGCCGCTCGCCCAGCCCGCCACCAGCCCCACGGCGCTGAGCCCCGCCAACGGCAACCGCTGCTCCGCGTGGGCCTCGTCGCTGCGGCGCGGCGAGGTCACCAGCGCCAGCACGCCATACATCAACGCCTGCAGGCTGAGCAGCTGCCAGCCCTGGAGCACGCTGCCGGCATGGCTGAACACCAGCGAGCCGGCAATCGCACCTGCGGCAATCGCCAGCACCGATCGGGGCGGCACCAGACCGCTGCGCAGGTGGGCCCAGCTGCCGGCCATCGTGGTGGGCAGGATCGCCAGGGTGCTGGTGGCCAGGGCCTGGTGGGGGGACAGCCCTAGGGCCAGCAGCAGTGGCGAGAAGATCAGCCCGCCGCCGATTCCGAGCAGCCCAGAGAGCAGTCCCGCAAGGATGCCCAGGGGCAGCAGCGGCAGCAGGTCCCAGGGCATCACACAGCCGCGGCAAGGTGGATCCAGCATCCCTGAAGCCCGTTGCCCCCCCCTGTGCCCTGGCGCTGGATTCCGCCGATCACGGCAGCGGGCCGCACTCAGATGGCGATCGACCGCTGGATGCACCAGCAGCTGCTGGCGGGTGGGGCCCCGATGCTGCGGCTCTACCGCTGGAGCCGGCCCACCCTGTCGCTCGGGCGCCATCAGCAGCGCTGGCCTGAGCATTGGCAGGTTTTGGCGGATGCGGGCCTGATCGAGCTGGTGCGCCGGCCCAGCGGCGGGCGGGCTGTGCTGCATGCCGGCGATCTCACCTATGCCCTGGTGATGCGGGCGCCGGATCGCAGCCGTGCCCAGTCCTACCGCCAAGCCTGCAGCTGGCTGCGGCAGGCCTTTGGCGCCGCCGGAGAGCCGCTGCACTTCGGCCATGCCGCCGCAGCCTCGGCCCAGCAGCGCAGCAACTGCTTCGCCACCGCCACCGCGGCCGATCTCGTGGATCCCCGCGGCGCCAAACGCATCGGCAGCGCTCAGCTGTGGCAGGGCACAGCGCTGCTCCAACACGGCAGCCTGCTGTTGGAGCCGCCATCCCAGCTTTGGAGGGCTGTGTTTGCTGAGCCACCGCCCGAGCTGGCTGCACTCCCCTGGGATGGCGATCAGCTGGAGCATCAGTTGCGCCGCGCCGCTGAGGCCCACCTCTGCATGGCTCCTCTGCTGGAGCAGCCACTCAGCTCAGACGAGTGGGCTGCGGTGCAGGCCCTCGAGGCTGCCTGTATGCCGGATCAGGCCTCGCCGCTGGCCTCGATCGAGCGGGCCACCGGCGCCAGCCCCATGCCCAGTGGATAGATGCCCTGCCGGCGGGCCGCCTCCAGGATTGCCTGAGGCAGCCGCACGCCCAGCTTCTCCAGCACCCGCTCCGCCAGCTCCGGGCGCTCCAGGGTGCCGCTCGGCAGCCCTGCCGGGCCGATTACCAGCAGGCGGTTGGTGTCGGGTTGATCGAGTTGCAGCACCGCCTGCCAGAGGGGGGCGTCGTCGCGGATCTGGGGCAGCTGCGCCAGGGGCTTCACGTGATCGCCCGCCCGCTCCTGATCCCAGCGCTGCACGGGCAGCTGCTGCAAGGGCGCATCGTCGATGTAGCCGAGCCAGCGTCCCTGCCGGGTCACCAGCAGCCAGTCGCCCAGGCCCTGCTCGTCCTGCACCCGCAGCCGGCTCAGCTCCCGCAGGTTGGTGTCGGCCTCGAGCACCCGGAAGCGGCGCTGGGCGGCCTCGCGCACCTTCAGCTGCCGCAACACCGCCTGCAGCGCCAGCAGCTGGGTTTGGTTGCGGGCGGCGCCAAGGCCAAACCAGCCGAGAAGCATCAGCCACAGGCCGCCAACGCTGGCGCCCCGCAGCAGCAGCACCACCCCCAGCCCGATTGCCAGCAGCGATAGCAACCGGCCGCTGGCGGTGGCCACCTGAATGCCTTTGCGCTGGCTGCCGGTGAACTGCCACACCAGCGCCTTGAGGATCAGGCCGCCATCGAGGGGAAGCCCCGGCAGCAGGTTGAACAGGGCCAGGATCAGGTTCAGGCCCCCCAGCTCATTCACCATCGCCCCCAGCAGCGGCGAGGCATGGCTGATGCTGTGGCCGCTGCTGAGCAGGGCCACGGCCAGCACCAGGCTCACCAACGGCCCGGCGGCCGCCACCAGCAGCGAGCCGATCGCCGTGGGGCATTCCTTCTCCACGCTGGCCACACCGCCCAGCAGGAAGAGGGTGATGCTGCGCACCTGCACCCCCTGGCGCAGTGCCACCAGCGAGTGCCCCAGTTCGTGCAGCAGCACCGACACGAACAGCAGCAGGGCGGTGAGCAGGCCGAGCAGCCACAGTTCAGCCGGATGGCCGCTGCGCAGCTGCTGGCTGTATTGCTGCTGGAAGGCCACGGTGGCCAGCCCCAGAATCACGAACCAGCTGGGGTGAATGCGCAGGGGAATCCCCCGGATGCTCAGCAGCTGCCAGCCTTCACCCACACGGTTGGTTCCACTGGAGCGATCCTAGAAACACCGTTCTGAAGCGGCCGTGGCGGATGGTTGAAGCTCTGGGGCGTCCCTGGCTCAAGGTGTGCGGTCTGCGCCAACCCGATCAGGCCGCCGCCGTGGCGGCGCTGGGGGTGGATGCCATCGGTGTGATTGCGGTGTCCAGTTCGCCCCGCTTTGTGGAGGTGGCGCAGCGGCCGGCGTTGTTTGCGGCCATGCGGCAGGCCAGCCCCCGCTGCCTGGGGGTGCTGGTGGTGGCCGATCCGCTGGCGGCCGATCTCGAGGCCCTGGGGCCAGAGGGCGGCCATCAGGTGGTGCAGCTGCATGGTGCTGAATCGGTGCAGCGCTGCCAGGAGCTGCGGGCGGCCCTGGGTTCGCACCTGCAGCTGTGGAAGGCACTGCGCATTCGCAGCCAGGCGGATCTGGCCCAGGCCAGCGCCTATGCCTCCGTTGTGGACGCCCTGCTGCTGGATGCCTGGGTGCCCGATCAGCTGGGGGGAACGGGCCATCGCATCCCGATCGAGTGGTTGGAGGGTTTTGCACCATCGCTGCCCTGGTGGCTGGCCGGCGGCATCACCCCCGAGCGGGTGCCCTCAGCCCTGGGCGCCCTCGCGGCTTCCCCTCCGGATGGCCTGGATGCCTCCAGTGGCGTTGAGCGCGCTCCCGGCGACAAGGATCTGGCTCGGGTGGAGCAGTTGGTGGCTGCCGTGGCCGCCTTCCGCCAGGATCGCCCCAGCTGATTGCCCGCGATGTTCCGCTCCCACGCCCAGCGCCGTTTGTCGGCCCTGGCCCTGCCTGCCCTCTGCGCCGTGGCTGCGGCATCACCGCTGCGGGCCCAGGATCTGGTGGGTTGTCAGCTGGTGGGCGCCAACCTGCAGTGCGTGCCGGGTGTCACCGAGAGCCCGCAGCAGCAGATTCAGCAGTTGCAGCAGCAGATATCCACGGATATCCACCTGGAGGGCGCGGTGCAGCAACAGATCAACGGCCTGCAGCAACTGGTGCTGGCCGGCAATGCGGCCGTGGGAGCTGTGCTCACCGCCACGGCGCTGGCCGATGCCCAATTGGCGATCCCCCAGGCCAACTACCACTGGTATCGCCTCAAGCCCGGCCAGCGCAGCTGGGTGTTGATCGAGGGAGCCCAGGGCACCACCTACGTTCCCGCCGCGTTGGACGTGGGCCAGAACGTGATGGTGGTGGCTGTGGTGAACCAGAACGGCCAGGTGAAGCGCGTGGCCTCCCAGCCGATCGGTCCGGTGCAGCCCTGAGGGGTGGCGGGAGCCTCAGTGAAGCAGCAGTGATTCCTGCTGCTTCACCAGTTCGAAGAATTCAGCCTTGAGGCTGGGGTCGTGGCGGAAATCTCCGCGCACCACCGAATTCACCATGCTGGTTTGGGGCTCTTTCACACCACGCCACTTCATGCAGTAGTGCTGGGCTTTCACCAGAATCGCCAGACCCTGGGGTTCACAGAGACGCTCGATTTCGTCGGCCAGGATCATCACGGCCTCCTCTTGAATGTGGGGCCTGGAGAACACCCAGTCCGCCACGCGGGAGAACTTCGAGAGGCCGATCACGCGCTCACCGGGCTTGATGCCGATCCAGCAGTTGCCCAGGATGGGCACCAAGTGATGGGAGCAGGCTGAACGCACCGTGATCGGGCCCACGGTGTAGATCTCGTCGAGCTGTTTAACGTTGGGGAAGCTGGCGATCTTGGGCTGGTTGTGATAGCGGCCCTTGAACACCTCATGCAGATACATCCGCGCCACGCGCTCGGCTGTTTCCTCGGTGTTGTGATCGTTGTCGATGTCGATCACCAGGCTGCGCAGCAGTTCACGCACCTTGCCAGCCACTTCGATCTCGAGCTGATCGAGTTCACCCTCCTGCAGGTGTTCGGCGATGTTGTCGTTGGCCAGGAAGGGAGCGCCGGCGGCTTCAAGCCGATCGCGGATGCGGCGGCTCACGGGAGCCAGCTGACCGGAAACACTTGAAGGAAGAGTGGAAGTCATCGGTTAATCCCCCGCAGCGATCAAAGAACGCCGGCGGCAGGCATAAGGGTGACGTCCTCCAGGGTCTGAGAGGACGGTTGCTGGGCCAGAGACAGGAGCGCCTCGGCCACGCGTTGTGGGGGAAGCATGGCACGGCGATCAAAGGAGCTGTGGACGGTCTCGCTGTCCCAAAGAGGCGTATTAACCGCACCCAGGGTGAGCGTGGACACCCGCACGCCATGGGCACGCTCCTCCTCGGCCAGGCAGCGGCTCAGAGAAGCGAGAGCCGCCTTGCTCATGCAGTAGGCGCCCCAGTCGGGGAAGGCGTTGCGGGCGGCGTGACTGCTCACGTTGATGATCAGTCCCTGCTGCTGGCGCAGCGCCGGCAACACCGCCTGGCACACCTGAAACACGCTGGTGACATTGAGCTGCAGCAGCCACTGCCAGCGCTCCAGGGGCATCTCCGCCAGGCTGCCGGTGTAGGCAGCGCCGGCGTTGTTGATCAGCACGTTGGGGCTCAGGCCGCGGCTCAGCAGCTCCTCTAGGGCCGGGGCGATGCGCTCGGGCTTGGAGAGATCGAGGCTGCAGGTGTGCACCTGACAGCTGGAACTGGCCAGCTCGCCCGCCAGCTGCTCCAGCGCAGCTCCGCTGCGGGCCACCAGCAGCAGGTTGTAGCCCGCCGCCGCGAAGGCGCGGGCTGTGGTTTCACCGATGCCGCGGGAGGCGCCGGTGATCAGAACGGTTGGGGATGGGTGCATGGAGGCCGGCTCAGGAACTGAGGCTGGCGTCCTGTTGGCCGGCCTCGAGGAAGCGGCCCATCTTGCGGAACTTGGCGTAGCGCTGGTTGGTGAGCTCGCTTTCGCTCAGGGCCTGCAGCTCGCCCAGGTGGCGCAGCAGGGCGGCCCGCAGCGATTCGGCGGCCTGACGCGGGGCCCAGTGGTTGCCGCCCGAGGGCTCGCTGATCACGTCATCGATGATGCCCAGCTTCATCAGATCCGGGGCGGTGATCTTGAGTGCTTCCGCCGCCACAGGCGCTTTGGCGGCATCGCGCCAGAGGATCGAGGCGCAGGCCTCGGGGCTGGCCACGGTGTAAACGCTGTGCTGGAACATCAGCAGGCGATCGGCCCCACCGATCCCCAGGGCGCCGCCGGAGCCGCCCTCGCCGATCACGGTGGCCACGATCGGCACCCGCAGCCGGAACATCTCGCGCAGATTCACGGCAATCGCCTCGCCCTGCCCCTGCTCTTCGGCGGTGAGGCCGGCGTAGGCCCCGGGAGTGTCGATGAAGGAGAAGATCGGCAGGCGGAAGCGATCGGCGTGCTCCATCAGGCGCATCGCCTTGCGGTAGCCGCCGGGGGAGGCCATGCCGAAGTTGCGGGCCACGTTTTCCTTGGTGTCGCGGCCCTTCTGATGGCCCAGCAGCACCACGCCCTGCTCGCCGATGCGGCCCACGCCGCCCACCAGGGCCTGGTCATCGCTGCCGCGGCGGTCGCCGTGCATCTCGATGAACTCATCGGTGAGCACCTGGATGTAGTCGAGGGTGCTCGGGCGCTGGGGGTGGCGCGCCACCTGGATCTTCTGGGCCGGGCTGAGGTTGGAGAAGATCTCCTCGCGCCGGCGGGCCGCCAGGGTTTCGAGCTGCAGCAGCTGCTGGCTCACATCCACTTCCGAATCCTTGGCCAGCTGCCGGATCTGCTCGATCTGCTCCTCCAGCTCCACCAGAGGTTTTTCGAAATCGAGCAGGGGACGACGGGCCATAACAGCGGGAGAAGGGCTGGGGCTGGGCTCAGGCGGCTGCCAGTTCGACGCCGCCCTGCGCTGCCCGGCTCAGCTGGGCAGGGTTGAGACCGATGGCCTGGAAACCGTGGCGCAGCGAGGCTTCGCCGATCCGTTCCATGTTGGCCAACGAGATGTTGTTGCGCCCCCAGCTGAAGTTTGTGTGGATTCCCTCAAATTCCAGCAGCATTGCCTCGGCAAAGCAAGCGAAGAGGTGGCGCTTCGGGTTTTCCATCTCGGCCACTTCCATCATCTGCCAGCCGATGTCCTGCCAGAACTCAACGATGCCGCCCTTGAGCACGTGCACCCCGTCGCCGGCCACCTTGGCGTCGAGGTTCTTGGGGTAGCCCCCATCGATCATCAGGCAGGGCTTGCGCAGGCTGGCGTGATCGATGCTGAGCGTTTGGGGCAGGCTCGCCACCCACACCACCACATCGGCCTGGGGCAGGGCCTCTTCCAGGCTGAGGATCGTGCCCCCGCCCAGGGAGGTTTGCAGATCCTGGAGGCGCTGCTGCTGACGGGCCACCAGCAGTAGTTCAGCCACGCCGGTTTTCTGGCTCAGCCAGCGGCACACGGCGCTGCCGATGTCGCCGGTGGCGCCCACCACGGCCACCTTGGCGCGGCTCAGGTCGATGCCCAGCAGCGGCGCGTTACGCTCCACCTGCTGGCAGATCACCCAGGCGGTGTGGGTGTTGCCGGTGGTGAAGCGCTCCCACTCCAGGGTGGTGTTGCGGATCTGCTGGAACTTCGAGAGGTCGTAGTTCTCGAAAATGATTGAAGTGAAGCCCCCCAGGGCGGTCACGTTGATGCCGTTCTTCTGCGCCATCTCCATGGCGTTCTGCACCTTGCGTGTGGCCGTTTTGAAGCGGCTCAGCATCTCCGGTACGAAGCAGGAGTCGATGTAGGTGCCTTCGATCGTTTGGCCGGTGCGGCTGGTGACCTTGAAGGTTTCCAGAAGCTGCGGTGGGGCCGAACACCAGGCCAGCATGTCGGCTTCGGCCATCTCCTCGAGCCCCAGGTCCCGGGCCTTTTCCTGGGCCTGGGCAAAGCTGCTGGAGTGACCGATCAGACCAAACATGCGTGCGGAGTCTCCTGGTGACACACCGGTCTTGAAGTCACCCGATTAAAGGGCAACGCCGGATTGGGGCTGGTTTTGCCTCAGCCCACCAGGGCGGCGGCGGCCATGCGGGCGATCTCGCGGGTGCTGAAACCGATCTCGGTGAGCGCTTCCTGGTAAGCGATCAGGAAGTCTTCGATCAGATCTTCCTTATCCATCTGCAGCACGGCGGCATCGCCGGCCACTTCATCGAGCATGCGGCGGATCAGGGGAAGGTTGTCGCGGTTGGCCTGCTCGAGCTCCTCGCGGCAGCTCTCCAGGTTGGCCTTGAGCCACTCCTGGCCGTAGTTGAGGTGGGTGTATTCGTCCTTCACCACGCCCTCGGTGATCTTGCGGGCGAAGGGATCGGCCACCGGGATATAGATGTGATAAGCCGAAATCGCGAAGGCCTCGATCAGCAGGGCCTGGATCAGCAGGCAGGTGGGCACCTTGCCGGCTGCCAGGGCGGTTTTGAAGTTGTTGTGCAGCGGCGCGAAGAACTCCTTGGCGAAGGCCATGTCGGCCACCACGCCCAGGTTGTTGGCGCAGGCGGTGAAGCCCTTCATGTGCTTCAGCTCCATGCGGGCCAGCTTGGTGAGCTCCTCAGCCTGGTCCGGCAGGAGGGTGCCAATGGAGATGTAGTTGTCGTGGGCTTCCTGCTCGCCCTCGATCACGATCGCGTTGATGCGGCTGTAGGCGTCCTTGTAGGCCTCGGTGGTGAAGTCGGGCAGGTTGCCGACTGCTGCGGAGAGTTCCGGGGCTTCAAGGGTCGCCATGGCTACCAGGTCCACATCGCAATGGAGTCGACTGTAACCATCCCGTGTGGTTCAGGTTGGGCTTCTGAAAGCTTTTGCGCATCTGGGATCCGCCCGATCAGGGTCGGTTCTCAGTCCGCGGCGGCCACGAACTGGCAAGCAGCGCCGTGAACAGGGCCCGCCAGCCCGTCACCAAGCGCTGCTCCAGGGCCGCCCCCAGCTCCGCTGAAGCGCCGCGGCTGTCGCCCACCACGCCGCTGCGCGAGAGGTCGGCGGTGAGCCAGGCCTCCGGCACCGCCCCCTCCAGGCTCCAGCCAGGCGGCGGGGCCTGCTGAAGCAGCCCATCCACCGGTCGCTCCGGCCCCACCAGCTCCGGCGCCAGCTGCAGCATCAGGCTGGTTTCCGCCAGGCCGGCATGCAGGCCCTGGCTGCGTTCCGGTTCCGGCAGCAGCTCCCCGATGCCATCGGGGCCGCTCCAGAGAAAGCAGGGCAACACGGCGAGCTGCGGCCGGCTGGCCCGCAGTTGGCGCGCCGCCACCTGCAGCAGCGCGATCTGACCGCCATGGCCGTTGAACAGCACCAGCCGCTCGAAGCCGGCCTCCGCCAGTTGCTCACCGATGGCCACGATCTGGGCGATCAGCAGCTCCGCCGGCAGGCTGAGGGTGCCGCAGAAGCTGCGGTGCTCCGGTGAAAAGCCGATCGACTGCACCGGCAGGCGCCAGATCGGCAGCGTGGGTTCCAGCTGCTGGAGCACGGCATCGAGCAGCCGGTCGGCAAACAGGGCATCGGTGCCGAGGGGAAGCTGCGGCCCGTGTTGCTCGAAGGCACCGAAGGGCCACGCCACCGTGCTGCCGGCCGTGGCTGCTGCTTGCTGCAGCTGGGGCCAGCTCAGCTGCTCCAGGCGGCGCGCGGGGGATGGGGCGGGCGGCGCCATCGGCTTCAGGGGGGCTGCCTACAGTGTGGCGCTGTGCATTTGTGCTTGTTCATGGCCGGTCCTGGCAATCAGCAGCCCTCCCAGCCTTCCGCCAAGCAAGCCCAGTCCCCGCGTCCGGTGCCTCCCACGCCGCCGCGACCCGTGGCCGGGTCAGCCCCGGTGCGCAAGCCACCCCAGGTGCTGCAGATCAATAAAAAAGAAGAGCAGCTGAAGCTGGAGCGCGAAGCCGCCGAAGCCCGCGCTGCCGCTGAGGCCGCCGCCCAGCGCGCCACCGATCTGGAAAACGCCGTGCGCGCCTCCCGCGGTGAGGCGCCCGTGGCACCCCAGCGTCCCGCTGCCCCCGCCCGCTCCGGCGGCGCGGATGACGAGCTCTTCGACATGAGCGGCTTTGAAGGCCTCACCATGGCCGACCTGCTCGGCCCCGATGACCAGGGCAAGCGCCGATCCGGTGGCTCCCGCATG
This sequence comes from Cyanobacteria bacterium M_surface_10_m2_179, assembly GCA_016882545.1. Lineage (GTDB taxonomy): Bacteria > Cyanobacteriota > Cyanobacteriia > PCC-6307 > Cyanobiaceae > Vulcanococcus. The sequence continues at coordinate 18,383 of VGPW01000014.1, read as the reverse complement.
GCGCCGCCGCAGCCCGAGCGCGCTGCGGCAACGCCGGCCCGCACCGTGGACGACTTTGATTTCGATGCCGACGCCTTCCTGGCGGCGCTCGATGAGCAGGAGTTTGTGGGCACTACCGGTGAGGTGGCCACCGGCACGGTGGTGGGCCTCGAGAGCGATGGCGTGTATGTGGATATCGGCGGCAAGGCCCCGGGCTTCATGCCCAAGAAGGAGGCCGGCCTGGGGGTGATCACCAACCTCAAGGAGCGCTTCCCCCGCGGCACCCAGGTGGAGGTGCTCGTGACCCGCGAGCAGAACGCCGACGGCATGGTGACCGTGAGCGCCCGCGCCCTGGCCCTGCGTCAGAGCTGGGAGAAGGTGCGCCTGCTGGAGAAGGAGGGCAAGGTGCTGCAGGTGAAGGTGAATGGCTTCAACCGCGGTGGTGTGACCGCCGATGTGGAGGGTCTGCGCGGCTTCATCCCCCGCTCGCAGCTGCAGGAGGGTGAAAACCACGAGGCGCTGGTGGGCAAAACCCTCGGCGTGGCCTTCCTGGAAGTGAACCCCGAAACCCGCAAGCTGGTGCTCTCCGAGAAGAAAGCGGCCACCGCCGCCATCTTCCAGAACCTGGAAGTGGGCCAGCTGGTGGAAGGGCAGGTGGTGTCGATCAAGCCCTACGGCCTGTTTGTGGATCTGGGCGGAATCAGCGGCCTGTTGCACCAATCGGTGATCACCGGCGGCCAGATGCGCGACATGCGCGAGGTGTTCGGCCAGGGTGATCGGGTAAAAGCCCTGATCACCGAGCTCGATCCCGGCCGCGGTCGCATTGCCCTGAACACCGCCCTGCTGGAAGGAGCCCCCGGCGAACTGCTGATCGATCGCGACAAGGTGATGGAGGAAGCCGCCGATCGGGCCAACCGTGCTCGTAGCGTGCTGCGCCAACAGGAACAGAGCGCCGGATGAGTGTGGCCACCGATCAGGCCGAATGGGAACTCGACTACTACTCCCGGCCGATCCTGGAGCCCGACGGCAAGAAGCGCTGGGAACTGCTGATCTGCAGCACTCCCAGCGTTGAGGCGGCCGGCCCCGGGTTTCGCTTTGCACTGCGTTGCTCCGCCTCCAACGTCAATTCCCAGTGGCTGAAGCAGTCGCTGGAGCAGGCGATCGATCAGGCCGCCGCTGAGGGCCACGCTCCGCCGCGCAAGCTGCGTTGCTGGCGTGCCTCGATGCGCACGATGGTGCAGCGCGCTGCTGAACAGCTCAGCCTGGAGCTGATCCCCAGCCGCCGCTGCTATGCCCTGGTGGAGTGGCTGCAGCAGCGCCAGCTTGAGGTGTATCCGGCGGAGGAGGGCTACATGGCCGGCCCGCTGGCACCGGCACCCCTGCCGGTGCAGCCCGTGGCGGTGCCGCTGCCGGAAGCCGCCCGCGGGGACAGCTGGAGTTGGGCCTCCCTGCCCCTCGGTGCGCTGCGGGAGGCGGCGGAGTGGGATGTGAGCTTTGCCGGCCTGGTGCCGCTCGCTGCCGCAGGCGCCGATGACGTGATGGTGAGTGGGCTGCGCCTGTTCAGCGCCACCCGCTCCCTGGCCATCGCCGGCTGGGTTGCGGGGCTCGAGCCGGTGCGCCTGGAGGTGAGCGGCCAGCAGTTGGTGCTGGAGGCGGGCCTTGAGGACCGCTGGTTGCTGGGCAACCTGGAGGCCGAGGAGGCGGAGGCCGCCGCTCAGGCTTTCCGCGCAGCCCGCGATCAGGCCGGTGGTGTGCAGTTTCTGGCGGTGCAGAGCGGCGAGAACCAGAACGGTTTTGATGGCTTCTGGGTGCTGCGCGATCTGCCCGATGCCTGAGGAGATGGTCCATGGCGGAAGCCGTTGATCCACCGTTTGATCGCCCCGATGCCCGCTTCAACCTGCTGGAGGGTTGGGCCTGGATCGGCTGCTACGGCGGTTATTACCTCCAGGCCGATCTGCTGGCGGCGTTTGAGCACGGCTTCTTCACCCGCCAGTGGCAGGGCCGCGGCCCGGAGGTGCTGGCCGGTTATGTGAGCGCCGGGGTGAGCGTGCACAGGCCCAAACAGGTGCACAGCGCCCGGGTGTTGCCGGCCAGCGCCGCCTGCGCAGAACCCTGGCCGGAGGCCGATGGCCTGGTGAGTGATGCCGGCGGCCAGAGCCTGTGGGTGTGCGGCGCCGACTGCACGCCCGTGTTGATCGCCGATCCGGCCAGCGGCCGGGTGGCGGCCTGTCATGCCGGTTGGCGCGGAGTGGCGGGCGGCATCCTGCTCGAGGCGATCGGCCAGCTGGAGGCAGCCGGCTGCCGGCGCCAGGATCTGCTGGTGGCCCTGGGCCCGGCGGTGAGCGGCGAGCGCTATCAGGTGGAGCGCAACGTTGCCCAACAGGTGGCTGAGGCGCTGCCGACGGGCGCAGGCCTGGCTGCCTTGGAGCGCTGCGGTGCCGTGCTGCCCGACCCCGAGCCTGCCCGTTGCCGCCTCGACATCCGCGCTGCCAGCCGCTGCCAGCTCGAGCTCGCGGGTGTCCCGGCCGCGCAGATCAGCGTTTGCCCGCTCTGCACCGTGGAGGAGGCGCTGCTGTTCCACTCCTGGCGCCGGGATCAGGTGAAGGCGGTGCAGTGGAGCGGCATCGTGTCGCAGCAGCTGCCGGATTGAGGCGCGTGGGCTGGGGGCGTTCGGGTTATGCCGGCTCCCGATCCAGCACCAGCTCCAGATCAAGGCTGAGTTGACCGGGGCTGTCGCGGCTGCGGCGTTTGCGGCTGCTGGCCCTGCTGCTGCGGCTAGTGCGGGCGGAGCCGGTGCTGCGGCTGCTGCCGCTGAACCAGCTCATCAGTGCTCGCCAACCGGTGGGATCCAGGCGCTCCAGCTCCACGGCGCTGGGTTGCAGGGCCGCCGGTGCCTCGGCGGCCCAGAGATCCGCCCAGGCCACCTCACAACCGGCGATGCGCTTGTAGCCGAAGGGATGGAGATCCCTCGGCAAACGCGCCATGGCGGCTTGAACGTCTCCGATCTGGAGCCGTTGCTGCTCCAAGGCCTCCAGCCGCAGGCGGCGGGCGTCCTCGTAGCCGAGCACCGGTGCCGGGTAGTCGGCCATGGCGGGGGGTGCACCCAGCTGATCGTTGGTGAGGCCGCTGAGTTCGGGCAGCCAGCGGCGGATGAACAGCCCCTGGGGATCGCAGCGGTTCACCGCCACCTGGCCTGGGTGGTAGATGCGCGTCCAGGCGTTGGCGCCGCCGTAGGTCACGCCGGCCTGCATCGCCCATTGGTAGTGATCGATGGGGCAGTCGCCATCGATCAGGTGGCGCATGTAGTGCAGGGCGCCAAAGCGCCAGTCGATGCCGCAGAGGTTGGTGAGGAAGCTGGCGTAGATGGCGCGGCTGCGGAAGTTGAGTTCCAGCCAGCCTCCTTCTGCCTGCAGGCAGCGGGCGGCGGCATCCACGATCGGAAAGCCGGTGCGTCCCTCGCGCCAGGCTGCATACAGCCCTTCCTGTTCCTCGCTGAGGGTGTCGTTGCCGGCAGTGTCGAAGGCACTCCAGAGCGAGCAGAGCTCCAGTTGGGGCAGGTAGCGAAAGCGTTGATGGATGGCACAGCCCCAGCGCAGGCGGCTCGCCAGTTGCAGGGCGCTGCGGTGGCGGGGCTGACGCCGCTCGTCGCTCACCAGCAGGGGGGCCAGTCGCTGCAGGCACTGCCGCGGCGTGATCACACCGAATTTGAGATAGGGGCTCAGGCCGGTGGTGATCCGGGCGGAGGGATAGCTCAGTTCCCAGTAGTAGGTGCGGGAGGCTCGCCCCTCGCAAAAGTGCTCGAGCCGCTCGAGGGCCGCCGCGCTGCCGCCCCGGGGAATCGGTTTGGCATCGGCCTCAAGCCCCAGTTGCTCCAGGCTGGGCACCGGCAGATCCGCCAGGGCAGCGCTGGCAGGTGGCACGCCGATCCGTGCCGGTGCCGGCAGGGCGGGGGCGGCCATGGCCTGATGCCACTGACGGCTCCAGCCGCTGTAGGGCAGCAGGGTGCCGCTGGCTCCCGCCGGCTCGATCCAGTGCAGGGGGATCCGGGCTTCCGCCAGGCAGCGGCTCACCCGGGCGTCGCGCACCCGCCCCACCAGGCGTTCGCTGTCGGTGTGGGCGAACACGGCATCGGCGCCGCTGGCGCGCACCAGCCGCAGCAGTTCCTCGGCAGGGTCGCCGCAGCGCACCAACAGCCGCCCGCCGCGCCGGCGCAGATCCTGGTCGAGCGCCCGCAGGCTCTCCAGCATGAAGGCCACCCGAGCCACGGCGGTTTCGGGATGGAACAGCAGCTGCCGGTCGAGCACAAACACCGGCAGCACGGCACCGAGCCGGCAGGCCTCGCTCAGCGCAGCGTGGTCCGCCAGGCGCAGATCGCGACGAAACCAGACCACGGAGCAGCCCATGGAGCTCAGCTGTGCCTGCTGGAAAGCATCAGTCTCCTTGCTTCGCTTCCGTTGCGGTGCGACAATGCAGCCGTTGCATAAATCTCAATCAATATGCTCACGGGAGCAGATCTTCTCGCCAAGGTCAAAGACCTTGGTGATGTCAGCAAGTCCGACATCGTGCGGTCCTGCGGCTACGTGTCCACCAAAAAGGATGGCACTGAGCGCCTGAACTTCACGGCCTTCTATGAAGCCCTGCTCAACGCCAAAGGCGTGGAATTCGGCGGTGGCGCCGGCAAGGTGGGCAAAGGTGGTCGCAAGCTCAGCTTCACCACCAAGGTGCAGTTCAACGGCAACCTGATGGTGGGCAAGGCCTACACCGCCCTGCTCGATCTCAAGCCCGGCGATGAGTTTGAAATCAAACTCGGTCGCAAGCAGATTCGCCTTGCGCCGATGGGTGCTCCCGACGAAGACGAGTGAGGGCAACGGCTTCCGCGACGCGGATGCCATCCATGGCCGCAGAGAGGATCCCGCCCGCAAAGCCGGCGCCCTCTCCAGCCGGATAAAGCCCCGGTGTGTTCACACTCTCCAGTTGCTGATCGCGAGGTAGCCGTAGCGGCGATGAGGTGCGCGTTTCCACGCCGGTGAGCATGGCGTCGTCCATGGCGTAGCCGGGAATGGGGGCGTTGAACTGCGGCAGCGCTTCCCGCAGGGCTGCAATGGCGTAGTCCGGCAGGGCGCTGCTCAGATCGGTCAGGGTGACGCCCGGTGCGTAGGAGGGTTGCACCGCGCCGGTGCTGGTGCTCGCTTTCGCCGCTAGAAAATCGCCGAGCCGCTGACCCGGCGCGGCAAACGATTCGCCCCCCAGCGCGTAGGCCTTGGCCTCCCAATGGCGCTGAAAGGCCACGCCGGCGAGGGGGTCATCGGGGAACGCGCCGTAGGGCTCCATATCAGCGGGTTCGATGTTCACCACGATGCCGCTGTTGGCATTGCGCTCATTGCGCGAGTGCTGGCTCATGCCGTTGGTCACCACCCGCCCGGGCTCGGAGGTGGCGCCTACCACAAGGCCACCAGGGCACATGCAGAAGCTGTAAACGCAGCGACCGTTGCTGGCGTGGTGCACGAGCTTGTATTCGGCGGCGCCGAGCAGGGGATGGCCGGCGCAGCTGCCCCAACGGGCTGCATCGATCAGGGCCTGGGGATGCTCGATCCGAAAGCCCACCGAGAAGGGTTTGCGCTCTATCGCTACCCCTTGCTCCTGCAACATCGCGAAGCTGTCGCGGGCGCTGTGACCCACGGCCATCACCACCTGATCGGCGGCGATGAAGCTGCCATCGGCGAGGGTCACCCCCCGAACGGCATGGCGGTGCGGGTCGAGCTCCAGCCGCTCCACGCGGCTCTCAAAGCGGATCTCGCCGCCCAGGGCGCGGATCTGGGCCCGCAGACCCCGCACCACCGTGGCCAGCTTGAAGGTGCCGATGTGGGGCCGGTGCAGCACCAGGATCTCGGGGTTGGCGCCGGCAGCCACCAACTCCTCCAGCACCTTGCGGCCTAGATGGCGCGGGTCGCGCACCTGGCTGTAGAGCTTGCCGTCGGAGAAGGTGCCGGCCCCGCCTTCGCCGAATTGAGCATTGGATTCAGGGTTGAACGGTCGCTTGCCCTGCCAGAAACCGAAGGTGTCGGCACTGCGCTCCTTCACCGGTTTGCCCCGCTCCAGCAGCAGCGGTTTGAAGCCCATCTGGGCCAGTAGTAGCGCGCAGAAGTAGCCGCAGGGCCCGGCTCCCACCACCACCGGCCTTGGCTGGGTGCTGTGGGCCGGTGCCTGGCCCACCAGTTGGTAGGTGGTGTCGGGGGCGGCTTGGAGGTGGGGATCCTTGGCGAAGCGCTTCAGCAGGCGCTGCTCCAGTTCGGCCGCGAGGCTGAATTCAACGCTGTAGGCGAGCTGGATGTTGCTCTTGCGCCGGCCATCCACGCTGCGTTTCACCACCCGAGGCTCACCGTGGAGCTGCTCGGCCTGGAGCTTGAGCCGCCGGCAGAGGGCCTCGCTGATGGCGCCGGGCTCGTGATCGAGGGGCAGCTTCAGTTCGTTGAGCCGCAGCATCGCCCCAGCCAGTGCCTCTGCTGCATTCCAGCACCCGTTCGCCGGCTGTCCTTAGGGTCGAGGGCCCTGATCGCCCTTGCCGTGCACGCCACCTACTTCGGTGCCAATGGCTGGTTGCTGGAGTTTGGTGCGCTGCGGGTGCTGGTGGATCCCTGGCTCACCGGGCCGCTGCGCTTCCCGCCGGGGGCCTGGTTCTTTGAAGGTCAGCTTCCCCAGAGTCAGCCGGTGCCTGCCGATCTCGATCTGCTGCTGCTCACCCAGGGGCTCGACGATCATGCCCACCCCGACACCCTGCAGCTGCTGCCCCGCTCGCTGCCGGTGGTGGGTTCGGCGACGGCTGCCGCCAAGCTGCGGGGGCTTGGGTTTGAAGCGGTGACCGCACTCAAGCCCGGTGAGCAGAGCCAGCACGCCGAGCTCACGATCACGGCCACCGCTGGCGCGCCGGTGCCCCAGGTGGAGAACGGCTATCTGCTGCGCCATCCCGCCGGCTCGCTCTATCTCGAACCCCATGGCTATCTGCCCGACGCGCTGCCCGCTCAACCCCTCGATGCGGTGATCACGCCGGTGGTGGATCTGGGGTTGCCCGTGGCGGGCGCCTTTGTGCGCGGCCAGCAGGTGCTGCCCCAGTTGCTGGAGCGTTTCAGCCCCCGCACGGTGCTGGCCAGCACCGCCGGTGGCGATGTGCGCTTCAGCGGCGTGCTCACCCGTGCCCTCTGGCAGAAGGGCACCGCTGCGGAGGCGGCCGCCTCCATGCCCGAAGGCACCGCGTTGATCGATCCCGCTGTGGGACACCGCTACAACCTGGCCTGAGGCAACGGCGCTGTAACGCCAACCCGAGCGTTGCCATCGCCATACGGTTGGCGGTAGTTCGCTGCGCTTGTGCAACCGTCCGCGCCGTCTCCTGCACTGATCGCTGATCTCCAGGCCGCCGTGGCTGACCTCAGGCCTTCAGCGCCTCGGACCAGTGGCGCGCTGCGTTTGGCCCTGCTGCTGGCGGTGCTGGCCCTGGGGGCTTGGTTCTACTGGGGGCACCTAGCCTGGCCGATTCGCTTGGCGGGCCTGCTGCTGCTGAGCCTGGCCGAGGCGCTGCTGCTGATTGCCAGCCATGAAGCGGGCCATGGCACCCTGCTGGGCCGGCGCCGTTTGGAACGCGCGCTGGCGCTGCTGATCGGTTGGCCGATGGCCTGGCCCAGTGCCAGCTATCGATTGCTGCATGGGCTGCATCACCGCTGGAGCGGCAGTGATCCCCGCGACCCGGAGCAGGTGCGGTTGCGTTCCCCGGGCGTGGTTTGGCGTTTGTGCCTGTTCGGCGGCGTGGGGCTTGTGCTGCGCGCTTATCTGGAGGCCTGGCGGTTGCGGGGTGTGCAGCCGCGTCTCGGCGGAGCGCTGCTCCTCGATGCCATCGGTGTGGCGCTGCTGCAGCTGTTGGTGCTGGCCATCGCGCTGCATCAGCAGCTGTTGCTGCCCTATCTGCTCTCCTGGGTTGTGGTGGAGCGCCTGGCGGGGGCGGCGCTGCAGCTGCGCGGTGCCATTGAGCACTGGCAGCTCGGCCCCGTAGCCGTCCATCCCTTGATCACCGGCTCTATGGCTCCCGCACGGTTGACGTTCCCGCCTGGCTGAACTGGTGGCTTGGCGGCCTGCCTCATCACAGCGTGCACCACGCTTTTCCCGCCCTGCCCTCGGAGGCATTGCCCCTGGCCACCGAGCGGGTGGAGGCGGTGCTGTGCCGGCATGGCTGGCCGCCGTTGCCGCGCGTCAAGGGATATCGGGAAGCGTTGGCGCTATTGGGTTGAGTGCTCAGCGGCCTGCGGCATCGGTGAGTTTCTGCAGCAGCGGTGCCATCCAGGGCTGCCAGATTTCGCGGGCCAAGGTGTGGCGGCAGGGTTGATAGATCCTGCGGGCCCGGATGGTGTTCAGGAACAGATCCAGTTCCTGGCGGGTGAGCTCAACGGTGATCGATCCTGTCATCAGCTGAGCTGCCATCGAGGTGATCAAGCTCTAAATCACAAATGCGAGATCCTGGTGCTGATGCGGCGTGGCTGCGGCCTCGCTGCAGCAGGGCAGGCGTCCGTTGTGGAACACCTGCGTTTGTGGCTGTGAGCTCAGCCGTGCAGTGGCGCGGCTTGTGCCGCCAGGTCCAACGGGAACTGGTGAGCGTTGCGTTCATGCATGGCCTCGATGCCGAGGTTGGCCCGGTTGAGCACATCGGCCCAGGTGTGAATCACGCGGCCCTGGTGATCCAGCACGGAGTGGTTGAAGTTGAAGCCGTTGAGGTTGAAGGCAAAACTCACCACCGCCAGGGCGGAACTCCAGATGCCGATCACCGGCCAGGCGGCCAGCACCGCATGCACGCTGCGGCTGTTACTGCTGGTGGCGTAGGGCATCAGCAGCCGGCCCATGTAGGCGTGGGCGGCCACAATGTTGTAGGTGGGTTGCTGCTGGCCGAAGCGATAACCGCAGTTGATCGACTCCTGCTCCGTGGTTTCCCGCACCAGACAGCTGCTCACCAGCGAGCCGTGCAGGGCCGCCAGCAGGGCACCACCAAAGCTGCCGGCCACCGCCAGCATGTGCAGCGGGTGCATCAGCACGTTGTGCTCGGCCTGGAGCACGACCATGAAGTTGAACGTGCCGGAGATGCCGAGCGGCATGCCATCGGCAAATGAGCCCTGCCCCAGCGGATACACCAGGAACACGGCCATGGCGGCGGCCCAGGGGGCGGAGAAGGCCACGGCAATCCAGGGGCGCATGCCCAGTCGATAGGACAGCTCCCACTGACGGCCCATCCAGGCGCCGTTGCCGTTGCAGGAATGGATCATCAGCCTCGATCTCCAGGCTGCCGGGGGGCTGCCAGGCGCTTAGGGGTGTGGTGCTCTCCAAAGCGGTTGCCAAGGCCTGTTGCAGCGCCTCGCCGTTGCTGTGTTGCAGCCCATGCAAACGCCCCTCCAGCGCCATCAGTGGCCCTTCGCTGCAGGGGCCGAGGCAACCCACCGGCTTCACCCGTAGCCGTGGGCCGGCGGCGGCAGCGCAGTGGTGGAGCAACGTTTCGGCGCCGCGGCTGCGGCAGCTGGCGGCTGTGCAGATCCGCAGGCAGGCGCTCATGGCTGCAACTCCCGCACGTGCTGCAGCACCGCGGCGGCCGTGGCCTGATTGCACACGGTGTCGTCCACCACCACCAGCGGTGCGCCGCTGCAGTTGCCGATGCAGCGCACCGATCCCAACTCCACCCCCAGCTCGGTCATTGGTGCCGCCTGCAGTGCGGCCAGCAGTGCCGCGGCGCCCTTCACATGGCAGGCGGTGCCGGTGCACACCAGGCAGCGATGCCGCGCCGGTGGTGCAAAGCGGAACAGGTGATAGAAGCTGGCGGTGCCCTGCACGCGGCTGAAGGGCAGTTGTAGTTGGCGGGCGATGTAGCGCAGCAGCGGCTCGCTCAGATAGCCGTAGTGCTGTTACGCCGCATGGAGCACTTCGATCAGCCCCTGGGCCTGACGGCTGTGGCGCTGCAGCACCGGCTCGATGGCGGCAAAGTCCTGCTCCAACGTCGACATGACGCGCCAAAGCCGGCTACCTGCAACCTAGGCAGCGTTCCCAGCTCTGGCAGCTGTGGGGGCGCGGCAATGGTGCTCAGTCATCGTGATGAGCAATCCTGCTCATTGATTGCTGAGCTCGGCCTCAATTGCCGCCACCTTCAAACGGGTGTTGAGCACGGCGTCGGGGTTGAGGCTGATCGAATCGATGCCCTCGCGCACCAGCAGCTCGGCGAATTCGGGGTGATCGCTGGGGGCCTGGCCGCAGATGCCGATCTTGCGGCCATGGCGTTGGGCCGTGCGGATCGCCATGCGGATCAGCTCCACCACCGCTGCGTTGCGCTCATCAAATAAGTCCGCCACCAGAGCCGAATCGCGATCGAGCCCCAAGGTCAGCTGGGTGAGGTCGTTGGAGCCGATCGAGAAGCCATCGAAGCGTTCGGCAAAGGCCTCAGCGGCGATCACATTGCTCGGCAGCTCGCACATCACATACACCTCCAGGCCGTTTTCACCGCGCACCAGCCCCGCCCGCGCCATCTCCGCCAGCACCCGATCCGCCTCCGCAGGCGTGCGGCAGAAGGGCACCATCGGGATCACGTTGGTGAGGCCCATCTGCTCGCGCACCTGGCGCAGGGCGCGGCATTCCAGGGCGAACGCCTCGCGGAAGCCTTCGGCGTAATAGCGCGAGGCGCCGCGCCAGCCGATCATCGGGTTCTCCTCCCGGGGCTCGAAGCAGCTTCCCCCCAGCAACTTGGCGTATTCGTTGCTCTTGAAATCCGAGAAGCGCAGGATCACCGGCCTGGGATAGAAAGCCGCGGCAATGCGGCCCATGCCTTGGGCCAGCAGATCCACGTAGTAGTCGGCCGGCTGCTCATAGCCGCTGGTGAGGGCGGCGATCGCCTGGCGCTCGGCTGGATCCCGGAGCCGTTGGGGCTGCAACAGCGCCATCGGGTGCACGCGGATGTGATTGGCGATCACGAACTCCAGCCGCGCCAACCCCACGCCGTCGCAGGGGATCGCCGCCTGGCTGAACGCCTCCTCCGGGTTGCCCACATTCATCAGGATGCGGGTGCGGGTGGGTGGCAGCTCGCCGATGTCACGCTCCTCCACCCGGAAGGGCAATGCGCCGGCATATACGCGCCCCTCGTCGCCTTCACAGCAGCTGGCGGTGATCGTGGCGCCATCGCTGATGCGTTCGGTGGCGTCGCCGGCGCCCACGATCGCGGTGATGCCCATTTCGCGGGCAATGATCGCCGCGTGGCAGGTGCGACCGCCCTGGTTGGTGATCACGCCGCTGGCGCGCTTCAGGATCGGCTCCCAGTCGGGATCGGTGCGCTCCGTTACCAGCAGATCACCGGGCTCGAACCGCTGAATCTCCGAGGGGTGGCGCAGGATCCGGGCCCGGCCACTGCTCACCGACGCGCCGATGGCCCGGCCGCTGCAGAGCTGTTCGGCGTGGTGTGGCTCCAGCTGCCAGCTGCGCAGCACGGTGGCGTTGCGCCGGGACTCAACTGTTTCCGGCCGCGCCTGCAGGATGAACAGCTCGCCGCTGCATCCATCCTTCGCCCACTCGAGATCCATCGGCGTTGGTTGGCCGCGGCGGTCGCTGTAGTGCCGCTCGATCAGGCAGGCCCAGCGGGCCAGTTTCAGGGCCTCGGCGTCGCTGAGGGCAAAGCGTTGGCGATCCGCCGCCGGCACCTCCACGTTGCGGGTGGAGCCGTGCTCGCCGTAGATCATCCGGATCGCCTTGCTGCCGAGCCGCCGGCTCACGATCGGCGCGAAGCCCTGTTCCAGGGTGGGCTTGAAGATCAGCAGTTCATCGGGGTTCACCGCCCCCTGCACCACGTTTTCGCCCAGCCCATAGGCAGCGGTGAGCAGCACGGCGTTGCGGAAGCCGGTTTCGGTGTCGATGCTGAACATCACCCCCGAGCAGGCCAGATCGGAGCGCACCATCCGCTGCACGCCGATCGAGAGGGCCACCTCGCAATGGTCGAAGCCGTTGATCTGCCGGTAGGAGATGGCCCGGTCGGTGAACAGGGAGGCGAAGCAGCGCCGGCAGGCCGCCAGCAAGGTCTGTTCACCCTCCACGTTGAGGAACGTCTCCTGCTGCCCGGCGAAGGAGGCATCGGGCAGGTCTTCGGCGGTGGCGCTGGAGCGCACCGCCACCGCTGGTGCACCCAGTTGCCGGTATGCGTTGAGGATGGCCTGCTCCAGATCGCCGGGCAGGGGTGCGGCCAGCAGCAGGGCCCGGGCGGCTGCACCGGCGGCCTGCAGGGCGGCGATGTCGTGGCTATCGAGGCCATCGAGGATGGTGTGCAGCTGCTGCAGCAGCCCGCCCGCTGCGATCAGGTGGCGATAGGCCGCGGCGGTGGTGGCGAAGCCCCCCGGAACCCGCACGCCCTGCGCCGAGAGCTGGCGGATCATCTCCCCCAGCGAGGCGTTCTTGCCTCCCACCTCGCCGATCGCCTCGAGGCCCACCGCCTCCAGCGGCAGAACGAGCTCAGCCACGACTGAGGCGCAACTGGGCCGTGGGCGCTACGCCGGGGCTCAGATCCAGTTCACTGCTGGCGGCCAGGGGCCGCACCCGCTGTCCCTGGGCCCGCAGCGTTAAGGCGGTGCACAGGGGCTGCGGTTTGGCGTTGCTGCTGAACCACTGCAGATCCCAGCCGGCCTTGCCGCCGGCCTGCACCGCCGCCAGTGCGGCCATCAGGCCGCTGTCGTAGCCGGCGCTTTCCACCACACCGGGGCTGTAGCCCCAGCGCCGTTCAAACCGCTCGGCAAAGCGTTGCCAACCGGGTCCGCGGCCCAGCGGATTCACGCCCAGCTGTTGTTGGGGCATCGCAGCCGCCACCGGTGTGGTCCAGGCCACCAACACGGTGTTGGGCCATTGGCCGCCACGAATCGCCTCGGCCAGGGCACTGCCGGCCTGGGTGATCACCACCAGCGCTGGTGGTCGATACCACTCCACGTCCTGCATCAATTGCTGCAGGGCTGCCCGGTCGTCCGCGGCCATGGCGATCGGTTCCGCCACCGGTCCGATCACCTGGCCCCGGCCGGCGCTGAAGCTGGCTTCAAAGCGATCGCTGAGGGCCTTGCTCTCGGCGCTGCGATCGCGCACCATCATCACCCGGTTGCGACCTTCGGCCAGGAGCGCCTGGGCGAGGCGATCCGCTTCGAGGCTGCGGCCTGGCAGCAGGGGCCAGAGGCGATCGGAGCCGCGCAGTTGCGGCAGCCCATCGAGCGACACGCCCCGCTGCAGCGGCAGCAACACGGTGAGCCGTTGCTGATCGGCGAGTGCGCCATAGGCGGGCAGCGGCGCGGCCGGCGGTGCCACCAGCAGCTGGCTGCGGGGCGCCGCCGATACGGGACCTTGCGGGTTGGCGCCCGGCGGCAGCCAGCCCAGTTGCAGGCTCGGCGGTTGCTGGCCGCAGCGGCGGCTCTCCTCCATGGCCAGGCCGTAGCCGCGGCGCAGGCCATCCCCCAGCCCGGCCAACAATCCCTCACTGGGCAGTAGCAGGCGCACATCACTGCGCAGCGGTGTGCTGGCGGCGAGGGTCTGACTGCCCAGCAGCGCCACGGCCACGCTCAGGCCGGTGAGCAGCGGCCGCCGCCAGCCGGATGGCACCGGCGGCGGCGCCACCAACAAGCGGCCATTGCCGACGGCAGAACGATGTTGTGCAGTGGTCATGGCCGGCACCGTCCAACGGCAGAAAACTACGCGGATTTCTCTGACTAGGCTTTTTGTTTCAACAGTTGATCGCATGCAGTCCCGCTTCAACGCCTGGTGCCATCAGATCGGCTGCAAAGTCGGCTCGGTAGCGCTCAGTGCAGGGGTGGCATTCGGTGGGATGGGGCTGATCAGTGCCCCGGCTGAGGCCATCCCCGAGGCCGATGCGATCAAGAAACTGCAGGTGGTTCCGGTGTTCGTGATCACCGACTCCAAGGGTGTTCCCCTGCCGATCCCCCAGGAGAAGCAGCTGGTGCTGCCGCTCTATCTGGAGAGCGCCAAGGCCAACCAGCAGCTGGCAACCCTCAACAAAACCAACCCCAGCCTCAAGGCGGCGGTGGTGGCCATCCCTCTCGACGTGATGAACGAGAAGGTGGTGGAGCTCAACAAACAGCTCAAGGACAAAACCAAGCCGCTGGTGGCGCCGATCATCGGCAATGACAGCGACCGCACCCAGGCTGTGAAGATCCTGAAGGGGCAGGGCCTCACTGAGAAGCAGATCAATGAAGGCCTGAACGTGCCGGTGTTCTTCACCAAGCCGTTCCTCACGATCAACACGCCAGAAGGTGCGCGCGGTGTGTTCTTCTTCAGCTACGAAAATCTGGAGAACGCCCTGGCCAAGCTCCCTGCTCCCGAGCGCGAGAAGCTGAAGCCCCAGGTGGCCGATCTCACCGCGGTGCTGCGGGAGATCATCAACGCCCCCAACGACTCCTTCGCCATCTTCCCCACGCCTGAATATTTCCGCCTGGTTCAGCAGAACCAGTCCAAGGGCAAAGCGGCGAAGTGATCGGAGGGCGGAGCGGGCTCACTCCGGTAGGAGTTGAGCCAGCAAACCGCCTCCGATCAGCACGCCACCGATCACCAGGGCCAGCCGCTGGTTAGCGCCGGTGGCGTCGCCATCACCCCACACGGCCGCTGCCAGGAAGGCAGCGCCGAGCAGCAGGCAGGGCACCAGCACGATGCCTTTGGCGGTGCGGTTGATGCTCATGGCACTCAGCAGCTGGGCGGAAGGCTTGCCAGGCCGGCTGCCACCAGGCCGGCGCTGAGGTCGCCCGTGGCGGCGGTATCACCGGGATTGAGACGCTGCACGCGGGCCACGAGCGTGCCGTCGTCGTTGCCGAACGGCCGGAGGTTCACCTTGGTGCGGCGGGGGAGTGCTGCCCGCAGCCAATCGGCGGCGGCCTGTTCGCCGCCTTCGGGCACGGCGACGCAGGCCAGCTCCACGGTGTAGGTGCGGTTGTGATCACCCACCTGCAGCAGTGTACCGCTGCGCACTTGCAACACCTCCGCCGCCTGAGCGCCTGCTGCTCCGATCAGGAGCACCAGGGCACAGAGGGCTCCCAGCCACCAACGCCGCATCAAAGCTTGGTGCCGCAGTTGGGGCAGTAGAGGCTGGAGCTGCCGGTGGTGTGGTGGCAGCTGTGGCACTCGCGGCTGGTGTCGATCGCCAGCTCGGGATGGGAGGGCAGGCCCACCATCTGGGCGTTGCTGGCACCGGGGGGCACCATCGGGTAGCAGTTTTCGTTGCGGCGCACCTGCACCTCAATGAAGGCGGGGCCGGGATGGGCCAGGGCCTCGGAGAGCTGCTTGCGCAGCTGGGCGCGCTCGCTGATGCGCACGCCCTTCACACCGAAGCCTTCGGCCACTTGCGGGAAGTTGGGCATGCCGCCGGTCATTTCGGAGGCGGAGTAGCGCTCGCCGTAGAAGCTCTCCTGCCACTGGCGCACCATGCCTTGCCAGCCGTTGTTGAGCACCACCACCTTCACCGCCAGGTTGTATTGGCTGAGGGTGCCGAGCTCCTGGATGTTCATCAGGATGCTGGCGTCGCCGGCCACGCAGATCACCTGCTCACCGGGGAAGGCCGTTTGCACGCCCATGGCAGCGGGCATGCCGAAGCCCATGGTGCCCAGGCCGGCGGAGCTGATCCAGCGACGCGGGCCGGTGTGCAGGAACTGGGCGGCCCACATCTGGTGTTGGCCCACATCGGTGGTGATGTAAGCCTTCGGGGCCAGCTCCTGCAGCAGCGCCACCACTTCTTGGGGGGCGATCTCGCCTTCGGGTGCGGGCACCACCAGCGGGTAGTGCTGCTTCCAGCTATTGATCCGCTCCAGCCAGGCCTCGGTGCGACCGCTGGAGTCTTCGCCGCTGGAGGCGGCCAGCAGCGCATTGAGGGCGGCCTTCACATCGGCCACCACCGGCACATCGGGGGTGCGTGTTTTGCCGAGCTCAGCGGCGTCGATATCGATGTGGATCACCTGGGCACGCGGCGCGAAGCCATCGAGGCGACCGGTGACGCGATCGTCGAAGCGGGCACCGGCGGCGATCAGCAGATCGCATTCGGTCACGGCGAAGTTGGCGTAGGCCGTGCCGTGCATGCCGAGCATGCCTACCGCCAGAGGGTGCTGCTCATCAAAGGCACCCTTGCCCATCAAGGTGGTGGTCACGGGCAGGCGGAAACGCTCCGCCAGCTGGTGCACCTGCTGGTGGGCACCGCAGCTGATGGCGCCGCCACCCACGTAGAGCAGGGGCCGGCGGGCCTGGCGGATCATGGCCAGCGCCGCCTCAATCGCGTGGGCGTCGGGGGTCGGTGTGGCCTTGAAGCCGGCGGGTTGGGCGCTGCCGGGCTCCACCGGCGTGTAGTCGAATTCCTCAACGCCCACATCCTTGGGCACATCGATCAACACCGGGCCGGGGCGGCCGCTGGCGGCGATCAGGAAGGCTTCCGCCACGATGCGGCCGATGTCGCGCGGGTCGCGCACCACCCAGGAATGCTTCACGATCGGCAGGGTGATTCCGAAGATGTCGGTTTCCTGGAACGCGTCGGTGCCGATGGCGGCCCGGGGCACCTGCCCGGTGATCACCACCATCGGCACCGAATCCATGTGGGCGGTGGCGATGCCGGTCACCAGGTTGGTGGCGCCGGGGCCGGAGGTGCCGAAGCACACGCCCACCTTGCCGGTGGCCCGGGCATAGGCATCGGCGGCATGGGTGCCGCCCTGCTCGTGGCGCACCAGGATGTGCTTCAGCCAGCCGCGGCTTTCCGCCTTATGCAGCTCGTCGTAGATGGGCAGGATCGCCCCGCCGGGATAGCCAAAGATGTGCTCCACGCCGTGGCGGCGCAGCGCATCCATCAGGGCGTAACCGCCATTCACCCGCTGGGGGTAGCTCGGATCGGGGGTTTCGCCGGCCGTGGCAGCTGCGGGCGATACAGACGTAACGGTCACGACGGCAGCAGTCGGTTCTCGATCTTGACCCAACCCTAAGGTCTGGCCCGGGGATTGGGCGTTGGGATCTAGCCCCCCTGACGGCGGGCCGCCGCCATCGCCCGCAGGATCGCGGCGGGATTCAGCCAGCGGCCGCCGTAGCGCACCCCCCAGTGCAGATGGGGACCGGTGGTGCGGCCGCTCAGGCCCACATGACCGATCAGCTGCCCGCCCCGCAGCCGCTGGCCGCTCTGCAGGGCCACGCTGCCGCTGCGATAGACCCCCGCCTGCACCGAGCCGTTGAGGTGGCAATAGAGATGCTCGTAGGGGCCCGACTGGATCAGCAGGCCCATCCCGCAGCGGCCATCGTTGATCACCTCCTTCACGACCCCGCCCCACCAGTTGCGGATCGGTGAGCCGAAGGGGGCGGCGATGTCGATGCCGTGGTGGGGCTCCAGCCCGCCGGAGGGGCCGAGGCGCTCGCCGTAGTGGCTGGTGTAGCCGGAGAACACCGCCACGGGGAACACCCCCTGGCTCCAGCGCAGATCGGCCCAGGCCGCGCTCGCCAGTAGCCAGCCGGCCGCGAGGCTTGCGCTGGCGGCTCTAGAGCAAACCGAGGGAATGAAGCGGGCCACGGCCGCTGAGCAGTTCCAGCAGGAAAGCGGAGAAGCCGAGCATTGCCAAGCGGCCGTTCCACACCTCGGAGCTGTTGTTCCAGCCCCAGGCCCACTTGTCCTGGGGATAGAGCTTCACCTTGGTGGGCAGGGCGGCGGCCTGATCGAGATTCACCTCAGGGCCCTCGAGGGCGAGCTGCACCAGGTTGGCCAGACCTTCGATAAACGAGGGCGTGGTGTCGAGGGCGGGCACGCGGCGGAAGTTGGTGATGCCGGCTTCGGTGGCGATTTCCCGGTATTCGATGTCGATCTCTTCGAGCGTTTCGATGTGCTCGCTCACGAAACTGATCGGCACCACCACCAGATCCTTCACCCCCTGCTCCCCCAGTTCATGCAGGGCGTCGTCGGTGTAGGGCTTGAGCCATTCCACCGGGCCGACCCGGCTCTGGTAGGCAAGGGTGAAGGGGTTGCGGTGGCCGAGCTGCTGCTCCAGCCGCTGCATGATCAGCCCGGCGCAGGCCTGGATCTCCTCCTGGTAGGGGTCACCCGCCTCCTCCACGTAGCTCTTGGGCACGCCGTGGGCGCTGAAGAACACATGGGCCGTGGCCGGTTCGGGGCAGGCCTGGATCTCGCGGGCGATCAGCTCGGCCATGGCGCCGATGTAGCCCGGGTCGTTGTAGTAGCTGCGGATGCAGCGGATCGGCAGGCGGGCGAAGTTGGGGTCGGCCTGGCGCAGGCGTTGCAGTTCGCGGAAGCTGGAGCCGCTGGTGCTGATCGAGAAGTGGGGGTAGAGCGGCAGCACCACCACTTCATCGATCCCGTCGGCCTTGATGTCGGCCACGGCGGATTCGGT
>VGPW01000013.1 GCA_016882545.1 Cyanobacteria bacterium M_surface_10_m2_179 | reverse complement strand
GCCATGGAAGGCGATCTCGTTTAGGGAACGGTTAGGGAAAAACTGACGCCGAGCCTGCGCTCAGTTGACGACAGCCAGGATGTCCTTCTCGGAGAGGAGCACGTATTCGTCGCTGCCGAGCTTGATGTCGGTGCCGGCGTACTTGCTGTAGAGCACCTTGTCGCCGACGCTCACCTCAGGAGCCTGACGGGAGCCGTCGTCGTTGCGCTTGCCGGGGCCCACCTGCACCACTTCGCCCACCTGGGGCTTTTCCTTAGCGGTGTCAGGCAGAAGGATGCCGCCGGCGGTCTTCTCTTCGGACTCGGAGACCTTGATGAAGATGCGATCGCCCAGGGGCTTGACGGTGGAAACGCTGAGAGAAACAGCAGCCATGGATGGAATGCGATGAAAATGGCGAAACCATTGGCATGGCGCCAGAGACGCTGCCAGGGTCGCGGTGCCGAGGCACCAGAGGTGACGAGTTGGCACTCGCCGCCCGTGAGTGCCAAGTTATGGGGGCGCAGCACCCGGCTTCAACCGCCAGCGGGGGCGGGTGACCGAACCGGCAGGGGGTGCAGGCCGCAGTGGTAAGTTGGCGCCGCTTCAAGCGGGTTAGGTCCCGCTGCGCGTCCTCCCGCGACTTCTCCCATAAATGGCTGCTGCTACTGCCACCGGCACCAAAGGCATCATCCGGCAGGTGATCGGCCCGGTGATCGACGTTGAATTCCCGGCCGGCAAGCTGCCCAAGATCTACAGCGCCCTGCGCGTTGAGGGCAAAAATTCCGCCGGGCAAAACGTTGCCCTCACCGCCGAAGTTCAGCAGCTGCTGGGCGATCACCGCGTCCGTGCCGTTGCGATGAGCAGCACCGACGGCCTCGTGCGCGGCATGGAAGCCCTCGACACCGGTGCTCCGATTTCCGTGCCCGTGGGTGAAGCCACCCTCGGCCGCATCTTCAACGTGCTCGGCGAGCCCGTGGATGAGCAGGGCCCTGTGAAGGCCTCCACCACCGCTCCGATCCACCGCGAAGCTCCCAAGCTCACCGAGCTCGAAACCAAGCCCAAGGTGTTCGAGACCGGCATCAAGGTGATCGACCTGCTGGCTCCCTACCGCCAAGGCGGCAAGGTGGGCCTGTTCGGTGGCGCCGGCGTGGGCAAAACCGTGTTGATCCAGGAACTGATCAACAACATCGCCAAAGAGCACGGCGGTGTGTCCGTGTTCGCCGGCGTGGGTGAGCGCACCCGTGAGGGCAACGACCTTTACGAGGAATTCAAGGAATCGGGTGTGATCAACCCCGACGACCTCTCCAAGTCGAAGGTGGCTCTCTGCTACGGCCAGATGAACGAGCCCCCCGGCGCCCGCATGCGCGTGGGTCTGTCGGCACTCACCATGGCCGAGCACTTCCGCGACGTGAACAAGCAGGACGTGCTGCTGTTCGTGGACAACATCTTCCGCTTCGTGCAAGCCGGTTCGGAAGTGTCCGCACTGCTGGGCCGCATGCCTTCGGCTGTGGGCTACCAGCCCACCCTCGGCACCGATGTGGGCACCCTGCAGGAGCGCATCACCTCCACCCTGGAAGGTTCGATCACCTCGATTCAGGCGGTTTACGTGCCTGCGGACGACCTGACCGACCCCGCACCTGCCACCACCTTCGCCCACCTGGACGCCACCACCGTGCTCAGCCGCGGCCTGGCCTCTAAGGGCATCTATCCCGCTGTGGATCCCCTGGATTCCACCAGCACCATGCTCCAGCCGGCCGTGGTGGGCGATGACCACTACCGCACCGCTCGCGCTGTGCAGTCCACCCTGCAGCGCTACAAGGAGCTCCAGGACATCATCGCGATTCTCGGCCTCGACGAACTCTCCGAGGACGACCGCCGCACCGTGGATCGCGCCCGCAAGATCGAGAAGTTCCTCTCCCAGCCCTTCTTCGTGGCTGAGATCTTCACCGGCATGCCCGGCAAGTATGTGAAGCTCGAGGACACCATCAAAGGCTTCAACATGATCCTGGCTGGCGAGCTGGATCAACTCCCCGAAGCCGCCTTCTACCTGGTGGGCAACATCGACGAAGTGAAGGCCAAGGCCGCCAAGATCCAAGCCGAAGCCAAAGGCTGATCCGGAGGCTTAACTGATGTCCCTCACCCTCCGCGTTCTGGCGCCTGACCAGAGCGTCTTCGACGGCAGTGCCGACGAAGTGATCCTGCCCAGCACCACCGGTCAGCTGGGCATCCTCCCCGGCCACGTCTCCCTGCTCACCGCCCTCGATTTCGGTGTGCTGCGGGTGCGTGAGGGCAATGGATGGAAGTCCATTGCTCTTCAGGGCGGATTCGCCGAAGTGGATGCCGATGAAGTCACCGTGTTGGTGAACGCTGCCGAGCTCGGCAGCAGCATCAACGCCGACGCGGCCACCAAAGAGCTCGAGGCCGCCACGGCAGCCCTCGCCAAGTTCGAAGGTCAGCCCGCCAGCACCGAGAAGCTCAAAGCCCAGCAGGAGCAGGCCCGTGCCCGCGCCCGCGTGCAGGCCAGCAAAGCCTGACCACCCTGGCTTGATCTACACAGCGCCCCTCGCCGGGCGCTTTTTTTGTCTCAGCCCTCAACAGCGCCGGCACGGATGGGAGTTGGTCACGATCTCGGTGAACAGCTGCGGGCCTGGCTGGAGGCCGATGCCGCCAGCCTGCGGGAATCGCGCGCCCTCACCAATCGGCTGATCGACGCCCTCGGCGCCAACGACAGCCTCAAAGGCCCCATCCGTGATCTGGCCAGCCAGCCCCTGCTGCTGCAGGCCCTCCACAGCCAGGGCGGCAGCCAGCGCTCGGCCGTGGCCAGTCTGTCGGCGCAATTGAGCGGCACCTACGCGCCGGCGGTGCTGGCGGAACTGCTCGATCTGATCGCCGCCGCCACAGGGGTGGACTCGGTTGCGCCAGCGGAGGCTTCCGAGCAGCCAGCCCCACCGGCACAACCCCAGCAACCCCAGGAACCAACCCCCGCTCCCGGCAGATCCGCCAAGGCACTGGCCCAGGCCTTCGGGCCCGGGGCAGCCCTGGCCGCCAGTGGCGCCCTGGTGTTTGCCTGGTGCGGCGCCGAGCTCGACCGCGCTCTGTTCGAAGGCTGGGGCTGGAGCGGCGGCGTGGTGCTGGTGCTGGTGCTCGGCCTGGTGCAGGCGCTGGCGATCGGCCCCTGCAAACAGCTGCGCCGCCGCTGGAGCCTGAGCAGCGATCAGAGCCGGCAACCCCGCGAAGCCTGGCGCTGGCTGAGCCAGGCCTGGGTGCATGGCAACGGCCTGGAGGCCAGCCTCAACCTGATCCTGCTGCTGATCCTGCTGGGCAGCTCACCGCTGCAGCTGCGCGATGTGATCCTGCGCTACAGCCTCACCGGCCTGGCCTGCCTGCTGCCTGCAGCGGTGTGCGCGAGCCAGTGGGGCGTGCGTCGCCGCTGGAGCGGCGCCGCCGGCGCCATCAGCGCCCTGATCAGCCTCGCAGCAGCCCTGAGCCTGCTGCATTGGCGCCCGGTGACCTTCAGCAGCGCCGGGCTGTCGATCCCCGCCTGGGTGCTGCTGCTCGTGAACGGAGCATTGCAGCTGGGCTGGCAACTGCCCCGTCAGGCGGAGGAGGAGAGCAGCCAACCGCTGCAACGGTTGCTGAGCAGCAGCTGGGGCTGGGGTCTGCTGCTTGGGCTGGGCTGGGCCGTGATCACCCGTTTGCAGGAACTGCTCTAGCCGCCAGCTGCATGTAGCGCCCCCAGAGATCTGCCACCAGGGCTCCTGAGGCGGCTTGCGCGGGGGTGTTGTCGTCGTTGCCCATCCAGATGGCCGTGAGCAGCTGGCTGGCTGGCGAATAACCGATGAACAGCACATCCACGCCGTTGTTGGTGGTGCCGGTCTTGCCGCGAGCATCGGGCACCAGGGAAGCCGCCCGGCCTGTTCCCCGCTGCACCACCCCGGCCAACATCTGATCCATGGCCAAGGCCTGCTCGGAGCTGAGCAGCTGGCGGCTCTGCTCGCCGATCGGGATCGTGACGCCCCGCTCCGGGCAGCGATCGAGGCTCTTGATCGACTGACAGACACCGAGGTCGTAGATGCGGCTGACGCCATGCATGGGCACTGAACGGCCACCGTTGGCCACCACGGCATAGGCGCGCGCCATCTCATAGAGATAGGTTTCGCGGCCGCCAAGCATGGTGTTGGCATCGGCATCCAGTGGGGTGGAAATGCCCAAGCGCCGCGCCAGCTTGATCACCCGATCAAAGCCGGCCCGCTCCGCCAGCCGCAGGGCCACCACGTTCTCCGACCAGGCCAGGCCATCGGCCACGCTGGTGCTACCGGAGCCGTGGCGGCAGCCGGCCACGTAATCGAAGGGGGCGCAGGAGATCACATCCCCCGGGCTCACCCCGGCGGCTAGCGCCGCCAGGAAGGGAAAGAGCTTGAAGGTGGAGCCGGGCTGCCGCAGCGCCTGCACCCGATCGAAGCTGGAGCGGCCGTAATCGCCACCCCCCACGTAGGCCAGGATCTCGCCGTTGGCCACGTTCACGGTGATCAGGGCACCCTGGCTGAGGCCCGCGGCCGCGGCCGGCCCCTCGAGAAAACGCTTCAACTGCTCCTGGGCCAGCTGCTGCAGCTTGGGGTTGATCGTGCTGACCACGGCGTAGTTGCCAGCGGCATCCGGGCTGCTCAGATCCAGCCCGAAGCGGGTGCCCTCCAGCTCACCGAGCACGTAATCACTGAAATAGGGGTAGCTGCTGAAGCTCGATTCCCGGCAGGCGGAAGGATCGATGTTGAGGGGGCGCCGCTGGGCATCGATCAGGGCCTGGTCGCTGAGCCAGCCCTGTTCATGCATCAGCTTCAGCACCAGATTGCGGCGCTCAAGCCCCGCCCCGGGATCGCTGGTGTTGCAGGGGCTGTAGCCGTTGGGGCTGGGCAGCAACCCCACCAGAAACGCCGCCTGCGCCACATCGAGATCGCTGGCCGACTTGCGGAAGTAGAGCTGGGAGGCCTGTTCAAAGCCCTCGGCTCCCAAGCCCAGATAGGCGCGATCGAGGTAAAGCTTGAGGATCTGGTTCTTGCTGAAGCCCACCTCCAGCTGCAGCGCCACCCACAGCTCCCGCAGCTTGCGGGTGAGGCTGAGGTCGCGGCCTACCTCCGGATACACCATGCGCGCAACCTGCTGGGTGAGGCCGCTGCCACCACCAGTGCCCAGCAAGGCCGAGCGCAGGGTGCCGAACAGATCGATGCCGCTGTTCCAGCCGAAGCGGGCCTCCTCCGAGGCCATCAGGGCCTGGCGCAGATGCAGCGGATAGGCCTGCAGGGAGGGCAGAGCCGTGGAGGAGCCCTCCTTGGCATCCACCTGGCGGCCGTCCGCCGAAAAGATCTTCACCGGGCCCGAAATCGAGCGGATCCGTGAACCGCCGCCGATGCTGGCGGCCAGCAGCATGCCGCTCACCAGCAGGGCCGAACCGGCCAGAGCGCCTAAGCCCAGCAGATGCACGGCCTGCTCCAACGGGCTGCGGGGGTGGGAGTAGCGCAGCTCGGGAGCCTCACCTTTCAGTGGCGAACCCAGCCGCACCGCATCGCCATCCCGCAGGCGAATGAAGCGAATGCGGCGGTCGCGGTGGAATAAACCGTTGGCGGAGTTGAAGTCTTCGAGGCTGAACTCGCGATCGCTGGGGCGCTGCTTCTCGAAGATCGCGTGCACCCGGCTGAGCCCGGGCTCCTCGAGGGGTAGTTCGCAGCTGGGATCGCGGCCGATGCGATAGCGCTCGTTGGCCAGCGGCAGCGCGCTCAGTTGTCGCCCGCCGCTCCAGAGCTCCAGGCGGGCCTGATGCGCGCGCAGGGGTTTGAGGGCCGCACGCACCGCCGCCGGCCGCTGGGCCAGGGGCCCGCGCAACAACGCCTGGGCCAATCCGCGCCAGGCCTGCCGCATCGGCTGCGGTGCCAGGCGTTGCCCGAGCGGTTTGAGCCGGGTGATCACGGGGTGGAGCGGGGTGGCCATAGGCTAGGGCCAGCCTGAGATCCGTTCGTTGCAGCGCCAGCGGGACCCCTGGGAACCCTTCCGGCTGTGGCTGGCCTTCACGATCGGTGTGTATGCGGTGCGCTCCTTTTTCGCCGCCACCTGGGTGGGTGCGATCCCGGGCTGGGTGCTGCTGCTGCTGGTGCTGATCGCGCTCGCCCTGGCCAGCAAGGCGTTGCTGTTTCCCGGCCGTGTGGTGCCCTACCGCGAGGGTGATGGCGGCTGGTGGAACGATCTGCGCGACGACTGGCAGCTGTGGTGGCGCCGCCGCAGAGGTGAACCATGAATGCGGCGCAGGCGCGGTTGGTGCTCGCTGGCGACCGGCGCAAAGCAGCCCCGCTCGATCCGGTTGAGCCCCTCACCATCGGCCGGGCCAGCAGCAATCGCCTCTGCCTGGCGAGCCTTGAGGGGGTGTCGGATCACCACGCCGTGGTGCGCTTCTCCCGCAGCCAGGGCTGGCTGGTGTGCGAGTGGCAGAGCAGCGATGGCACCTTCCTCGAAGGCCAGCGAGTGCGCCAGTGCCGGCGACTCGACGATGGCGATGAGATCCGGCTGGGGCTGGTGGGGCCTGTGCTGGTGTTCGAGCTCACGGGCACCAGCCCGGCGGCCGCACCGCCCAGCAGCATCGCCGTGGGCGAGCAGAGCGTGGCGGTGATCGAGATCCGCTCCGTGGGCGTGCAGAGCTTGCCCCAGCACCCCCATATTTTCAGCTGGTGGCTGCTGCTGTGCCTCGGGGGGTTGCTGCTGTTGCCCTTCCCGCTGCTGTTCTGGCCGCTGCAGGTGGGGGCCCTGGCTGGCTGGCTGCTGCTGGGATCGCGCAAGCAGCATCAGCTCACGGTGGTGCTGCGCGATGGCCGCGCCCTGCGCCACGCCTTTGCCAACCGCCGCACGGCCCTGGCCCACCGCAACGGCATCCGCAAGGCGATCGGCCTCGAGCCCAACCAACCATGACCTGGCTGCTCCCCGAGGGCGCCAGCCTCAGCTTCAACGGCCTCGATCAACCGCTGCGCATCCTGCGCGGGCTGGGAGGCGGCACCCAGGGGCAGGTGTTTGCGGTGGCGCTGGAGGGCAGCGGCAGCGGCGAAACGCTCGCCTTGAAGTGGTATTTCCCCAGCTGCATCCAACGCGACCCGCAGCTGCGGGACCGGCTCAACCAGAGCATCCGCCTGGGCGCTCCCAACGGCGATTTCCTCTGGCCCCTGGCTCTGCTCGAACCCTCGCCCACCAGCAACAGCCCAAGCAGCCGGGGCTTCGGTTATCTGATGGCGCTGCGCCCCGACGGCTTCGTAGGGGCCCACCTCCATGCCGGTGGGGAGCTGGAAATCAGCCTGCAAACCGTGCTCAAAGCCTGCTTCCGCCTGGCTGATGGCTTCCACCAGCTGCACCTCAAGGGCCTCTGTTACAAGGACGTCTCGCTGGGCAACCTGTTTCTCGAGCCCGGCAGCGGGCGGATTCTGATCTGCGACAACGACAACGTGGACATCGATGGGCGCGGCGTGGGCAGCGTGCTGGGTACGCCGGGGTTCATGGCCCCGGAAGTGCTGCTGGGCCAGGCCCGCCCCAGCGCCAGCAGCGATCTGTTCTCCCTGGCCGTGCTGCTGTTCCGGCTGCTCACCCGCCACGATCCCTTCCGCGGCCGGCTGGAACTGACAATCCGCTGCCTCGATGAGCCCGCCCGCCGACGGCTTTACGGCGAGGAAGCGCTGTTCATCTTCGATCCACTCGACCACCGCAACCGGCCGGATCCGATCGAGCACGCCGCGGCCCTGGTCACCTGGCCGATCTATCCGGAGGGGCTGCAGAGGCTGTTTGTGCAGAGCTTCGGAGCGGGCCTGCGCCAACCCCAGCAGCGCACGCTCACCGGCCAGTGGATCCAGGCGCTGGGGCGCTGCCTCGACCAACGCCAGCTCTGCCCCCATTGCGGCCAGGAAACCTTTGCCGAGCCGGAGGCCAGCAGCAGCTGCTGGAGCTGCGGCGGCCCGCTGCAGCCGGCGCTGCACCTGCAGTTGCCCCACGGGCGCGTGGCGGCGGCGGCGGGCAACCAGCTGCATCCCCACCATTTCGATCCACTCAGCAACGCCAACCTGGACACGCCCCTGGCCCGGCTGGTGGCGCACCCCAGCGATCCGGCGCTGCTGGGCCTGCAGAACCTCAGCGACCACAGCTGGCAGGGGGTGCTCAGTTCCGGGGCCAGCCTGACGCTGGAGCCTGGCCAAACCTGTAATCTCGCGGCCCTGCAGCAGCTCCACAGCAGCGCCGGCTCCATCCTGGTGGTGCGTCCTTAAGCCATGGCCTTCCCCAACGTTCGGCTCAGCAACCGGCCGCTGCACTTCATTTACCTCTGCGATTGCTCTGGCTCCATGGCAGCCCAGGGCAAGATGCAGGCCCTCAACCAGGCGATCCGGCAGTCGCTGCCTGGCATGGCGGAGGTGGCCCGCCAGAACCCGGAGGCACGGGTGCTGGTGCGGGCGGTGCGCTTCGCCGACCAGGCCGCGTGGCATCTGGCGGAGCCCACGCCGGTGCAGCAGCTGCAGTGGCGCGACCTGGAAGCCGGTGGCATCACGGCCATGGGGGAAGCCTTGAACCTGGTGGCAGAGGTGCTGCAATCGCCGCCGATGGAGGAGCGGGCCCTACCGCCGGTGTTGGTGCTGATCTCCGACGGCCAGCCCACCGATGATTTCGATGCCGGCCTGGCCCGGCTGATGCGCCTGCCATGGGCCCAGAAGGCGGTGCGGCTGGCGATCGCCATGGGCCACGACGCCGATCTGGAGGTGTTGCAGCAGTTCATCGGCCCCGAACCCAGCGGAGCCGGCAAATCGCCGCGGCGGCCGCTGCAGGCCAGCAACGCCACCACCTTGGCTCAATACATCCAGTGGGCCTCCACCGCCGTAGTGGGAGCCGCCTCGATGCCCGCCAGCCGGGTGACCCCAGCCCCAGCAGCTGATCGCCCCAATCCCAGCGACAGCGTGGGCAACATCCCGCTGCCCGACCTGCCGCCCACGCTGCTGGATCCCAGCGTCGACGTCGGTCCCCTGGTGTGGTGAGCCACCCCTGGCTGCCCGGACAGGCCTACAGCGTGATCGGTGCTGCCCACCGGCGCCAGGGCAAACCCTGTCAAGACGCCTCCCTCTGCTCGCAGCTGCAGGTTGGTGATGCGTTGCTGCAACTGCTGGTGGTGGCCGATGGCCATGGCGGCCATCGCTATGGGCTGAGCGATGCCGGCAGCGCCATCGCCTGCGCCCAGGCCGAACAAGCGGTGCGGGAGCTGAGCGAGCTCCACCCCCTAACGGATCGGGGCACCTGGCTGGAGCTGCTGCGCCACACCCTGCCCAGTCGCATCCACACCGGCTGGCTGGCGGCGATCGAAGGCGACTGGCAGCAGCGTCCCGAGGCCGAACGGGAGCCGTTTACGCCGCTGAGCTACGGCTGCACGCTGGGGCTGGTGCTGCTGGCACCGCAATGGTGGGGGTGCAGCGGCATCGGCGACTGGGATCTCACAGCGGTGGCCGCCGATGGCAGCGCCCAGCTGCTCAGCGAAGAGCTGGGCGCCAGCGGCAGCAGCGAAGCCACCGGCAGCCTCTGCCAACCCTGGCCTGAGCAGGCCTGGGCCGGGCGGGCCCAGCTGCAACCCCTCAACAACGGCAGCCCGCGAGCCCTGGTGTTGAGCACCGATGGCGTGCGCAAGTCGTGCGCCACGGATGCCGACTACCTCAACCTCTGCAGCGCCCTGATCGAGCTGAGCGGAGCCGAACTGGCCGATGGCCTGGAGCAGATCACCAGCGAAGGCAGTGGCGACGATGTGTCGGTGGCGATCGCGCTGGCGGTGGGTGCAGCCCCCCCAGCCCAGGGGCGCGCGGGCAGGCCACGCCGCTGGCTGCTGGGGGGCGTGCTGGGGCTGGCCCTGGCCAGCGCGGCTGGCCTGGCGGGCTGGCGCTGGCTGCAACCGCCCGATCCGCTCGCGCAGCTGATCAGCGAGCTCTGCCAGCAGCCGCAACGGATCCGGCCCACGCTGCTGCAACGGCGCTCGCAGTTTGCAGCGCTTGTGAAGCAACCCTCCATGGCCGTACACCTGCAGGCCCAGGCCAGCACCGACCCCCTGGGAGCGCTGATCGCCGGGGCGAACAGCCGTAGCGGCCTGAGTTGCCGCGCCCTGCAACTGGGCCTGCAGCAGCAGTGGCAGCAGGCCCGCGCAGCCGCCCGCCCCGCAAACGCCAAGATGCCTGCAACGGCGCCCTCTTCACCGTGAGCGATTACGACCTCGGCGTGCAACTGCGGCGGCAGATCCTGCTCGATCTGGAGCGGGGGCTCAGCAGCGATGGCCGCCGCCTGCAGGCTCTGCTGGGGGATTTCTGCGCTGATCGCCAGGCCGTGTTGCTGCCGGCACTGAAATATCTGGTGCTCTCGGCGGGGTTCAGCAACGCCGTGGCTCAGCAGCCACCGCTGCCGGCGGATGGGCGACTGCAGCTGCGCCTGCAGCAGGAGCTGGATCAGGTGTTTGCCGCGGCCATTTGCGGGCGCATGGACGCGGTGCTGCGGGGCCTGCTGGGGCTACCGGCCGACAGCAGCGCAGCCGCGATCCCCGAACCCTCCGCCCCGATCCCAGCCGAAGCGCCAGCCAACCCCAACGAAGCTAGCGGTAACAACGGCGGTTTGGTGGCGCTGCTGGGGTTCATCGCCGGCGTGCTGGTGGTGGGGGTGGGCGGCGGCTTGGCCTGGTTGTGGCTGCAGAACGGCCAACCGGACAGCACCCCCCAGCCGAGCGAGCAGGCCGCACCACGGGAAGCCATCCCGCAGGCCGTGGACCCCGTCACCACCACCCCGCCGAGCGCTCCCGATCTGAGCGGAGCCGAGCTGAGCCGGGCCACGGCCAGCGTTCAGCAGCTCTACGACGACCTGTCACTGGGCAACCTGCGAGGGGCGCGCCAACGGTTCAGCAGCACAGCTGCCGATCAGTTCGATCCAGCTTTCTTCCGCCAATTCCAGCGGGTGAGTGTGGACAATCTGCAGGAGACCAGTCGCGATGGTGCCGCCATCCACCTGCAGGGCGTCGTGACCTTCGTGTATCCGGATGGCAGCAGCCAGAGCGAATCACGCAGCTTCACGGTGGACACCAGCACCGATCCCGCTCTGATCACGGCCAGCAGCTTCATCCAGGTGCTGCAAGGCCGCCGTTAAGCAAGGCCATCGCTCTACGGCACAAGTGCAAAAAAGCCCCCTGTTAGGGGGCTGCAGGATTCGGGGCAGGCCTGAATCAGGCGGTACCGCAGAAGGTGACATCGGGGAACTTCAGCTTGGCTTCGTCGAGGCTCTTGCCCTTGCCCTCTTCCTGCCAGTAGTTGATCACCTCGGTGGCCTTGTTGAGGATCTCAACGCGCTCGTTATCGGTGATCCAGCTCTTGCCTTCGAGCTCGGTCTTCAGGGTTTCCCAGGCATCCTCACGGGGCCAGAAGAAGTAGGCAGTGAGGGGGCTGGGGCCGCCACCCACGATCTGGTCCACAGCCAGGGCCACGTTGTCGGGCAGCCAGAGGATCTTCAGCAGGAAACGACCTTCATCGGCCTTGGGGGTGCGGCCCGACGGAACGCCGTTCTCGTCGATGGTGGCTGCAGCCAGCACAGCACTGGCACCACGCAGCACGGGACGGCCTTCGGTGGTGTCCTCAGCGGCGGCAGTCGCCACGGCGCTTTCAGCGCTCTCAGTGCTCATGGTGTCGGCGCTCAAGGCTGAATCACAAACAACTAACCTACCAGCCGCTGTTGTCCACCCCCCCCTGACGCCCCGCTTCAGCCCCAGTGCCGTTCTGCTGTTCGACATCGACGGTGTGATTCGGGATGTCGGGGGCAGTTACCGGCGGGCGATCGTGGAAACGGTGCACCACTACAGCGGCACCCGCCCCGATCCCGACGCGATCGATGCCCTCAAGGCCGAGGGTTGCTGGAACAACGACTGGGCCGCCTCCCTCGAGCTGCTGCGCAGGGGTGGCCTGGCTGATCTGCCGAGCTTCGACGCCTTGGTGGAGGTGTTCAACGGGTTTTATTTCGGCGGTGATCCTGAAGGCGATCCGAACAGCTGGGAGGGCTTCATCGGCCAGGAGCCGCTGCTGGTGTCGGCGGAGTTCTTCGAGCAGCTGAGCGCTGCCGGCGTGGCCTGGGGGTTTGTGAGCGGTGCCGAACCGCCCTCGGCCCGCTTTGTGCTCGAGCAACGCCTCGGCCTCAGCAGCCCGCCCCTGATCGCCATGGGGGATGCCCCCGACAAACCCGACCCCACCGGATTCCTGCGCCTGGCGGCTGCGCTGGCCGGCGAGCTGGGCGCCGCCGCCGCGCCGGTGGCCTACCTCGGCGACACGGTGGCTGATGTGATCACCGTGCAACGGGCCCGCCAGCAGCAGCCCCATCAGCGCTTTGTGAGCCTGGCGGTGGCCCCGCCGCACCTGCAGGGCCAGGAGGCCAGAGCCCAGCGCCACCGCTACGAACTCCAGTTGCGCGAGGCCGGTGCCGACGCTGTGATTCCCCACACGGCCGCTGTGCTGGCGAGCCTGGAGCAGGCGCTGGCCTAGCGCTCCATCGCCGCCGGAGCCTTGAGCGCTGCGGCGGTGAGGTTCTCGTGGCCGTGGTCGGTGACGGCCACATCGTCTTCGATGCGGATGCCGATGCCTTTCCAGCGCGCCTCAATCGCCGGCTGGCCCTCCGGCACCGGCAGGCGATCGCTCACGTAGAGCCCCGGCTCAACGGTGAGCACCATGCCCGGCTCCAGCGCCACGTGGTGTTCGCCGAGGCGATAGGCGCCCACATCATGCACATCCAGGCCCAGCCAATGGCCGGTGCGGTGCATATAGAGATGGCGATAGGCACCCTGCTCGATGATCCCGTCAACCGAGCCGATCAGCAGTCCCAGCTCCACCAAACCCTCCACCAGCACCCGCACGGCGCGCTCGTGCACGCCCTCGGCGGTCTGCCCCGGTGCCACCTCCGCCACCGCGGCCTCCTGAGCGGCCAGCACCAGCTCGTAGAGGGCCCGCTGCTCACCGCTGAAACGACCGTTGACCGGGAAGGTGCGGGTGATATCTCCGTTGTAGTAGTCGTTCAACGAACAACCCGCGTCGATCAACAGCAGATCGCCGTCGCGGAGCGTGGCGTTGTTGGAGGTGTAGTGCAGCACGCAGGCGTTATCACCGCCGGCAACGATCGAGTTGTAGGCCGGTCCGCGAGCGTTCTGCTCAAGGAAGTGCTGCTCAATCACGGCCTGCACCTGGCGCTCATTCAGCCCCGGCCGCGCCACCTGGCGGGCCAGCTCGTGGGCCTCGGCCGAGATGCGGGCGGCCTCACGCAGGCGCGCCAGCTCCTCGGGGGCCTTGCGCAGCCGCAGACCGTGCAGCAGCGGGCAGGGTGCCACCAACCCGAGGGCCGCAGCGCCGCTACGGGGGGCACGATCGAGCTGGCCCGCCCAGGACTGCAGCACCAGGGGCTCCACCGCCGCATGTTTGCCCACCCGGTAGGCGATGCCCTCGGCACCGCGCAGATAATCCGGCAGGCGTTGCGCCAGCTCATCGCGCGGATGAGCCAGATCCGCACCGAACTGCTCCACAGCACCCTCACACCCCCAACGGAAGCCGTTCCACACCTCCGCACTGGGCTCCTTGGGGTTCACGAACAGCACGAAGCGCTCGCCCTCGGGCCGATGCGGCAGGAACAGCGCCACCGCATCGGGTTCATCGAAGCCGGTGAGGTACCAGAAATCACTGTTTTGACGGAACGGCCACTCGCAATCGGCGTGGTGCACGGCCAGGGGCGCCGCCGGGATCACAGCTGCGGCACCGCCCAAGGCCTGAAAGAAACGGGCGCGGCGCTCGGCGTACACGGCTGGAGTGATCAGCATGAAAGCGAGCGGTGCTGAGCGCGACGATGGCACAACCGCTTCAATGCATGGCGTTGCCGCCGCCGCCCTTGGCCCAACCCTCCACCGCCGAGCGCTGCGAGCTGCTGCTGGGCGAGTGGCGCAGCGGCCTGCGGCTGAGCGATCGCGAGCGCAGCGCCCTGGGGCCCGACCTGTACGCCCTCGACCAGCAGCTGCTGGCACTGCACCGCAGACGGCTGCGGGTGGCGGTGTTCGGTCGGGTGGGGGTGGGGAAATCAAGCCTGCTCAACGCCCTGCTGGGAGAGCAGGCGTTTGCCACCGATGTGGCCCACGGCTGCACCCGGCATCAACAGCACCGCCCCTGGGATGTGCCCATTCCGGGCCTGGCGGGCGTGGATCTGGTGGATACGCCGGGCATCGATGAGATCGCCGCACGGGCCAGGCACCGCCTAGCAGCACGCGTGGCCGTGGGCGCCGATCTGGTGCTGCTGGTGCTGGACAGCGACCTCACGACACCGGAAGCCGACGCCCTGGAGCAGCTCCTGGCGGCGGGCAAACCGGTGCTGTTGGTGCTCAATCGCATCGATTGCTGGCCCGCCGGCGAACACGAGGCGCTGATGGCCAGCATCCGCGCTCGCCTGCCGGCGGCGGCCCGGCCGCTGGAGCTGCTGCCGGTGGCCTCGGCGCCGCGCCGGGCGGTGGTGCTCGAGGACGGCCGCGTGCGCAGCGAAGCGATGCCGGCCCAGGTGCAGCCCTTGCGCCAGGCGTTGGTGCAGCTGCTGGAGCAGCACGGAGCCCTGCTGCTGGGGCTCAACAGCCTGCGGGCCGCCGATCGTTTCGCCCAGCGGCTGCACCAATGGCGGCTGCGACGCGGCAAGGACGGTGCCCAGGCCCTGATCGGTCGCTACGCCGCCCTCAAGGCCACGGGGGTGGCCGCCAACCCGCTGCTACTGCTGGATCTGGCTGGCGGCATCGCCCTCGACACCGCCCTGGTGGTGCAGCTGTGTGAGCTCTACGGCCTCGAGCTGGGCGGCGGCGGCGCCCGCGCTCTGCTCACGCGCCTCTCGGCCCAGAACGCCCTGCTGGGCGGCACCCAACTGGGAATCCAGCTGCTGCTGGGGGGGCTGCGCCAGGTGCTGACACTGGCGGCACCCTTGAGCGGCGGCCTCAGCCTGGCGCCGGCCGCACCGGTGGCCCTGGCCCAGGCGGCCCTGGCGGTGCACACCACCCGGCTCACCGGGCGACTGGCCGCCGCCGAACTGCTGCGCAGCGCCGAACGGGGGCGGCTGCGGCCCGCCTCGCTGCTGAGGCGCCTCGCCCGCCAGGACCCCCAGGCCCGGGCCTGGCTGCAGCAATGGCGCCAGCAAGAGCTGCGCCCCCAAGCCCTGCAGCCGTTGCTGCCATGACAGCCCCGCCCACCGTGGCGCTGCTGGGCACCAGCGCCGATCCCCCCACAGAAGGGCATCGGGCGCTGCTGGAGGGCCTGGCTGAGCACTACGGCCAGGTAGCAACCTGGGCCAGCGACAACCCGTTCAAACAACACGGTGCACCGCTAGAGCTGCGGGCCCGGTTGCTGGGGGCCCTGGTGCAGGCCATCGGCGATCCACGGATCGAGCAGCTGCAGCTGCTGAGCAGCCCCCGGGCCCTCACCACCCTCAAGCGCGCCGCGGCGCACTGGCCCCACCACGAACTGGTGTTTGTGGTGGGCGGCGATCTAGCGGATCAGGTGCCGCGCTGGTGGCGCGCCGCCGAGCTGCTGCAGCGCTGCCGCCTAGCGGTGGTGCCGCGGCAGGGATTTGCGCTGGAGCCTGGAGCCCTCGACGCGATCCGGGCCCTGGGGGGCAGGCCAGAGCTGGTGCGCCTGCCGGTGCCGGCCACGGCCAGTTCCACAGTCCGCCAGCACCCCAGCCCTGACCAGGTGCCCCCAGCCCTCTGGGCGGAACTGGTTCGCCACAATCTCTATGGCCTGGGGCCGCAGCCCTCCCGCTCACCCCGCTGATGCGCGTTGCCCTCGCCCAGATCAATCCGCTGGTGGGCGACCTGGCGGGCAATGCCACGCAGCTGCTGGAGGCGTGCCGCACCGCCGCCGCGGCCGGCGCCCAGCTGGTGGTGGCGCCGGAGCTGGCGCTGTGGGGCTACCCACCCCGCGATCTGCTGCTGCGGCCGGCGCTGCGCCAGCAGCAGCAGCAGGCCCTGGATCAACTGGCAGCAGAGCTGCCCGACAGCCTCGCCCTGCTGCTGGGGGTGAGCGAACCGGCGAACGACGGCCATCAGCCCGATTTGTTCAACAGCGCCGCGCTGGTGCAAGCCGGCCGCTGGCGGGTGGTGGCGCGCAAGCGGCTGCTGCCCAGCTACGACGTGTTTGATGAGCGGCGCTACTTCCGCCCCGCCGATCAACCCTGCCTGCTGGAGTTGGAGTGCGGCGGCCGCAGCTGGCGCCTCGGCATCACCCTCTGCGAAGACCTCTGGGTGGAGGAGGAGCTGCACGCGCAGCGGCTGCTGGGTGGTGATCCCGTGGGGGATCTGCAGGCCCTGGAGCCGGATCTGCTGATCAACCTCTCCGCCTCACCCTTCGGGCAGGGCAAGGCGCAGCTGCGACGGGAGCTGGCGGCGGCAGCGGCCAGGCGGCTGCGCTGTCCGGTGATCTACGTGAACCAGGCGGGCGGCAACGACGAGCTGGTGTTCGACGGCGGCAGCTTCGTGGCCAGCGCCGGGGGCCCGGTGTGCTGTCAGCTGGCCTTCGCCGCCACCGATCTCCAACTGTGGGATGCCAGCCAGGGCGCCTCGGGAAACGCTGCAGAGAGCGCTGCGGCCCTGCCGGTGCCCGATGAGCTGCTACTGCGCGCCCTGGTGCTGGGGGTGCGCGACTACGCCCGCAAATGTGGGTTCCGCCAGGCGCTGCTGGGGCTGAGCGGCGGCATCGATTCAGCCCTGGTGGCCGTGATTGCCGCTGCCGCCCTCGGGCCCGAGAACGTGCAGGCGCTGCTGATGCCCTCGCCCTGGAGCTCGGAGGGCTCAATCAACGACTCCCTCGCCCTCGCCGATCGGCTGGGGATCGCAACCCACACGGTGTCGATCGCGCCCCTGATGGCAACCTTTGATGCCGCCCTCAGCGCTCCGCTTGCCGGCGCACCGGCGGGCCTCACCGCCGAGAACCTGCAATCACGCATCCGCGGCACGCTGCTGATGGCGGTGGCCAACCAGCAGGGGCAACTGCTGCTCTCCACCGGCAACAAATCGGAACTGGCGGTGGGGTATTGCACCCTCTACGGCGACATGAACGGCGGCCTGGCCGTGATCGGCGACCTCTACAAAACCACCGTGTTTCGCCTGTGCGCCTGGATCGATGCACCCGCCTCGGCCGCCTGCCGCGGCCGGCTCGGCCTGCCGGCAGCAGGGGAGCTGGTGGGAGCCGCCATCCGCGAAAAAGCACCGAGCGCCGAACTGCGGCCGGATCAACGCGACAGCGACTCCTTGCCGGATTACGAGCTGCTGGATCCACTGCTGCAGGCCCTACTGGAGGAGCACCAAAGCCCTGAAGACCTGGCCCGCCATGGTGTGGATCCGGCCCTGGCTGCGCGCGTGATGCAGCTGCTGCGCCGCGCCGAATTCAAACGCCGTCAGGCGCCACCGGTGTTGAAGCTGGGCAAGCGTTCCTTCGGGAGCGGCTGGAGGATGCCGATCGCAGCCGCCTGAGCCGCCGTCCTGGCTTATCGGCCGCTGTTCTCGAGCTGCTCAAGCCCCTTGCGCAGCAACTGCTGACCACCCTCTAGCAGGCGTTGCTGATCGCTCTTGAACTGGCAGCTGGCGGTGCGGTATTGAACGGTGCGGCTACGGGGCACATACCAGAGCGCATCGAGCTTGCAGAAGTTGCGACCCTTCTGGGCCGGTAGGTCCTGGAGCAGTTCACCGCTGAGGCAGCGGTATCCGGCCCGGTCCTTGCCCTCCCGCAGGCAGGTGCCGAGGTTGCGCACAAACAGGCCGGCGCCTTTGGCTTTGAAGCTCTGGTTGGCGTAACCAGCAAACGACACCGGGTCGTAGCTGAACGGCGCAGCCTGAGCGGGTGCGCTGAGCGCCAGCAGGAGCAGAAGGGCTTGGAAACAACGCTGCACGGGACTGTCGCGATCGGCCGTGCCCACCATCATCGGCGCTGAAGCGGTGGCCAAGGCCAGCCATCAGCGCCAAGCTGAGGCCAGACGAGCCCCGCAAGCACGCCATGGCAGGCGCCATCGCCCCGATCGCCAGCGTCGGCGTGCCGCGGGAGATCAAACCCGATGAACGGCGGGTGGCGCTCACACCGGATGCGGTGCGGGAGCTGGTGGGCCATGGCCTGCAGGTGCGGATCGAGCAGGGGGCCGGCGATGGTGCCGGCATGAGCGACGCCGCCTTTGCCGCCGCCGGTGCCGCACTGGTGGATCGCAGCGAGGCATGGGCGGCGCATCTGGTGGTGAAAGTGAAGGAGCCGCAGCCGGAGGAGTTCGGCTTCCTGCGGCCCGATCTGGTGTTGTTCACCTACCTACATCTGGCCGCCTATCCAGCTGTGGGCCGGGCCCTGCTGCAGGCGGGCACCACGGCGATCGCCTACGAAACCGTGCAGCTCGATGACGGCAGCCTGCCGCTGCTGGCCCCGATGAGTGAGATCGCCGGCCGGCTCGCGGCCCAGGTGGGGGCCCACCTGCTGGAGAAGCCCCACGGCGGGCGGGGCGTGTTGATCGGGGGTTGCACCGGCGTGCGTCCGGCACGGGTGGTGGTGCTCGGTGCCGGCAGTGTTGGCTGGAACGCCGCCCGCCTGGCGGCAGCGATGGATGCCGAGGTGTTCCTGCTGGATCTCTCGCCGGAGCGGCTGCGCCGCCTGGAGGGTCAGCGGCAGGGGCGGCTGGTGAGCTTGGTGAGCAGCCGCGGCCTCCTGGAGCGGCTGGTGCCATCGGCCGACCTGCTGATCGGTGCGGTGCTGCTACCCGGCGATCGCGCCCCCACCCTGGTGGAGGAGGAGCTGGTGGCCCGGATGCAGCCGGGCTCGGTGATCGTGGATGTAGCCATCGATCAAGGGGGCTGCATCGCCACCAGCCGCGAAACCACCCACACCGATCCAGTGGTGAGCATCCACGGCGTGCAGCACTACGCCGTGGGCAACATGCCCGGCGCCGTTCCCTTCACCGCCACCGAAGCGCTGGTGAGCGTGACCCTGCCTTACATCGCCGCCGTGGCGGGGCGCGGCCTGGTGGAGGCCGTCACCGAACGACCCGAGCTGGTGTCGGGGCTGAACACCGCCGGTGGTGCGGTGTGCCATCCCGGCGTGGCCAAGGCCCTCTCCCTCCCCAGCCGCCATCCGATGGCCTGCCTGCCCTGAGCGGCCGCCACAAGCTGAAATCATTCCGCGCAGGCGGCGCCCCAATCTGCAGCCACTCCATAGGTTGAAAGCACGGCCCCTTCGACGCCATGGCCTACTGCCGCGCCCTGATTCCCTTCCGCAGCTCGGGCTCACCGAGTGAATTGCTCCGGCCGCTGCTCGAGCAGCTCGGCCTGGAGGTGGAGCAGCCCGACCAGCGCACCCTGATGGCATTCGAGCGGCCCTGCTCAGGCCGCCGGGCGAACGATTACGTGCGGGTGTGGGCCGACTGGAGCGACATTGCCAGCACCGGCGAACTCTGGCTGGAAACCCTCAGCGGCGAGTGCATGGCACGGTCGAGCACCCGCTGTGCCTCCGTGCTCGACCGCATCTGCTCCGGGCTCAATCGCTGAGCTCCAGGGCCTCCAGATACAACCAGGCCCCCTCAACCCGGCCCCCCTGCCGGCCGAAACGCGACCGTTCCCGCAGCGCCCCCCGCTGCCCGCCGGCGCTGTAGTGGGCCACGAAGGTCACGGTGCCATCGAGGTCGAGCGCACCACCCGCTTCCACCGCCACAATCTCGAGCCCCCGCCAACGCAGCTGCCGCCCGCTGGTCTTGAGGTCACGCCGCCGTTCCGCCAGCGGCTGCTCGGAGTGCTGCGTACGCAGCAGATGCTCGATCTCACCCAGGGCGTAGGCGCTGTAGCGCGAACGCATCAGCTGTTCAGCGGTGATGGCCTGGCGCTCCTGGCGATGCAGCGGACGGCAGCAGCTGGCATAGGAGCCTCCACCGCAGGGGCAGGCCTGGGGTGCGCTGAAGCCCGCCATCAGCGCTGCGCCGCCACAGCCGGCAGCGGTCGGTGCAGCGCCGCCGGGGCCAGGCCCTCGCGCAACGCCAGCAGCAGCCCAGCGGCTTCGCTGTAGCTGGCAGCCGACAACACCTCCAGTCCCAACGCCTCAGCGTTGACGTTGAGCAAACAGGGATTATCCACAGCAATCACGGGAATGCCGCGCTCCGCGCAGGCCAGCACCGCAGCGCCACCCAGGGCTCCGGCCGGGGCCACCACCGCCCCCACCGCGTCCATGCCGATCACAGCAGCGGGATTCGCCGTTGGCAACGGCTGGGCCGCCGGCAGCAGATCCGGTGCGCGGCTCAAGCCCACCAGCACGCAGGGAAGGAAGGTGAAGCCCAGCTCCTCGCCGGCCGCGCGGGGATCCAGATCCGGATCGAGCGCCAGCGGGCTCAGGGCCGGTGCATGGGCACAGGGCACACCCAGCTCACGGCTGAGCAGGTGGCTGATCACGGCCTCGGCACCTGCGAGCGCATCCACGCCGCTGCCCTGGCGATAGGCCGCCAGTGCTTCGCTCTCGGGGTCATCGGGAAAGCGCGCCACCACGGCGATGGCCGTGGCACCGGCGGCCTTGAGCCGGTGGCCCGCCTCCAGCAGCGCCTGGGGTTGACCCAACTGGCCCCAGCTCACGCCGCTGGCCCCAAGGCTGAGGCTCACCTCCAAGGGCAGCTCGGTGGTGACCACCGGGCCGATGTCGAGGCCCAGGGTGGCGCGACAACCATCCGCCACCTGCAGATGGCGCAGGCGCAACTCCGGCTCGATGCCGGCATCGAGCAACAGGCCCACCCGCTGGCGCCGCACCGGCCGCAGCAGCAGCTCACCCGCCGCGAAGCGATCGAGGCTGGAGCCTTCCACGTAGTGAATGCGCGGATCACTCCAATAGAGCGCCGCGCCGTTCATCACATTGGGATGGGTGATCAGGCAGCCGCTGGCCGCCGCCAGCAACCGGGCCGCAGGCAACGCATCACCGGCGTAGCCCCCCACCGCACAGCCAATGCCCGTGGGGATCACCAACAGCGTGGGCAGGGGAGTGGCGGTGGTGGTCATCACGCGCCGCCGCTGCCGTTGAGCACCACCGCCTCGATCTGCAGCATCGCCTCGCCAGCGCCGGGGTGGTGCACCGCGGTGATTGCCCAGCGCAGGGGGCGGCCGTAGGCAGCCAGCGCGGTTTCAATCTGCAGGCGCAGTGGGCCGGGCCTGCGCTCCAGCTGCAACACAACCGGGCTGAGGCCAGCGGCGCTCACTTCTGATACTGACCGAATTGCGCCTCGTAGAGCGCATCTTCCTGGCCGGCTGTGAGCTTCAGATCACTGCGGGGGAACGCCACACAGAGCAACGCATAACCCTGCTCCTGCAGGTCGGCCTTCACACCCATCGCATCGGGCTGATGCACGCTGCCCTCGTGAATGCGAGCTGCGCAGGTGGTGCACACACCGGAACAGCAGGAACTGGGCAGCGCAACGCCCGCCGCCTCGGCGGCGGCGAGCACGGTTTGATCAGGGCTGCAGCTGAAGCTGTGGCTGGTGCCGTTCAACTCACAGACAACGGTGAAGGTGTCGCTCATGGGGCGCAGCGGCAGCTGAGGCACGTGACCGTTCATTGTCCCGGATCGCCGGGCCCCGCCACGGCGCTCCACTGGGCCGGATGGGGCGCTAGATATTCCGGTGGAGCCGGATCACCCTCGCCCACCCAGGGAGCCGTGAGGGCCAGATCAAAGGCCAGCGAAAGGCGGAGATCATCCTCGTCTTCGTTGGCCGTCACCGCGTGATCGGTGCTGGCGGGGAAGAACACCAACAGCCCGGCCTGGGGAGCCACATCCAGCCAGGGCGCATTCCAACGCTGGGCTGCGGATGCCGCCGGATCAATCGGACCGCCATGCCCCACCAGCAAGCCCGGCACCAGTTCATTGCTCGGGTGACGGGAGAACAGGCGCAGGCAACCGCTGCGGCCACTGCCGTCGCCGTTGAGATAGAGCACGGCGCTGAGGTGGGCATTGGGATGGTGGTGCCGCCCCACCACCTGACCGGCCTCACTCACCACCGGCCAGGAGCGCTGCATGTGCAAGGCCACCGTGCCCGGTTGAAAGCCCAGCTGCTCGAGGTAGATCCAAGCCTGCCGCTGCACCTCAGCGCTGATGGCCGCGAAGGTCACCAGGCTGTGCAGCTGCCAGATGCCGTTGATGTCGCCGGTCCAGGCGCAACCGGGTTCGGGGTTGCCGCCTGCATCACCGCGCAGGGCCAACACCTCCTGCATCAGCAGGGCCAGATCCCAGGGATCCAGCCGCAGGAACACACGCCCCAACGCCAGCGGGAACAACGCCTGCAACTCCATGGTCATCGGCAGTGAGCCGCAACGCCGCGTTCATCCTCACCGCCAGCGGCCTGCCAACAAAAAACCCCGCCGGCAGGGATGACTTCGCAGTGCGAAGACAACCGACCGGCGAGGTTGGAGCGATGAACTGAAGGCTGTTAGGCCATGGCGGCGGCGCCGCCCACCACTTCCAGGATCTCCTGGGTAATGGCGGCCTGACGGGCCTTGTTGTAGTCGAGGGTGAGGGTCTTGGCGAGTGCCTTGGCGTTGTCGCTGGCGTTGTTCATGGCTGTCATCCGGCTAGCCAGCTCAGAAGCTGCGGCTTCCTGAAGGGAGCGCAGCAACTGGTTCTGGAGATACAGAGGCAGCAGCGCGTTCAGCAGCTGATCCGGGGTTTGCTCGAACACCAGATCCGAAGGCAGAGCGGGTTGCTCGTTGGCCACGGTGCCCTTCTCCACGCCCAGCTGACCATCGCGGGTGGTGAGACGGAAGATCTCATCATCCGGGCTGGCGATGCCCTGGGGATCCAGGGGCAGCAGGGTCTGCGACACCGGCTTAGAGCTCACCAGGTTGATGAACTTGGTGAAGATGATCTCCACACGATCGGTGCTACCGGAGAGAAACTCAGCCAGCACTTCCTCGGCGATCTTGCCGGCTTCGGCAGCGTTGGGCACCTGCTCGAGCCCCATGAAGGTGGCGCGAATGGTGTATTGGCTGGCGCGATTTTGGAAGTAGGTGGCCACTTTGCGGCCGATCAACACCAAGTCAACGGTGTATCCCTGAGCTTTGAGCTCAGCGTGACGCTGCTCGGTGCGCTTGATGATATTGGCGTTGTAGCCGCCGCACAGACCACGGTCGCCGGTGACGGCAAGCAGCGTGATCGTGTTCACATCCCGGCTCTCGAGCAGGGGCGCATCGGCCGTTTCGAACTGCATGCGGGTCTGGAGGTTCTCCAGGATCCGGGCAAGACGATCGGCAAACGGCCGACTACGGAGCACCTGCTCCTGCGCGCGACGCACCTTCGCAGCGGCCACCAGGCGCATGGCCTCGGTGATCTTGCGGGTGTTCTTAACGGAACTGATCCTGTCGCGGATCTCCTTGAGGTTCGCCATGGAAGGGGGTCTCCGGGTTAACCGTCAGGATCAGGCCGCAGCCAGCATCGACGACTTCACTTCGTTGATGGCGTCCTTGAGCATGGCCTCAGATTCGTCGCTGAGTTGCTTCTCGGTTTGCACCTTGTTGATGAATTCGGCTTTGTTGGACTTGAGGTATTCGCGCAGTTCGCGGCAGAACTGAACCACCGACTCCACAGGCACCTCGTCGATCAGGCCCTTCACACCGGCGTAAACCACAGCAACCTGCTCGGCCAGGATCAGGGGGCTGAACTGGGGCTGCTTGAGGATCTCGCGCAGACGCTTACCGCGAGCCAGCTGCTGCTGGGTGGCGGCGTCGAGGTCGGAGGCGAACTGGGAGAAGGCGGCCAGTTCGTCGAACTGAGCCAGTTCCAGCTTCAGGGTGCCGGCGATCTTCTTGATGGCCTTGGTTTGGGCAGCACCGCCCACACGGCTCACCGAGATACCCACGTTGATGGCAGGGCGCAGACCGGAGTTGAACAGGTCGGAGCTGAGGAACACCTGACCATCCGTGATCGAGATCACGTTGGTGGGGATGTAGGCGGACACGTCGCCAG
This sequence comes from Cyanobacteria bacterium M_surface_10_m2_179, assembly GCA_016882545.1. Taxonomy (GTDB): domain Bacteria; phylum Cyanobacteriota; class Cyanobacteriia; order PCC-6307; family Cyanobiaceae; genus Vulcanococcus. The sequence goes on along the minus strand of VGPW01000013.1, from coordinate 7,074 downwards.
CCTGGGTTTCGATGATCGGCAGGGCAGTCATCGAGCCCTTGCCCATGGCATCGCTGAGCTTGGCGGCACGCTCGAGCAGACGGCTGTGGCAATAGAACACGTCGCCGGGGTAGGCCTCACGACCGGGAGGACGACGCAGCAGCAGCGACATCTGGCGGTAAGCCTGGGCCTGCTTGGTGAGGTCGTCGTAGATCACCAGGGTGGCCTTGCCCTTGTACATGAACGACTCAGCAATGGCGGCGCCGGTGTAGGGAGCCAGGTATTGGAGAGCAGCCGATTCGGAGGCGTTGGCGGCTACCACGATGGTGTAGTCGAGAGCGCCTTTCTCGCGCAGCACTTCCACCACGTTGGCCACGGATGCGGCCTTCTGGCCTACAGCCACGTAGACGCAGACAACGTCTTCGCCCTTCTGGTTGATGATCGTGTCGATCGCGATGGCGGTTTTGCCAGTCTGGCGGTCACCGATGATCAGCTCGCGCTGGCCGCGGCCGATGGGGATCATCGCGTCGATGGCGGTGATGCCGGTTTGCATGGGCTCATGCACCGACTTGCGCTGGATGATGCCAGGCGCCATCGACTCGATCAGACGGGTCTCGGTGGTGGCGATTTCACCCTTGCCGTCGATGGGCTGACCGAGGGGGTTCACCACGCGGCCGAGCATGGCGTCGCCCACGGGCACGGAGGCGATTTTGCCGGTGGCCTTCACCGTGCTGCCTTCCTGGATGCCGCGGCCTTCGCCCATCAGCACGGCACCGACGTTGTCGTCCTCGAGGTTGAGAGCGATGCCTTCGGTTCCGTCTTCAAACTGCACCAGCTCACCGGCCATGACCTGCTCCAGGCCATAAACACGGGCGATGCCGTCGCCGATCTGCAGCACGGTGCCGACGTTGCTGACGGAAACCGACTTGTCGTAGTCAGCGATCTGCTGCTTGAGGATCGCGCTGATCTCGTCGGGGCGGATGGAAACCATGGGAGGCGTTGGAGTTGAGGACGGGGGTGAGAAGGGGGTACGGGTGCGGAGCTAGCTCACCTTGGCCAGCGCCAGTCCGAGGCGACGCACCTGACCCGCGAGGCTGGCGTCGATCACCTTGGAGCCAACCTTGACGACGAAACCGCCGATCAGATCGGCATCCACCTCGAGGTTGATCTCCAGCTTGTCGGTCCCGGCCACGGCCTGAACCTTCTTGCTGAGCTCGGCTTGCTGCTCTTCGTTCAGAGCAGTGGCCGAGGTCACGGTGGCGAGCGCGATGTTGCGCTGCTCGCGGTAGAGCTCGAGCAAACGCTCCAGCACGGCATCGAGAACTCCGATGCGCTGGCGGTCGGCCAGCAGCTTCAGCAGGTTCACGAAGGAGGGGGTGAGCTGATCGGTGAACAGCTTTTCAAGTGCGGCCTTCTTGGCCTCCACCTCAAGCACCGGAGAGGCCATGGCCTCCCGCAGTTCGGGGGATTGCTGCCAAAGGGCGAGAACGGCCTTGGCCTGATCCACCACCTCGTCGGTTTCCTTGCGGCTTTCAGCCACCTGCAGGAACGCCTCGGCGTAGGGGGTGGTGATCGTGTTGAGCAGTGGCATCAGGCGTTCCCCAGGTTTTTGATGGACTGGCTCACCAGCTGGGCCTGGGCATTGGCGTTGAGCTTGCCGGGAAGGGTGGCCAGCGCCTGCTCGATGGCGAGGCGGGCGGCTTCACGGCGCAGCTGGTCGCTGACGCGAGCGGCCTCGGCGTTGAGATCAGCAACGGCGCCCTGCTTGAGACGGGCCATCTCCTCGATGGTGCGCATCTCGCTCTCCTGACGGATGGCGTGGGCACGGGCCTTGCCGTCGGCACGGATCTGCTCGGCCTTCTGCTGGGCTTCGGTCAGGTCCTTCTGGGCCTGCGCGAGCTGGGTGGTGGCACTGGCCAGACGCTCTTCGGCATCTTTCAGATCGGCCAGGATGATCGCCCGACGCCGCTCCAGGATGCCGCCCAGGAAGTTGGGCAGAAACTTGTAGAGAACGAAGATGACGATCGCCAGGTTGATGATGTTGGTCTCGAACACGTCGAGGTTGAGACCAAAGCCACCGTGGTTGGCGAAAAGGCTTGGGAAAGTCATTGGGCGGCCAGCAGACGGTCGACGATCAGGGCGCCGAGCTTGTCGGCGTCGCCCTTGAGCTGGCCAAGGGCCGACTCCCGCTGGGCATCGATTTCACGACGCGCCTGTTCGCGGGAGGCATTCGCTTCGGCGGTGGCCGTAGCCAGCGCTTCGCGATAGAGCTTGTCGGAATCCTGCTCCGCTTCCTGAATCAGCTGTTGGGTGGCTTTGCGGGCCTCCTTGAGCTGCTCACGCAGATCCGCCTCCAGACGCTCAACCTGGGCCAGCTTTTGCTTGGCCTCGGCACGGCTGGTGGTGATGTAGCCCTCGCGCTCTTCCACAACCCGTCCGACGGGGCGGAAGAACAGAGCATTGAGGATGAAGGTGAGGAGAACCACCTGAACCGCCATCAGCGGCAGGGTGGCATCGAGGTCAAACAGACCTCCCTCCGTTGCACCAAGCAGGAGCCAGCTGGTCATGAGGCGGGGGTGCGGGCGGATGAAAGCAGTCGCGTGCAGATGAGGTGAGGTGAATGAAAGTGCAGAGGCTCAGTCGGTGACCGAGCCTCTGCTCACCTCAAACGCGATCAGCCGGCGAAGGGGTTGGCGAACAGCAGCACCAGTGCGACCACGAGGCCGTAGATGGTGAGAGCTTCCATGAAGGCCAGGGACAGCAGCAGGGTGCCGCGGATCTTGCCGTCAGCCTCAGGCTGACGAGCGATGCCTTCAACAGCGGAACCGGCTGCGGTGCCCTGACCGATACCAGGGCCGATGGCGCCGAGGCCGACAGCCAGACCAGCCGCGATAACAGACGCAGCGGAGGTGATGGAATCCATGTTGGAACGAAGGATGGTGGGCGCTGGGAGAGCGCGGACGGGAACCGGGACGTTATCCCTGCGCCTGGGACATCTCGGATTGACTCGAGATGGGCCCGGATCGTGCCGGACCTGCGCGCAGAGAGTTTGCCAGAGAGGGGTGATCGCTCTGGCGGGGTTGAGGCAGGGCCTCAGTGATGCTCTTCGTGCACCGCTTCGCCGATGTAATTGCCGGCGAGGGTGGCGAAAATCAGAGCCTGAATCGCACTGGTGAACAGGCCCAGCACCATGGCGGGCAGGGGCACCAGCAGGGGCACCAGGAACGCCAGCACGGCCACCACCAGTTCGTCAGCAAGGATGTTGCCGAACAGACGGAAGGACAGGGACAGCGGCTTGGTGAAGTCTTCGATGATCTTGAACGGGAGCATGATCGGGGTCGGCTCCACGTAGTACTCGAAGTAACGGAATCCCTTGCGGCTCAGACCGGCATAGAAGTAGGCCAACGACACCAACAGGGCCAGGGCCACGGTGGTGTTGATGTCAGCGGTGGGGGCGCCGAGTTCACCGCTGGGCAGATGAATCAGCTTCCAAGGCACCAGGGCGCCGCCCCAGTTGCACACAAAGATGAACAGGAACAGGGTGCCGATGAAGGGCAGCCAATCGCGGTAGGCCTTCTCACCGATCTGTTCGCGGGCGAGATCACGGATGTAATCCCACAGAAACTCGAGCAGGTTCTGCATGCCGCGCGGATCGCGCTCCATCTTGCGGCTGCCCACCAGCACGAAGGCCAGCAGAGCGCCGATCACCACCCAGGAGCTGATGAACACCTGGCCGTGAATCTTGAGATTCCCCAGCTGCCAATAAAGGTGCTGGCCAACCTCCAGTTCGGCGAGGGGCAAGGCGAGTGGCAAGAAACCCATCGGGCTGTGCGTTCGGTGTCGCGGAAGCGACGGTTCAGGGAGAAGGCCGGCTCAGGAGTCGAGCAGAACCTGAAGGATCAGAGCGGGTTTGTAGAGCAGGAAGCCGAGCAGGGCCGGCAGCAGCTCTAACTGGGGCAGGCGAGTGGAGGCCAGCACCAACACAACGGGCACCAGCAGCTGCGTTTTGCCCACCTTCTTGGCACCGCTGCCGAGCTTGCCAACGCTGCGGGCGAGAAGCCGCAGGTAGAGCAGTCCGGCGAGGGCACCCACCAGCAGAGAGCCGGCGATGTGAAGGTCGAAGACCAGGGCGGTGATGAGTACCGCAATCGCGGCAACCATCAACGTGGCCAGAAGCAAGCGCTGCTGGAGCCTTAGGTAGTCGTCGGGTGGGGCTGAAACAGCCTCCCCAGGCGACAGGGGATTCAGAGCTTCAGCATTCCCGGAAGCCGGCTCCTGATCCACGCCCTCAACGCTGAACGCCTCGGATGAAGCGTTGCTGTTGTGAGGGAGCGGGGGGGTTGCCAGCAAGGGCTCCTGCGCTCTGAAAAGGCGCGCGGAATCTATCACGCAGCAGTGCCCTGACCCGGCCGAAGCAGCAGCACCCGCTGCTGGAGCAGTTCCCTTGCCACAGCGGCTATCTGCCCCTGGGGCCAGCCCAAGGGGAGAGAACCGATCGGCAGGGGCTGCGGTGCCTGCTCCAGGGCCTGCATCAGGGCCAGGCCGTCGGCGCTGAGATCGAGGGGCGCCATGTCGGAATCCAGCAGGGCCGTTCCCGGCCAGCCCCAGAGGCAGCGGTTGCGCTCGCCGGTGGCAGCCAGAAGCTGGCTGTCGTTGTCCCAGCAGCAGCGCTGCAGCGGCGGCTTGGCCAGGAAAAACTCGAAATGGCTGATATCGGGATCGAGGTCTTCTACCAGCCGCCATTGCTGCTGAGCCGGCAGGACCCGGGCCCGCTCCAGCAGCTCACCCTGCAGTAGCCGCGCCGGATCCCACACCTGCGGGTTGGAGAAGCCGGCGAACTCCAGATCCGCCGAGGCCACAAAGGCCATCAACCGGTCGAGGTTGTAGCTGGTCTCCTGCGGATGCAGATACATATCCGCGAAGTTGGCATCGGCGGCGCAGTCGATCAGCCAACGCTGCTCGTGGTGGCGCCGCAGGCGGTTGTGCTCAGGGAGCTCCGCCAGCAAACGCCGGCCGAGCCGCAGCCCCTCGTCGCCGGTGCCCACGCCCATGGCCGTGAGGGCACGCTGGGTGCGGTGGATCTCCCAGCGGCCCCCATCGGCATACAGAAACAAGTGGAGCAGGGCACCCGGTTTCAGCAGAGCCGCCAGAGCCTTGAGCCCCGCCTCCGGTTCGCGCAAGTGGTGCAGCACCCCCACGGAATTGATGTAGTCGAAGGGCCCCTCGCCCTCCAGCTCCAGCAGGCTGCAGTTCTCGATGCGCACGCTGGCCTGCTGGTGGCCGCCGGAGCGACGCAGGCGCTCGCGGGCCACCTCAAGCGTGCCGGGCGAAATATCCACCGCCAGGATCTCGGCGCCCGGGTTGAGGTGAGCCAGGTAGTCGGTGCTCACCCCCGTGCCGCAGCCGGCATCGAGAATCCGCAGAGGCTGGCCGGCTGGTTGCTGCGGCGGCAAGGCACCGGTGCAGGCGGCGTAGGCGGCATCCACGCACCAGCGCCAGTTGTATCCGGGCGGCGGCCCGTCTTGAAGGGGGTCGCCGGGATAGGGGAAACGGTCGTAGAAGGCGCTCACCACCGGGGTGGCGGCATCAGCCGGGGCCTGGGTCATGGCGCTGGAGGCAGCTCCGATCTCGGTCGAGCATTTCATGGACCACACCCCGAACGGAGCCCCCGAGCAACGCGGCTGCAAACATTTGTTCATGGGGGGCCAGGAGGCCTGAGGGCCAGCCGTAACGTGCCTTGGCCCGGTTCGCTCTCCTCCATGACTGTGACCGCCAGCAGCGGCAGCAGCAGGGTTGCTCCTCAGCGCTACGACACCCTGCCGCTCTCCAGCGTCCGCGAGGCGGAACAGCAGGACCGCTTCCTCGATGGCGGTGAGCTGAACACCCTGGTGACCTTCTTCCAGAGCGGTCAGCTGCGGGTGGAAGCCGCCCGCCGTGTCTCAGCCAACGCCGAGACGATCGTGGCCCGCGCCGCCAGCCGCATCTTTGCCGGTGGCACGCCGCTCTCGTATCTCGACGCACCTCTGACGCCCGTGGCCGCCAGCGGCGCCACACCCCTGGCCACCGACCAGGCAGCGTTCCAGCAGTCGGTGCAAACCTTCGCCGGCGCCAGCGGCGCCAACAAGCGCGGCAACGCCTTCACCCGCCTGCTCGAAGGCGCCGGCGGTGATGCCGATGTGCGCGTGGTGCTGCCCACCGGCTTCAGCCCGATCTCGGTGGCCCGCTACGGCACCGAGCGGATGAAGAAATCGATCCGCGACCTGGCCTGGTTCCTGCGTTATGTGGGCTACGCCGTGGTGGCAGGCGACCCCAGCATCCTGCGGGTGAACACCCGCGGGCTGCGCGATGTGCTCGAAAAGGGTTGCTCTCTGGCCGCCACCAACGTGGCCCTGCAAGAGATGCGCGCCGGTGCCGCTGAGTTGCTCAAGGATCTGCCGGAAGCCCGCCAGCTGCTGATCGACAGCTTCAACGTGCTGATCGAAGAGCTGGCCGTTCCCACCCCGTCGCCCCGCCAGCGCCTGGGCAGCCCCGAAAATCAGGGCCTGCAACTGCCGGCGATCTATGCCCTGGCCGCCCAGGGCAAAGCCCAGCGGTTCAACATGAAGCCGGGCATGACGGGCGCTCAGAAAGCCGAGGTGGTGCGTGCCGCCTACCGCCAGGTGTTCGAACGCGACATCGCCAAGGCCTACAGCCAGGTGCCCTGCCCGGTGGAAGCCACCCAGGTGCGCCAGGGCGACATCTCGATGCGGGAGTTCATCCGCTCGCTGGGCCACAGCAAGGACTACCAGCAGCAGTTCTACGGGCGCTTCGTTAACAGCCGCGTGGTGGAGCTGGCCTTCCGCCACTTCCTCGGCCGTGGCATCAGCTCCCGCGAGGAATTCACCCGCTACTTCGACATCGTGTCCGCCCAGGGCCTCAAGGGCCTAGTGGATGCGCTGGTGAACAGCATGGAATACGCCCAGGTGTTCGGGGAGGAAACCGTTCCCTACCTGCGCGACATCGGCGAAGAAGCACAGGAGAGCGCCGGCTGGGGCTCCAACCGCAAGCTGTTCCGCTTCAGCGCGCCATTTGAGGGTGCACCGCAGTACGTCACCC
>VGPW01000012.1 GCA_016882545.1 Cyanobacteria bacterium M_surface_10_m2_179 | reverse complement strand
CATCGCTCAGTTCGCTCTCCTTCTCCTGCAGGGAGTCGTCGAGTTCGCTGTCAACGCGCTGGAACTTCAGCTCCTCGTGGCGGTATTCCAGCCAGGGGATGAATTGGGTGTCGATGAAGGTGTCGGCCAGCAACACCTCAGCGCCCTGGCTCTTCCACAGGGAGAGCGCTCCGGCCTGGCCTGCCTCATCGGTGCAGTAGAGGATGCGTTTGTCGCTCTCTGCGCTGAGGCGGGAGCGATAGCTCGACAGCGTGGTGAAGGTTTTGTTGTTCTCGCCAGGGATCGGATCTGGGTTCTCCCCCTCTCCAGCAGCCGCGGTGGTGCCGAACAGCACCAGCTCAGCCACTTGATCGGCGAACTTCTCATCCTCCATGGCCCCGATCTTGATGAACGGCGCCAGGGATTCCCAGATCTCGGCGTAGCGCTTCGGCTCATCGCGATGCAGCTCCTTCAGCCGATCGGCCACCTTCTTGGCCACGAAGCCACCGATCGAGCGCACGCGCCGGTCGGTTTGCAGAGCTGAACGGCTCACGTTCAGGGGGATATCGGGCGAATCGATCACGCCGCGCAGGGGCAGCAGGTAGCGGGGCACCACCTCTTTGATCGAATCGCTCACGAACACCTGGTTGCAGTAGAGCTTGATCTCGCCCTTCTCCCAGTCGGCGCGGCCGGTGGACTTGGGGAAGTAGAGGATGCCCTGGAGGTTGTAGGGGTAGTCGGTGTTGAGGTGCACCCAGAGCAGCGGATCGCCCTGGAAGGGGTAGAGGTAGCGGTAGAGCTCGATGTAGTCGTTGTCGGTGAGATCGCGGGGGCTCTTGCGCCAGGGTGCTTCCCGCTTGTTCACGGTTTCACCCTCGAGCTGCACCTCCACCGGCATGAAGTCGCAGTAGGTGGTGATCAGCGTGCGGATGCGCGCCGGCTCGATGTACTCCTCTTCTTCCTCCATCAGGTGGAGGATCACATCGGTGCCGGCTTCGCTGCGCTCGGCTGCCTCCAGGCTGAAGTTGGGGGAGCCATCGCAGCTCCAGCGCACCGCTTCGCTGCCCTCGCGGGCGGAGCGGGTCACCAGCTCAACTTGCTTGGCCACCATGAAGCTCGAATAGAAGCCAAGGCCGAAGTGACCGATGATCGCGTCGTTCTCCTGCTTGTACTTCTCCAGGAAGTCTTCGGCGCTGGAGAAGGCCACCTGGTTGATGTAGCGCTTCACCTCATCGGCCGTCATGCCGATGCCGTTGTCGGTGATGGTGAGCGTTTTGGCTTCGCGGTCGATGCGGATCGAGATCTTGCCCTCGGGGCCTTCGCTGCAGTCGCCGGCCATGGCCGCCATGCGGCGCTTGCTGATGGCATCCACGCCATTGCTCACCAGCTCCCGCAGGAACACCTCATGGCCGCTGTACACGGCCTTCTTGATGATCGGGAAAATGTTTTCGGTGTGGATCTGGATCTGGCCCTGTTCCGCCTGCAGCACCACAGCGTGAAAAAGCAACGTGGCTCCAGACTCACCTGCGGCAGGCCAGCCCGCCAAGGGGCCGCCATGGGCAGGAAACCGACCCGCGGGCCTAGGCCTCGCCCGATTCCCCCGGCAGCCGTCGCTCCACCTGCACAAACACCAGCCAGGCCACGCCGGCGGCGATGCCTCCGGTCCACTCCGAGCGCAGCAGCTCAACCAACGACACGGTGCTGGCGGCGATGCGCAGGGCCCGTAGCCCAAAGCGTCCCAGCTTCTGCAGGCGTTCCTGGCCGCTGGGTTCAGACACGGCTGGCCAGGATCTGGGTGGCTGATGTCCAGCCACCGCTGGCGTCGTAGCGGCGGATCAGCCGCTCCAGCCGATCTGGAGCGGTGAGCCAGCCGGCCTCCACCGCAAAGGCACTGCGGTGATCCACCTGGCGTGGGGTGAGGTGGTAGCCACCATCGGCCATCCAGGTGAGCTGGCGTGAAGGATCGCCGCTGCCCGCTGCAACGCTTTCGTTGTTGCTGCCGATGTGGCTGTCGATGCGCAGGCCCTGGTGGCCGTCGCCATGCACCTCAAAGCGGCACTCCGCCCGATCGGGTTCGGGCCAGTCGGCGCTGATGGTGGAGGCGGTGCCGCTCCAGCTGCCTTGAAGTTGATCGAGGCTGAGCGGCGGGACTTCCTGGGCGTTACTGCCGGCCCGGAATTCGCGGATCAGCACCAGCTGGCTGAACGTGCCGCCCTCGTCGTGCAGCTGCACCAGCCGGTGGCGGCGGTCGCCCTGGATGAACCCGAATTCACCGCCGAAGGGCGTGCCCGGCGCCACCTGCAGGCGGCCCTTGCAGAAGGTGCCGCTCTCGAAGAACACCACCTGCTTGCCGAGGTTGCGGTAGTCCTCGCTCATGTCGCGGCTGGGTGTGCCGTTGAGATCGCCATCGGCTAAGCGGCGCAGCCGGAAGTGCACCAGCCGCTCCTCCCCGCCTTGCTCCAGCGTGAGGATCGAGGGCGTGCTCTCCACCACAGCCCCTGTTGCATCGAGGCTGGCGAAGCTGCCGCGCCACTCACCCAGGTTGCGCAGAAAGTTGTCCCACTGGCTGCTCATCAGCCGGCACGCTGCAGATCAGGCTTTTCCTCCGGCAGGATCGCGCCGGCCACAGGGCACACCTGCAGGCAGATGCCGCAGTCGATGCAGGTGTCGAAATCAATCCAATAAAACGCCGTGCCCTTGGCGTTGGCGCCGCTGCCGGGGTTGATGCAGGCCACCGGGCAGGCATCCACGCAATCGGCCACCCCTTCGCAGACGTCGGTGACGATCGTGTGGGCCATCGGTGCTGCCGTGCGAGTGGGCGGATCCTAGGAAGCGATCCAGTGGCAGCTGCAGCAGCCCCGCTCGCCGGCCAGGGCCGTGGCTTCGGCTTCGCTGGCGCAGCTCTGCTGCAGCAGTTCAGCCCGTTGGCCCTGGCCATGCAGCTGCTCCAGCTGATCGAGCGCCTTGCCCAGCAACTCGGGCGCGGCATAGCTCACCAGCGTGATCGGCGGCCGCTCTGGTGCCGTGGCGTCGGTGCCGAGCAGCTCCCGGATCGCCTCCACCTGGAAGCTGAAGCCCATGCCGCCCGCAACACCGCCGAAGCGGGCCACCAGCGCGTCGTAGCGGCCGCCGCTGGCAATCTCCACCGGCGCCACCGGGCCCTGGCACACCAGCTTCAGCACCAGCCCGTCGTAGAGGTCGAAGTGGGGTTGGAAGCTGGGGTCGAGCTGCAGGCGCACGCCCTGCCGGGAGGCCACAGCGGACACGGTGCTCAGGGTGCCGGCAAGCTGCTCCAGCAGCGGCTTGGGGCCCAGCAGTTGTTCCAGCTGGTAGAGCACCGCTTCAGGCTCTCCCCGCAGGCGCATCAGCTGCTGCAGGCCCTGGCGTTGGTGGGCCGGCAGCTCGAGGGCCGCCAGGCTCAGGGGGTCGTAATTGATCAGGGCCTGGCGTGTGGACAGGCGTTGCTCGGTGGGCACCTGGTCGAGCAGCGCCGCCAGCACAGCGTGGTGGCCGATCAGCAGCGTGGGTTGATGGGCGGCCGAGATTCCCAGCTGGCGCAGGCAGGCCAGCAGCAGCCGCAGCAGTTCCGCATCCGCCACCAGCGCCTGGCTGGCATCGGCGCCCACCAGTTCCACACCGCTCTGCAGCTGTTCCTCCAGGCGGTTCTGGCCTGTATCGCTCACGGTGCTGCGGAACACCGGCCCAGAGCTCCACAACCGCAGCGGTCTGGGCCGTGCGGCCATCCGGGTGCAGGCGGCCCGTGCTATCGAGGCGGTCATCTCCGGTCGCAACCCCAACGGATCGTCGGAGGCCAGTCGCATCAACTCCTGCTCAGCGATGCCGCCGCCGGCTTCCAGCGTTTGCAACCGCTCCACCAGCGGTGGCGCCACTTCCGCGTAGCCCCAACCCCGATACACCTCAGCCAGCTGATCGCACAGCCAGCGGTTGCCCTCCACCTCCCTGGGGTTGAGATCCCTGGCGCCGGCAGCGGGTTGCAGGGCCATGGAGGCGGGGCTTCGAAACTGCCGCCGATCCTATGGAGTGGCCTGATCCAGTTCCGGCGCTCCGAAACTGGCGCCCGTGAGCGGCTTGCAGGCGGCCAGGCCCTCGATCAGGGCTTGGCGCAGGCCAGGGGTGCAGGCGATCAACCGCCCCTCCGCCAGCTGTGCAGGGCCGCCGTCGTAGGCGCAAACCACACCGCCGGCTTGCTCCACCAGGACCACGCCGGCGGCCAGATCCCAGGGGGACAGGCCGCGCTCCCAGTAGGCATCGAGACGGCCTTCGGCCACGAAGGCCAGATCCACCGCCGCTGCACCGCCGCGCCGCACGCCCCGGGTGCGGTGGGTGAACCAGGCGAATTCGGCGTAGTTGTTGTCCAGCCGCTGGTGGCGGTCGTAGGCGAAGCCGGTGACCAGCAGCGACTGGCTCAGGGCCTCACAGCCGCTCACCGCCATGGCGCTGTTGTTGCACCAGGCCCCCAGCTGCGGCGCGGCCCAATAGAGCTGATCCAGGGCCGGCACCGCCAGAGCTCCAAGCAGGGGCTGACCGTTCCAGGTGAGCCCCACCGAAGTGCAGAAGAAGGGATAGCGGTGGGCGTAGTTGGTGGTGCCATCAAGCGGATCCACACACCACTCCAGGGCCGAGCCCCAGCCGGCGCGGCGGCCGCTCTCTTCCGCCAACACCCCGAACTCGGGGGTGTGCTGCTCCAACACAGCCAGCACGGCCTTTTCGGCGGCCTCATCGGCCTCGGTCACCAAGTCGCCGGCGCGGCCCTTTTCGCGCACGCGCTCCAGCTGGCCGAAATGGTGTCGCAACACCGCGGCACCGGCTTCAGCGGCCAGCCGGGCTACGCCCGCCAACCGCTCCAGCTCCGTGAGGCTGAGGCCGGAGGCCTGAAAGCTCTGATCTGAGAGGCGCTGCTGCATCGTGCTCTCGTTCATTCCTCATCCAGCGGCAGGCCGGCTCGCACCTTGCCACGGCCGAAATGGCGGCCGAATTGCAGCTCATACACCTCGTCCTCGTCCTGGGTTTCCACCTCGAGGGGGCCGGTGGCCCGCGCCACGCAGAGCAGGCCGTAGCCCTCACGGCGCACCTCCCGCGACAGGCCCAGGGCTTCACGTTGATCGATCACACCGTCCAACACGCGCACGGCACAGGCGGTGCAGCAGCCGTTGCGGCAACTGAAGGGCAGCGGTTCGCCCTGCTGCTCGAAGCTGCGCAGGATGTAGTCGCCCTCCGGCACGTTCAGACGGATCGTGCGGTTTTCCTGGCGCCAGTGAACCGTGATCGGATGGGTGCCCATGGCAGCAACCGGCGAAGGACGTGGTGACTGCTACATTCTCAATGTTGCCCCGCGCAGCCGCGTCACCTGTTGACGCAGCAAAAGCCCCCCTCCCACGGAGAGGTGGCCGAGTGGTCGAAGGCGCAGCACTGGAAATGCTGTATAGGGGCAACTCTATCGAGGGTTCGAATCCCTCCCTCTCCGTTCTTCAGGTCACCAGCGATTCGCTGAACGACCCACCGCCTCTCGAGGCGGTTTTTTTATGTTCGAATCGGTGCTGATTGGAGCTTAGCCGAACCGACCGGTGACGTAATCCTGGGTGGCCTGCTGCTTGGGCGCGTTGAAGATGTTCACGGTTTCGGCAAATTCCACCAGCGCACCCACCTTGCGATCGCTGCCCGGTTGGGCCGTTACGTTGTAAAAACCGGTGTAGTCGCTGACGCGCACCGCCTGCTGCATGTTGTGGGTCACGATCACAATCGTGTAGCTCTTGCGCAGCTCGTGCATCATCTCCTCGATCTTGAGGGTGGAGATCGGATCGAGGGCGGAGCAGGGTTCATCCATCAGGATCACTTCCGGCTCAATGGCAATCGCCCGGGCGATGCAGAGCCGTTGCTGCTGTCCGCCGGAGAGGGCATAGCCGCTCTCGCGCAGTTTGTCCTTGGTTTCATCCCACAGCGCCGCCTTGCGCAGCGCTCGCTCCACCAGCTCATCCATGTCGCCGCGGAAGCCATTGATGCGGGCTCCGAAAGCGATGTTTTCGTAGATGCTCTTGGGGAAGGGATTGGGTTTCTGGAACACCATGCCGATGCGGCGGCGCACCTCCACGGCGTCCACCCGCGGGTCGTAGAGATCGTGGCCGTCGAACACCACGCGGCCCGTGAGGGCGCAGCCCTCGATCAGGTCGTTCATGCGGTTGAGCGCCCGCAGCACCGTGCTCTTGCCGCAGCCCGACGGGCCGATGAAGGCGGTGACCTTGCCCCTGGGGATGTTCATGAACACACCGCTCACGGCCAGCTGCCCGCTGTAGCTGATGCTCACGTTCTCGAGCGCGAGGCAGGTGGAGGAGTCGGTCATCGGAAGCGACACAGCAGAGGGACTCACGGACGGTTGAAGCGGCCCAGCCAGCGAGCCAGCAGATTGGCGGCCAGGATCATCACCACCAGCACAAACGACGAGGCCCAGGCCAGGGCGATCTGGGCGTCGTAGGGCATGATCGCGAAGTTGTAGATCAACACCGACATCGAGGCGATCGGGTTGAACAACCCCTCCGGCCAGAAGGGTGAGAACAGGGCCGTGAAGATCAGCGGAGCTGTTTCACCGGCCGCCCTGGCGATGGCCAGCACCACCCCGGTGGCGATCGGTGAAAAGGCTGCAGGCAGGGTGATGCGGCTGATGGTGATAAAGCGCGAGGCGCCAACACCCATCGCCCCCCAGCGCAGCTCCTGCGGCACCAGCTTCAGGGCTTCATCGGTGGTTTTGATCACCGTGGGCAGCATCAACACCGCCAGGGCAATGCCTCCGGCCATGGCGCTGTAGCTCTGCCCGAAAAACACCCGGGTGCTCACGATCAGGCCATACACGAACACCCCGCAGATGATCGAGGGAACGCCGGCCAGCACATTGGCGCCGAAGCGCACGAAGCGGGAGAAAGCGCCGCCCTTGGCGTATTCCGCCAGATAAACGCCTGAGCCCACCCCCACGGGCACGGCGATCAGCGAGGCCACCAGGGTGACCAGCAGGGTGCCCAGAATCGCGTTACCGATGCCGCCACCCTCCAGGCCGGGGGGAGGCGGCAGCTCGGTGAGCAGCCGCACCGTGATCAGCGAGCCGCCCTTGAACAGCACATAGGCGATCACCACGATCAGTGGCAGCACCGCCAGGGCCGTGAACAGGCCCGCCACAAGGGTGAGCAGTTGGTTCCAGCGGTTGCGGGGGAGGCTCGGCTGGAGGGTGAGGGAGCCTCGGGTGAAGGACGTCATCGCGGCGCTCACATCTTCAGGCTGAGGCGGCGCACCACCAGCTGGGCCAGCAGGTTCACCGCCAGGGTGAGCAGCATCAACACCAGGGCCGCATACATCAACGCTGACACCTGCAGGCCGTCGGCCTCACCGAACTGGTTGGCGAGCATTGAGGAGATGGTGTTGGCGGGCGCCAGCAGGCTGAGGCTGAAGGTGTTGGAGTTGCCGATCAACATCGTGACGGCCATGGTTTCGCCCATGGCCCGACCCAACGCCAGCATCACGCCACCGGTGATGCCCGACAGCGCCGCCGGCAGGATCACCTGAACAATTGCGCCCCAGCGGGTGCTGCCCACTCCGTAGGCGGCCTGGCGCAGGCTGATCGGCACCTGCATCAGCGAATCGCGGGAGATGGCCGTGATGATCGGCAGGATCATCACCACCAGGATCAGCACCGCCGGGGCCATGCCCGGGCCCTGGGGCGTGGTGGAAAAGAATGGAATCCAGCCCAGCAGCCGGTGCAGGGTTTCCAATCCGGGCCGCAGGAAGGGCTCCATCACAAAGATGCCCCAGAGGCCCAGCACCACCGAAGGAATCGCCGCCAGCAGCTCCACCATCACGCCAAGCACCTGACGCACCGCCAGGGGAATGATGTTTTCCGTGAGGAACACCGCTGTTCCCACCCCCAGCGGCACGGCGATCAGCAGGGCCAGCAGCGAACTCACCAGGGTGCCGTAGATGGCGGTGAAGGCGCCGTAGTGCTCCGCCAGCGGATCCCAATCGGAATTGGTGATGAAGCCGAGGCCGAAGCGCAGCACGGCCTCCCGCGATCCCCCCACCACGGTGAGCAGGATCCCGAACAGCACCAGCCCCACCACAGCGGCCAGCAACACCACAACCTTGTGGAAGCCCCGATCGATCAGCAGCTCCCAGAGGGGGCGCCGCCGCTGCGAGAAGAGTTCGGGGCGCACACCCGCTGCCATGGGGATCTTTACCTGGGCCAAATCTAAAGGTCTGGCTCAGGCCCGTTACCGTTGGGCGTTAGGCAACAATCCCGGGGGCGCAGCAGTCAGTTGGCACGGATCGTTGGCATCGACCTGGGCACCACCAATTCGGTGGTGGCGGTGCTGGAGGGTGGTCGCCCGCAGGTGATTGCCAGCGCGGAGGGCGGTCGCACAACGCCGTCGGTGGTGGGTTTCAGCAAAGACTCGGAGCTGCTGGTGGGCCAGCTCGCCCGGCGCCAGTTGGTGCTCAACCCCCGCAACACCTTCGCCAACCTCAAGCGGTTTGTGGGCCGCCAGTGGGACGAGCTCGACGACGGCAGCCTCTCGGTGCCTTACACGGTGCGGGCCAACGACCAGGGCAACGTGCGCGTGGTGTGTCCCGCCACCGAGCGGGAATACGCGCCGGAGGAGCTGGTGGCCAGCATCCTGCGCAAGTTGGTGGATGACGCCAGCACCTATCTGGGTGAGCCGGTGGAAGCGGCGGTGATCACCGTTCCCGCCTATTTCAATGACGCCCAGCGCCAGGCCACCCGCGATGCCGGCCGCCTGGCTGGCATCAGCGTGGAGCGGATCCTGAACGAGCCCACGGCGGCGGCGTTGGCCTACGGCTTTGACCGCAGCACGGTGAAGCGCGTGCTGGTGTTCGACCTGGGCGGCGGCACCTTTGACGTGTCGGTGCTGCGCATCGCCCAGGGCGTGTTTGATGTGAAGGCCACCAGCGGTGACACCCAGCTGGGCGGCAACGACTGGGATCGCCGCATCGTCGACTGGCTGGCCGATGCTTTCCAGGCGGAGCACAACCTCGACCTGCGCCGCGATCGCCAGGCCCTGCAGCGCCTCACCGAAGCTGCCGAGAAGGCCAAGATCGAACTGAGCGGTGTGCAGAGCACCCCGATCTCGCTGCCCTTCATCGCCACGGGCGAGGCCGGTCCGCTCCACATCGAAACCACCCTGGAGCGCAGCACCTTCGAAGGTCTCTGCCCGGATCTGCTGGATCGCCTGCTGCGGCCGGTGCAACGCGCCCTGCGGGATTCAGGCCTGGCCGCCGAAGACATCGACGATGTGGTGCTGGTGGGTGGCTCCACCCGCATGCCGATGGTGCAGCAGATGGTGCGCACCCTGATTCCGCTGGAGCCCTGCCAATCGGTGAATCCCGATGAGGTGGTGGCGATCGGGGCGGCGGTGCAGGCGGGGATCCTCACCGGCGAGCTGCGCGATCTGATGCTCAACGACGTCACCCCCCTCTCGCTCGGGCTGGAGACGATCGGTGGGGTGATGAAGGTGTTGATTCCCCGCAACACCTCGATCCCGGTGCGCAAGAGCGATCTGTTCAGCACCTCCGAGGCCAACCAGAGCTCGGTGGAGATTCACGTGCTCCAGGGCGAGCGCCAGATGGCGGAGGGCAACAAGAGCCTGGGCCGCTTCCGCCTTTCTGGCATTCCGCCGGCACCGCGTGGGGTGCCCCAAGTGCAGGTGTCGTTCGACATCGATGCCAACGGCTTGCTGCAGGTGTCGGCCACCGACCGCACCACGGGCCGCCAGCAGAGCGTGAGCATCCAGGGCGGCTCCAACCTCAGCGAGCAAGAGATCAATCAGCTGATCGAGGAGGCCGAGCAGAAGGCCAGCGAAGACCGGCGCCGCAAAGCCGAAATCGATCGCCGCAATCGGGCGCAAACCTTGGTGGCCCAGGCCGAGCGCCGGCTGCGGGATGCTGCCCTGGAGCTGGGGCCCTATGGCGCCGAGCGCCAGCAACGGGCCGTTGAGATCGCCGTGCGCGATGTGCAGGATCAGCTCGCCTCCGGTGATCTGGCCGATCTCGACCTGGCGGTGAGCCAGCTGCAGGAGGCGATCTATGGCCTGAACCGCCGGCTCGCCAGCGAACGCAAACAGGACAGCAGTCCGCTGCAGGGATTGAAGAACACGCTCGGCTCGATCAAAGACGAGTTGTTCGCTGACGACGACTGGGATGACTGGGACAGCCGCGGCCGCACCCGGGATCCCTGGGGCGAACCCTCGTGGAGCACGCCTCGCTATGAGCAGTCGCTGCGCTACGAGCAGCCGCGCTTCGAACAACCCCGTTACGAGCAGCAGCCGCGCTTCGAACAGACACCTCGCTACGAGCAGTCGCGTTTCGAGCAGCCTCGTTACGACGACGACCGTTACGACGATGTTCATTACGACCAGCAGGAGCGTGATCGCGAGGATCGCTACGACCAGGAGCCCGACGAGCGTGAGCGCTCGCTGAGCAGCCGTCGCGCTCCCAGCCGCCCGGCTCCCTTTGAGGGCGATCCCTGGGCTGAGGACTGATCCGGGTGACCAGCACCTCGCCGCGCACGACGGCTGTGAATCACTGGGCCGTGCTCGGTCTCGATCCGGGGGCTGATTCAGCGGCCCTGAAGCGGGCCTTCCGGCAGCAGGCCCGCCGTTGGCATCCCGACCTCAACGGCAACGATCCCCATGCCGAGGAGCAGTTCAAGGCGGTGAACGAGGCCTATGCGGTGCTCAGCGACCCCAAACGGCGCCAGCAATGGGAGCAGGGGCTGGATACCGCGGACGCTGCTGCGGTGGGGCTGGATCCCTTCGCCAGCGGCTTCCCCCACTTCGACGACTACATCGCCGAGCTGTTCGGTCGTCCACGTCGCCGTTCCGTCGACGATGAGAGGCCTGAGCCGCGGCAGGCGGCCCCTGAACCGCGCGGAGATGTGACCCCCGCGCCGGCTCCACCGCCGCCGGTGATGGCCAGCACCGATTGCGAGTCGGTGGTGGATCTCACGCCGGATCAAGCCCTCCACGGCGAACGGGTGGAACTCGAGCTTCCCGACGGCACCGCCGTGGAAGTGTGGACGCCGCCCCTGGCGGGGGATGGCTGGCGACTGCGCCTGGCGGGCGTCGCGCCCGGCGGTGCCGATCACTTTCTGCAGTTGCGGGTGCGCACCGAGGAGGGCTTGCGCATCGATGGGCTGCGGGTGTTGTTCCAGCTCGATATTTCTCCGGCCGATGGTGCCCTCGGCTGCATGGTGGTGGTGCCCACCCTCGATGGACCCGTGCAGCTGCGGGTGCCGCCGGGCTCCTCCAGCGGGCGCTTGCTGCGCTTGCGCCAACGGGGCATGAGCTTGGCGGATCAACGCGGCGATCAGCTGGTGGAGATCCGCCTGGTGGTACCCCAGGCGCTCACGGAAGCGGAGGAAGCCCTCTATGGCCGACTGCAGCAACTGGCCGGTGAACTGGATGGTGAACAGCGTTGAGCAGCAGCGGACAGGAGTGAGACACTGACTGCCAGCAATCGCCCCCTGATGTCGGTCCACGTCCTGCTGTTCGATGCCGGCAGCGACAATGAGGGCATCCATTCCCTCGAGCTGAATGGCACCACGGTGGTGCTGTTGTTTGAAGACCGCGACGACGCTGAGCGGTATGCCGGGCTGCTGGAGGCCCAGGATTTCCCCGCCCCCACGGTGGAGGCGATCGAGCGCCGCGAGATGGAGGAGTTCTGCACCAGCGCCGGCTACGAGGCGCGCTTCGTTCCCGCCGGTTTCCTGCCCCAGACGGCTGAAGACCGGTTGCTGATCGCTCCACCGGAAAAAAACATGGATGTGACCTCCTGGCGCGAGCAGGACGAAGCCACGGGTGAGGTGCAGGATCCGATCAGCACGGGCAACGCCGAGCTCGAGGATTTCCGTCGCCGGCTTGAGGGGCTGCTGTGAGCGGCTCCTTCGCGGATGTGCAGCGGGGCCATCTGCTCACCGAGCAGACCAACCCGCTCAGCGCCGATCTGGATGCGCTCAGCACCGCTGACCTGGTGGCGGTGTTTGTGGAAGAGGACAGGCGCCCGCAGCAGGCTGTGGCCGCTGCTGCGCCAGCGCTCTCGGCCGCCATCGACGCCATCGCCGAGCGCCTGCGCGGCGGCGGCCGGCTGTTTTATCTGGGCGCCGGCACCTCCGGTCGGCTGGGAGTGCTGGATGCTGCCGAGTGCCCGCCCACCTTTTGCAGCCCCCCCGAGCTAGTGCAGGGGGTGCTCGCCGGCGGGGCACCGGCACTGCTGTGCAGTTCCGAGGGCCTCGAGGATCTGTTCGATGCCGGCCGCGACGACCTGGAGGTCCGTGGCTTCACCAGCCAGGACGCGCTGGTGGGGATTGCCGCCGGCGGCACCACCCCCTATGTGCACGGGGGTTTGAGCCATGCCCGCAGCATCGGCGCCCTGGCCATCGCCATGGCCTGCGTGTCCGCCGAGCAGGTGCCGATGCCCTGCGACATCGACATCCGGCTGCTCACGGGCCCGGAAGTGCTCACCGGCTCCACCCGTTTGAAGGCCGGCACCGCCACCAAAATGGCCCTCAACATCCTCAGCACCGGCGTGATGGTGCGGCTGGGGAAGGTTTACGGCAACCGCATGGTTGACGTGGCTGTCACCAACAGCAAGCTCGAGGACCGCGCCCTGCGCATCCTCTCCGACCTGGCCGGGGTGAGCCGTGAGCAGGGCCGCCAGCTTCTCAGCGACAGCGACGGCTCGGTGAAGCTGGCCGTGCTGATGGCCCGCAAGGGCCTCAGCGCTGCAGCAGCCCAAGACCTGCTCACCCGCAGCGGTGGGCTGCTGCGCTCAGCCTTGGGCTGAGCCCCAGTAGGGCTCGGTGAATAGATCAAGCTTGCGGCGGGTGGCGACGGGCACCTGATCGGCCGGTGTCATCAGGGCATCGCGCAGGGCGTGATGGGCGGGGCTTGAGGGGCGCTGGACGCCAATGCGCTCGGCGGTGGTGCGCACGATCTGGGTGGCCAGTTCGGCGTTGGCGCGCAGGTTGCCGATCACCATCTCCACGGTGACGCTGTCGTGGTCGGCATACCAACAGTCGTAGTCGGTGGCCATGGCGAGGGTGGCGTAGGCGATCTCCGCTTCACGGGCCAGACGCGCCTCGGTGTGATTGGTCATGCCGATCACCGAGCAGCCCCAGCTGCGGTAGAGGTTCGATTCGGCGCGGGTGGAGAAGGCCGGACCCTCCATGCAGAGGTAGGTGCCGCCGCGGTGCAGGCTGCGGCCTGCTGGCATCAGGCTGTCGGCCACATCCGCCAGCAGTCGGCTGAGGCTGGGGCAGAAGGGGTCGGCCAGCGACACATGGGCTACCGCGCCCTCACCGAAGAAGCTGATCGGGCGTTGATGGGTGCGGTCGATGAATTGATCGGGCACCACCATGTCGAGCGGTTTCACCTGCTCCTGCAGCGACCCCACCGCCGAGGGGGAGAGGATCCAGCGCACCCCGAGCGACCGCATCGCCCAGATGTTGGCCCGGTAGGGCACTTCCGTGGGCAGGTAGGTGTGGTGGCGACCATGGCGGGCCAGGAACACCACCTCCATGCCGCCGAGGGTTCCCAGCCGCAGGCTGTCGGAGGGTGCGCCGAAGGGGGTGTCGATCGTGAGCTCCTGCACGTTCTCCAGCCCTTCCATGGCGTAGAGCCCGCTGCCGCCGAGCACGCCGAGGCGAGCCTGGGTGAGGTTCAGACCGGTGGAGGAAGCCATGGTTCGGTAGCGCCTGCAACCCTTCTACCGGAACGCCCATACTGAGCCTCGTTTGTGCTGATTCAGCCGTGACCAAAGCCGTGATGGTGACCGACGCCGGCACGATCGAACTGGACCTGTTCGAGGCTGACGCCCCCAACACCGTGGCCAACTTCGTGAAGCTCGCCAAGGACGGCTTCTATGACGGTCTGGCCTTCCACCGCGTGATCCCCGGCTTTATGGCCCAGGGCGGTTGCCCCAACAGCCGTGAGGGTGCCCGCGGCATGGCCGGCACCGGCGGCCCCGGCTACCAGATCGACTGTGAGATCAATAGCCAGAAGCATCAGGCCGGCACCCTGGCCATGGCCCACGCCGGCCGTAACACCGGTGGCTCGCAGTTCTACATCTGCCATGAGGCTCAGCCCCACCTCGATGGCGTGCACACCGTGTTCGGCCACACCGGCAACATGGATGTGGTGCAGGCTCTCAAGAACGGCAGCCGCATCACCTCGGTGACCATTCAGGACTGAGTTCCCCCAGCGGGCCCTCAGCTCCAGCGCATCAGCGTGCCGGCATCCACCCGGAGCTGGGGGCGACTCGCCTGCAGCTCCACCAACGGGCGGCGTTCCGCCTCCAAGGTGTTGCTGGGGTGGGCGGTGCGTTGACTATCCGGTGCCAGCAGCAGGCTGACACTGCCGGTGTGCGGCCAACTGGCCATGGTGTGCAACACCTGAGCCAGCTGCGCCGCATCCCCACTGGCCACCAGCACAGCCAGATCGGGCTGGTTGAGCAGAGCCAGCACGCGGGAGTGCTCCTCAAGCTCCAGCTCCAGCCCGTGCCCGCTGCACCACTCCCGCAGCTCCTGAAATTGAGCCGCCTTGGCTTCGCCGCTCAGCTCGTCTACAGCGGTTGTGGTCCAGGCGAGCACCGCCGCGGGTCCGCGGCCGCTGGGTTGGTCCATCAGGTGGCCGAGCTTGGCCTGCTTGGTTTGCAGGTAGGCGGCGTTGTGCTGGCTCGGATCCATCACCAGCGGCACCCGATCCTCCACCTGCAGGCCATAGCCGCCCAGGCCAGCAATCTTGCGCGGGTTATTGGTGATCAGCCGCAGGCGATGCACCCCCAGGTCGCTGAGGATCTGGGCGCCGACGCCGTAGTTGCGGAGATCGGCGGGAAAGCCCAGCCGTTCGTTGGCCTCCACCGTGTCGAGGCCGCCATCCTGCAGGGAGTAGGCCCGCAGCTTGTTGATCAGGCCGATGCCGCGGCCTTCCTGGCGCAAATACACCACCACCCCTTCACCGGCGGCGTCGATCATCCGCAGCGCGGCCTCCAGCTGGGGCCGGCAGTCGCAGCGCAGTGATCCAAAGGCATCACCGGTGAGGCATTCGCTGTGCACCCGCACCAACACGGGCCCTTCGGCCCGTTCGGGCTGCCCCTTCACGATCGCCACGTGCTCGCTGCCATCGAGCTCGTTGCGGAAGCCAATGGCCCGGAAGCTACCGAAGGCACTCGGCAGGGCCGCTTCCGCCTGGCGCCGCACGAAGCGCTCCGTATCGAGCCGGTAGCGGATCAGATCGGCGATGTTGATCAGCCGCAGGCCGTGGCGGCGGGCGTAGTCCACCAGCTGCGGCAGCCGTGCCATCGAGCCATCGGCGTTCTGGATCTCACAGATCACGCCGGCGGGATAGAGCCCAGAGAGGCGGGCCAGATCCACTGCCGCTTCGGTGTGGCCCGCCCGCTTCAGCACACCCCCTTGCTTGGCCCGCAGCGGAAAGATGTGGCCGGGCCGGCGCAGATCGGCGGGCCGGGTGCCGGGATGGATCGCCACCTGGATGGTGCGGGCTCGGTCTTCCGCCGAAATGCCGGTGCTCACACCGTTCTCAGGGCCGGCGTCCACGCTCACCGTGAAGGCGGTCTGGTTGCTGTCGGTGTTGCGATCCACCATCAAGGGCAGGTCGAGCGCATCGAGCCGCTCCCCTTCCATCGCCAGGCAGATCAGGCCCCGCGCCTCGGTGGCCATGAAGTTGATCTGCTCGGGTGTGGCGAACTGGGCCGCGCAGATCAGGTCGCCTTCGTTTTCCCGGTTCTCGTCATCCACCACCACCACCATGTCGCCATTGCGGATCGCAGCCAGGCCATCGGCGATGGTGTCGAACTGGAACGTGGACTGGTTCAGGGGTGGAGGACCCTCAGGGTCCGGGCTGCAGACACTTTTATAGAGCCCGGTACGATCTGGCGTTCCAGACATCCCGGCATGGCCAGCAAGCGCGTTGCGGTGATCGGGGCCTCCGGCTACGGCGGCCTGCAGACCCTGCGCCTGCTTCAGGGCCATCCCCAGCTGGAGGTGAGTTTTCTCGGCGGTGAGCGCAGCAGCGGCAAACGCTGGAGCGAACTCACGCCGTTTCTGCCCCTGCCGGGTGATCCGGTGGTGCAATCCCCCGATCCGGAAGCCATCGCGGCTGCCGCTGATCTAGCGGTGCTGAGCCTTCCCAACGGACTGGCCTCCACCCTGGTGCCGCCGCTGCTCGAACGGGGCGTGAAGGTGGTGGATCTCTCCGCCGACTACCGCTACAGCTCCCTCGATCAGTGGAAGGAGGTGTATGCCTCCGAGGCCCGTCACTTCCCCCGCAGCGACGACCAACTCTGCGCCGAGGCTGTGTATGGCCTGGTGGAGTGGGAGGCCGAGCGCATCGCCGCAGCGCGGCTGGTGGCGGCTCCGGGTTGTTTTCCCACCGCCAGTCTCCTGGCGCTCACGCCGCTGCTCAAGCAGGGGCTGATCGAAACCAGCGGCATCGTGATTGATGCCAAAACCGGAACCAGCGGTGGTGGCCGCGCCGCCAAGGAACACCTGCTGTTGGCGGAGGCCTCGGAAGGGGTTGCGCCCTACGGCGTGGTGGGTCATCGCCACACCAGTGAGATTGAGCTGCTCTGCAGCCGTACCTCCGGCCATGGCATTCAGCTGCAGTTCACACCGCACCTGATCCCGATGGTGCGCGGGTTATTGGCCACGGTGTATGGCCGTCTGCGGGATCCCGGGCTCACCGCCGAGGACGTGACCACGCTGCTGGAGGCGGCCTACCGCCACGCTCCCTGCGTGCAGGTGCTGCCGGTGGGCACCTATCCCTCAACCAAGTGGGTGCGTCAGACCAACCGCGCCCTGTTGTCGGTGCAGGTGGATGGCCGCACCGGCCAGCTGATCGTGATGAGCGCCATCGACAACATGGTGAAAGGCCAGGCGGGCCAGGGGGTGCAGTGCCTCAACCTGATGGCCGGGCTGCCGGCTGAAACCGGTCTGCCGCTGCTCCCCTTCTATCCCTGAAGCCCCAGCTCTATACCTGAAGCCCCAGGCGGTGGGCCGCGATCTGCACGGCCAGGGGCAGGATCCGATGCTCCTGGCGGTGGATGCGCGCCGCCAGGCTTTCGGTTGAATCGTCCGCCAGAACCGGCACCGCCGCCTGCACCAGGATCGGGCCGGTGTCCACCTCCAGGCTCACCAGATGAGCCGTGCAGCCGCTGAGGGTCACGCCCGCCGCCAGTGCATCGGCCACCGCTCGGGCGCCGCGGAAGCTGGGCAGTAGCGAGGGGTGAATGTTGATCAGCCGCTCCGGGAAGGTTCCGATCAGCTCCTCGGTGACGATCCGCATCCAGCCGGCCATCACTACCAGATCGACCTGGGCCTCGCGAAAGCTGCGGCACAGGCCGCGATCCAGGGCTTCGCGGCTGGCTGCAGCGCGGTGGTCGTGCAATTGCCACGGGATGCCGAGGCGGTCAGCCCGTTGCTGGGCCCCGCAGCCGGGGTTGTTCACCGCCAGCAGCACCACCTCCGCCGCGAGGGCGCCGCTGCGGCTGGCCGCCACCAGCGCCTCAAAGTTGCTGCCCGCGCCCGATGCCATCACCGCCAGCCGCAGGGGACGCTCCGGCGCCGTTCCCGATTTCGGTGGCCATGGCCACTGGATTGCCAGTCCGCTCTCGCTAGGGTCTGGAGTATCGGGTGAAGGCCCATGTCCCATCTCTCCATCCTGCCAACCGTTCTGCGGAACGAAGATCTGTTGGCCCAAGCCCTGACGGATCTCGGTTTGCCTGTGGAGCGCGGTGGTGACCTGCACGGGTTTGCCGATCAGCGCCAGGCGGTAACACTGCGGGCGCAACTGCCGGAAGGTCTATGGCTCGGCTGGTGCCAGCAGCCCGATGGCAGCCTGGCCCTGGTGAGCGACCTGCAGCGCATCGGCCGTTCCCGCTCCCTGCAGCAGCTGATCGGCCGCATCACCCGCCGCTATGCCGCGCTTCAGGCCCTGGCCAGCGCCCAGAAGGATTTCGCTCAGGCCCGGCTTGAGCTGGCCCTCTGAGGGGCAGCGTGGTTCGGGTCCACCTCGATCTGTGTGACCCCCAACGCCATCTGGTGGGGGTCGAGCTGGAGCTTCAGCCCCAGTTAGCGCGCCTGCAGGTGCAATTGCCCGGCTGGACGCCGGGGTCTTATCTGATCCGCGATTACGTGCGGCAGCTGGAGGGCCTCGAGGCGCTACAGGACGGCACCTCCTTGCCCCTGCGGCGCCTGGGCCCTGCTGCCTGGCAGCTCTGCCCCGATCCCAGCGGCGGCCCTCTCACCATCCGCTATCGGGTGCTGGCCACCGAGCTCTCGGTGCGCACCTGCCATCTGGATGATCAGCACGGCTTCCTCGCCCTGGCTGCCGTGGTGCTCGAGCTGGAGGGAGAGCGCTGGTCGGGCTATGAGCTCAGCTGCAGCCTGCCGCCCCACTGGCAGGCCTTCTGCCCCCTGCCCCAAGACGCTGCGACGGGACGCTGGAGCGCCGACTCCTACGACGCGCTGCTGGATAGCCCGCTCGAGGCTGGGCCGCACCGCGCCCTGCCCTTTCAGGTTGCCGGTGTTCCCCACACCTGGGTCTGCTGGGGCGGCCCCGAGGGCGCCGATCAGTGGCTGCTCGATCGGCATCCGGCGCTGTTGGCGGATGTGGAGCGGGTGTGCGAGGCCTGTTGTCGCCTGTTGGGTGAAGAGCACCCGGCCGCAGATCACTACCTGTTTGTGCTGCACCTGCTTGATCAGGCCTATGGCGGCCTGGAGCACGACAACAGCACGGTGCTCGTCTACGGACGCCGCGACTTTGAGAAGCCCAACGGCTACCGTCGCTTTCTGCAGCTGGTGGCCCACGAATACCTCCACCAGTGGAACGTGCGGCGGCTGCGGCCCGCCGAACTCACCCCGATCGACTATCACCGTGCGCCGATCGTTCCCAGCCTCTGGTTTGCCGAGGGTGTCACCAGCTACCTCGACCAATTCCTGCCTCACTCGGCCGGGCTCACTACCGCCGAGCAGCTGTTTGATGACCTCGGTGAGGACCTGAGCCGCTACCGGCTCACCCCCGGTCGCCAGGTGCAGAGCCTGCGCAGCAGCAGCCAGGAAGCCTGGGTGAAGCTCTACAAGGCCGATGCCTACGCGGCCGACAGCCAGGTGAGCTACTACCTCAAGGGCGCGGTGGTGGCGCTGTGCCTTGATCTGCACCTGCGCCAGCACGGCAGCAGCCTGGCGGCGGTGCTACGCCGGCTCTGGACCAGCCATGGCCGTTGGGGGCGTGGCTACAGCGAGGCGGATCTGCTGCACGCCTTCCAGGTCGAAGCCCCTGACCTGGGCGAACAGCTGCCCCGCTGGCTCGATGGGCTCGACGATCCCGATCTCGATGGCTACTTATCCACTGTGGGTTTGCAGCTGGAGGCGGAGATGGCAGCAGCACCCTGGGCTGGAGTCACGGCCCGCCTGGATGCCGGCGGACTGCTGGCTCAGCGCGTCTGGCGCCATGGACCCGCCGAGCAGGCCGGGCTGATGGTGGGGGATGAATTGATTGCGCTCGATGGTGAGCGCCTGCGGCAACCCGAGCAGTTCACGGCTGCGCTGCGGGCCGGTTCAGGCCAGGAGCTGCTGATCGCGCGTCGCGGCCAGCTGCGCACCCTGGCGCTTCAGTGTGCGCCGCCGCAGGCCGAGCGCTACCGGCTCAAGGCCATTGCCGGCGCCAGCCCGGACTGCCTGGAACGCCAGCGTCGCTGGCTGGAGCAGGTGGTCTGATGGTGAGGCTGTTCCCTGGCGCAACCCCAAGCCGGCCCGCCTGGTGGACCGGTGCCCTGCTCGGCGGGGCGGCCCTGGTGGCGGTGAGCGTGCTGGCCTTGCAACGGGGCGGTGATCCGCCCTCGCTGCGTGGCATCGGTGGTCTGGCGCGCGTTGCGGTGCCCGCGCCTCCTGCCCAGGCTTCCTGGACCTCTCCTCTGCATCGCCAATGCCGCGTGGCTGATCGGGCGTTGGCGCAGCGGTTAGGCCAGCTTCGGGCCCAGCTGCCGCAGCAGATGCGTCATCTGCAGATCGACCCCAGCAACTACGGCGAGCGCCTCCGCCGTGATGCCTACGGCAATCCGGTTGACACCACACCCTCGATGGTGGTGCTGCACGAAACGGTGTATGGCATCGGCTCAGCGATCAACACCTTCACCACCCACCACCCGCACGACGACGATCAGGTGAGTTACCACGTGCTGATCGGCGAGAACGGCGATGTGGTGCAGGCGTTAGATCCCAGTAAGCGCGCCTTTGGCGCCGGCTATTCGGCGTTCAAGGGTCGCTGGGATGTCACCAACCCCAACATTTCGGGATCGGTGAACAACTTCGCCCTCCACCTCAGCCTGGAAACCCCCCTCGACGGTGAAGACAGTGAGGCGAGTCACAGCGGCTATTCCCAACGCCAATACGACGCCATGGCCGTGGTGCTCGCCGATTGGCTGAAGCGCTATCGCATCCCCTTCGACCACATCACCACCCACCGCCACGTGGACCTGGGCCTGGAGCGTGCCGATCCCCGCAGCTTCGACTGGCAGGCCCTGCAGGTGCGCCTCGCCGCCCTGGGTGCCCTCTGTTAGATCAGGCCTGAGGTGGGCTTGCTGCGGGCACTGAAGATCAGACCGTGCAGCTCAGGATCCTGCATGTAGCGCAGGATGCGCGCCGGGTAGTCGAGCTTGCCGTTGTGCAGGTAAGCCAGCGTGGCCACGGTTTTGGCGTGGCCGCGGTTCAGGCTCACGTTGTAGGTGGTGGCTGGTTCGCGGCCCAGCACCGTGAGCAGGCGCGCCATCTTGCCGGCGAGGAGGGCCACGTTGCGATCAGGGTCGAGCAGTTGATTGCGGGCTGCCGTCAGCTGCGCGTCGGAGGCGTTCGCTGGCAGCAAGCCCTGTTTCACCATCTCGCTGAGGCCCAGCTGCGCAGGGCCAAGGGTGCTGAACAGGCCGGAGTGGGCGGCGATCGGCAGATCCTCGCCGGGTTTGGCGTGCTGCATCTCATCGAAGAGGATCGCCGTGAGCAGCATCGGGTTCACGCCGGTGCGCTTGCTTTCCTGGAGCACCACCGGACGCAGGCTGTCGAGCCGCCCCACGGTGTGGTTGCGCAGGGGGGTGAGCTGATCCATGCCGCGGGTGAACAGCTGGGCCAGCTTCGGCTGTGCTCCGTGAACGCCGAAGCGGCGCTCCAGCTGCTGCAGCTCCTGGGCGGTGAAGGTGGTTGGGTCGGCGGAGTGGGTGCCGGGGATGGTGGCTTCAGAGGCCGTGTGCTCCGCCAGGGGCAGCGGCAGGATCGACGAGGGCGCCGCGCTCACCACAAGCAAAGCCAGCCCTGCAACCGCAGCGCGGCAGGCGATAGCCGAACCGCTCTCGCGGCTTGGCCTACAGGGTTGGTGTCGAAGAGGAAGCCCCAGGATGGTGCTGTTGTTTACCAAAGCTTACGAAGCTTCCCGCTGGTCGCCAGGTCCTGCACCCTGATCATGTGTGTTTGTCCACACAGTCGCGAATCAGACCCGGGGTTTTCTGCGGTTTGACCCCCAAAAGGGGTTTGCCTGCTGGGATTTCGCAGATAGCTTCGCCTCGCGCCCGCTTGCTCAGGCTTCATGACCCCAACCGCTCCCGTTCCCGGCGTTGCCCCCGGCAGCCAGTGGCAGCGGTTCTGTTCTTTGCTCTGGCACGACTCGAGCCTGGGCTTCTGGCTTGATGTGAGCCGCATGGGGCTCGATGAATCGGTGCTCAGCGGCCTGCGCCCGCGCTTCGAGAAGGCCTTCAAGGCCATGGCTGAGCTCGAGGGCGGTGCCATCGCCAACGCCGATGAACAGCGGCAGGTGGGCCACTACTGGCTGCGCAATCCCCAGCTGGCGCCCGATCCGGCCAGTGGGGCCCACATCCAGGCGGAGATCGACCGCATTGAATCCTTCGGCCGTGACGTGCTGAACGGCTCGATCGGGCCCGCCGCCGGCGCCCGCTTCACCGACGTGCTCTGGATCGGTATCGGCGGCTCCGGCCTGGGCCCACTGCTGATGATTCGCGCCCTGCAGGATCCCGGCGCCGGTCTGCCGTTCCATTTTTTCGACAACGTCGACCCCGACGGCATGCGCCGCACCCTCGCCTTCCTGGGCGAGCGGCTCAAAACCACCTTGGTGATCGTGGTCAGCAAGTCGGGCGGCACCCCGGAGCCCCACATCGGCATGCTCCAGGCCCGCCGCGCCGTGGAGGCCGCCGGTGGCACCTGGATCAAACAGGCCGTGGCCGTGACGATGCTCGGAAGCCGTCTCGATCAGGAGGCGGAGCAGGGCGACTGGCTGGCCCGCTTCGACATGTTCGATTGGGTGGGCGGCCGCACCAGCATCACCAGTGCCGTGGGCCTGCTGCCCGGCGTGCTGATCGGCTCCGACATCCGCGCCTTCCTGGCCGGTGCTGGTGAAATGGACCAGCTGACCCGCTCTGCCACAAGCCTCGACAGCAACCCCGCAGCCCTGCTTGCAGCAGCCTGGTATGCCGCCGGTGGCGGCAAGGGGCAGCGCGACATGGTGGTTCTCCCGTACCGGGATCGCCTCGAGGTGTTCAGCCGTTACCTGCAGCAGTTGGTGATGGAGAGCCTCGGCAAGAAGCTCGATCGCGACGGCAACGTGGTGCATCAGGGCATCGCCGTTTACGGCAACAAGGGCTCCACCGATCAGCACGCCTACGTGCAGCAGCTGCGCGATGGCGTGGACAACTACTTCGTGACCTTCATCGAGGTGCTCGAAGATCCCGGCGATATCCCGCCCCTAGAAGGCGAGAACCCCGGCGACTTCCTCGACGGCTTCCTGCAGGGCACCCGCTCAGCCCTGACCGACGAGGGCCGCTTCAACCTCAGCATCACCATGCAGAAGTTGGACGCCCGCAGCCTCGGCGCCCTGATCGCGTTGTTTGAGCGCGCCGTGGGCTACTACGGCGAATTGGTGAACATCAACGCGTACCACCAGCCCGGCGTGGAGGCCGGCAAGAAAGCCGCCGCAGCGCTGCTCGACCTGCAGGCGCGCCTGGAGCAGGCGATGGGTCACAAGCGCGAGCACACCCTGGCCGAGCTGCAAGAGCTGATGGCTCTGCCTTCTCCCGAGCCGCTCTATTGGATCCTGCGCCACCTCTGCGCCAACCGCCGCCACATCGATGCCCGCGGTGACTGGGGCAAGCCCGAGTCGCTGGTGTTCACCCACGACTGAGCACAGCTCTTCCGTTTAGGTCTTGCGTACAGGTGCACCACCCTTGGATATCCACGGATATCCGGATGTGGTGCAGTTTTTGGAGGCCACACCGGGCGCTCGGCGCATCCGGGCTTAAGGCACCAGGTTCACTAACTTCCCCGGCACCACGATCACGCGGCTGGGGGCTTTGCCTTCCAGCCACTTGGCGGCGATGTCGCTCTCAAGGGCCAGCTTTTCGAGGGTGGCTTTGTCGGCGTCGGCGGGCACTTCGAGGTTGCCGCGCACCTTGCCCTTGATCTGAATGACGAGCGGCACGGTGTCGCGCACCAACGCGGAGGCATCGGCGCTGGGCCAGCTCTGGGCGTGGATGCTGCTGGCGGCCAGGGCATCGCCGGCGTTGCGGCCGCCGAGCTTCAGCCAGAGCTCTTCGGCCAGGTGTGGCGCAAATGGGGCGAGCAGGATCAGCAGCGTGCGCAGGGCTTCACTGGCGAACACATCAGCGCTGCCCTCCAGATGCGTGCCCATGGCGTTGCTGAGCTTCATCAGCTCCGACACGGCGGTATTGAACTGGTAGTCGCCATCGAGGTCGTCGCTGATCTCCGTGATGGCGGTGTGCACCGCGCGCCGCAGCTCTTGTTCGTCCGCATTCAGTCCGCCACCTGCAGTGGCGGTGGCAAGGGCCTGGGCCACAGCCTCGGGGCCACCGGCTCCCGCGCCCAGGTTGAGGCCGCGTTCGTAGGCACTATCCACTAGGCGCCAGATCCGCTGCAGGAAGCGGAATTGGCCTTCCACGTCGGCATCGTCCCATTCGAGATCCTTCTCCGGGGGCGCCTTGAACAGGATGAACATCCGCGCCGTGTCGGCGCCGTATCTATCGATCACCACGGCCGGATCGACGCCGTTGTACTTCGACTTCGACATCTTTTCGTAGAACGTCTCCAGGACCTCGCCGCTGGCTGGATCGCGCGGGTCCGTGGGGTCGGCGACATCTGCTGGTGCGATGTACTTCCCGGTGTGGGGGTTCTTGTAGGTGATGCCCTGCACCATCCCCTGGGTGAGCAGGCGGGTGAAGGGTTCATCGAAGTTCAACAGACCCCGATCGCGCAGCACCTTGGTGAAGAAGCGCGAGTAGAGCAGGTGCAGGATCGCGTGCTCGATGCCGCCCACGTATTGATCCACGGGCAGCCAATGGTTCACCGCCTCCTTACTGAACGGCAGATCGGTGTTGCTGGCGTCGCTGTAGCGCAGGTAGTACCAGCTGGAGCACATGAAGGTGTCCATGGTGTCGGTTTCGCGCTTGGCGGGCTTGCCGCAACAGGGGCAGCTCACGCTCACCCAGCTCTCCAGCTGCGCCAGCGGTGAACCACCTTTGCCGCTGAAGGCCACATCGCGGGGCAGCTCCACCGGCAGCTGCTCGGCGGGCACGGGCACCACGCCGCAGCTGTCGCAGTGGATCACCGGGATCGGGCAGCCCCAGTAGCGCTGGCGCGAGATCAGCCAGTCGCGCAGACGGAACTGCACCTTCTCGCGGCCCCAGCCCTCGGCTGCAGCGGCGGCGGTGATCGCCTGTTTGGCTTCGTCGCTAGGGAGGCCATCGAAGCGGCCGGAGTGGATCAGCACACCGGCTTCAGTCCAGGCGCAGCCTTCAAAGGCGTGCTCATCGCTGCTTTCGGGAATGATTACCTGCTGCACCGGCAGTTCGTACTGGCGGGCAAACACAAAGTCGCGCTGGTCGTGGGCGGGCACCCCCATCACGGCGCCGGTGCCGTATTCGGCGAGCACGTAGTCGGCGATCCAGATCGGAATCAGCTCGCCGTTGGCGGGGTTGCGCACCTGGGCGCCGATGGAAACGCCACGTTTCGGTTTGTCGTCCGCGGTGCGCTCCTGTTCGCTCTGGCGCGACACCAGATCGCAGAACGCCTCCACGGCAATCTCCTGATCGGGCGTGGTGAGCGCACCCACCAGCGGATGCTCTGGCGCCAACACCACATAGGAGGCGCCAAAGATCGTGTCCGGCCGGGTGGTGAACACGGTGATCCGCTCGGCGGTGTCGTTGCCGGCGGCATCCACCACGGTGAACTGCAACTCGGCACCGGTGCTGCGGCCGATCCAGTTGGCCTGCATGGTGCGAACCCGCTCCGGCCAACCCTCGAGCTTGCCCAGATCGTCGAGCAGCTGTTGGGCGTAGTCGGTGATCTTCAGGAACCACTGGCGCAGCTTGCGCTTCTCCACCAGGGCGCCGGAACGCCAGGAGCGGCCCTCGCTATCCACCTGCTCGTTGGCGAGCACGGTCTGATCGATCGGATCCCAGTTCACCGTGGCGTCTTTTTGATACGCCAGGCCCGACTCCAGAAACTGCAGGAACAGCCACTGGGTCCAGCGGTAGTAATCGGCGTGGCACGTAGCCACCTCGCGACCCCAGTCGATGGAGAGTCCGAGCTGGTTGAGCTGCTCTCGCATCGAGGCGATGTTCTGGTCGGTCCAGGCGCCGGGATCCACGCCCCGTTCGATTGCCGCGTTCTCCGCCGGCAGACCGAAGGCATCCCAGCCCATCGGATGCAGCACCTGTTTGCCGCGCAGCCGCTGCACCCGTGCCACCACATCGGTGATCACGTAGTTGCGCACATGGCCCATGTGCAGGTTCCCCGAGGGATAGGGGAACATCGACAGGGCATAAAAGGCGTCGTCGCCGGGCTTCAGCTCCGGCGTGTCATGCAGGCCGTTCTCTTGCCAGGCCCGTTGCCAGCCGGTCTCGATCGCCTGGGGTTGGTAGCGGCTGCTCTCGCTCACGGACGGCTGGATTGCGATGGGCCGATGCTCCCACAGCCCTGCTACAGCAAGGGCCGGATCAGGGCCATGGCCTGCCGGGCCACCAGGATCAGCTCGCCACCATTGGCCGGCTCGAGCCCCAGATACTCCGCATCCACCCAGCGGGGCACGCCATTCACACCGGAGCCATCCAGCAGCTGCACGGCCAGGGGTGTGCGCTCCCGGATCCAGCTCTGGAACTGCCGGATCCCCGGCTGGGAGGTGTCGAACTGGGGCGCTCTGTTGTCTGTGCTGCTCCCCATAGGATCGGCCTCAACCTCATACCTGCAGAGGCAGGCTGCCGCGCGTGTCGACCCCCAGCAAGAGCCTGTTCAGCACCCTCACCGCTGAGCTGAGCTTCAGCAAATACCAGGGGTTGGGCAACGACTTCCTAATGCTCGACGGCCGTGGCGTGGCTGATCCGGAGTTTGTGTTCGGTCTGACGCCTGAGCTGGTGGTGGAACTCTGCGACCGGCGCTTCGGGGTGGGCGGCGATGGCGTGATCCTCGCCCTGGCCCCCAACAACGGTGGCGAGCTGCGCATGCGCATCTTCAACGCCGATGGCACCGAGCCGGAGATGTGTGGCAACGGCATCCGCTGCCTGGCCCGCTTCCTGGCAGACCGTGATGGCGATGGCCCCGGTCGCACCTGGCAGATCGACACCCTGGCGGGCCGCATCGTTCCCGAGCTACTGCCCGATGGAACGATCCGCGTGGATATGGGCGCTCCCTTCCTGCAGAGCGAGCAGGTGCCCACCACGCTGCCGGTGGGAGAGGCCGGCCTGCCCCAAGGTGAGCTGGAGGTGGATAGAGAGCGTTTTGCCGTGGCGGCTGCCGGTATGGGCAACCCCCATGTGGTGATCCCGGTGCCGGCGGTGGACGAGATCGATCTGGATCGTTTCGGCAGCCAGTTCGAGGTGCATCCCTCCTTCCCCGCCAAAACCAACGTGCATTTCGTGGAGGTGGTGGCCCCCGATCACCTGGTGATGCGGGTGTGGGAGCGGGGCGCCGGCCCCACCCTGGCCTGCGGCACGGGCGCCTGCGCCACGTTGGTGGCCTGCCACAGCCTGGGCCTCTGCGATCGCCGAGCGCGGTTGGATCTGCCGGGCGGTCCGCTCCAGATCCACTGGGATGAGGCCAGCGGCAAGGTGTTCATGGATGGACCGGCGGAACACGTGTTCGATGCGCTGATCCCTGATCCGCGCGCTGTGGCCGAAGCCCGCTCGCTGGCCATGCAGAGCACACCCGCTGCTGCGTCTGCTGCTGCTCCTGTTGCTGCGCCCGCGACCGCTGCCACAACGCCTGAGATCGATTGCGCCACCGTGTGCACCAAGGGCTGCATTCGCCCCGACAACTGTCCCAGCGCCGAAGCCCGCGCCCGCGTGGCGGCCCTGTTGAACGGCAGCTCCCTCGACGATCTGGTGACCCTGGCCACCAACAGCCTCGAAACCCGCACCCGGGCTCGGTTTGAGCGAGACACCGGCCTGAGCGGCTGATGCACCCCCTCAGCGGCTACCTCGACTGCAGCGCCACCACGCCTGTGGCGGAGGCGGTGCTGCAGGAGATGGCCGCGGTGCAGGCTTCCGCCTGGGCGAATCCCTCCAGCTTGCACGGCTTTGGATGGGCAGCGGCCGAACAGCTGGAGCGCTCCCGCCATCAATTGGCTGAGCTGCTGGGCTGCCGTGACGGCCAGGTGGTGTTCACCTCAGGCGGAACCGAATCGATCCATCTGGCCCTGTTGGGAGCGATGGCTGAGCTGTCGCCATCCACTCCGGCGCGCCTGCTGATCTCCAGCGTTGAACATCCCGCCACCCTGGCTGCTGCCGACCAGTTGCTCCGGCGCGGCTGGCAGGTGGATGCCATCCCCGTGGATCGCTGCGGTGTGGTGGATCTCAACCGGCTGGAGCAGCTGCTGGCACCACCCACGCGGCTGGTGTCGCTGATCTGGGGGCAGAGCGAGGTGGGCACGTTGCAGCCGATCACCGCAATCGGGCGGTTGTGCCAACAGGCCGACGTGCTGCTTCATCTGGATGCGGTGCAGGTGGTGGGCCGGTGCCCGATCCAGTTCGATGCCTTGCCGGTGGATCTGCTCAGCCTGGGTGGGCACAAGGTGCAGGGTCCCCGTGGCATCGGCGCGCTACTGGTGCGGGAGGGCCTTGCCCTGCAGCCCTGCCTCGGCGGTGGGGGCCAGGAAGCGGGGCTTCGGGCCGGGACCGAACCGGTGGCGCTGGTGGCGGGGCTGGTGAAAGCCCTGGAACTGGCGCTCTCACCCCGGCCCGATGTGGATCCGATCGACAACCTGCGCACGGCATTGCTGGAGCGGCTGGTCGCGTTGCCCGGCGTCAGCCTCACCGGGCCGGATCCAAGGCAGCCCCAAGCTCCGGGCCGGTTGCCCCATCACCTCAGCCTGGTGGTGCGCGATCGGGCGGGGGCGTGGCTCAACGGCCGGCGCCTGGTGCAGGCCCTCTGGCAGCAGGGTTTTGCCTGCAGCAGTGGTTCGGCCTGCAGCAGCGGCCAGACTGCTCCCAGTGCGGTGCTGCAGGCCATGGGCTACGACCCAGCCGCCGCAGCCAGCGGCCTGCGCATCAGCCTCGGCGGCTGGCACACCGCCGAGCTCCTCAACAGCTTCCCGCCGGCGTTCGAGCGGGCCCGTGCCGCCCTTTAGGGTCGCCCGATCTGCGCCCCACCGATGCTCCCCGCTGATCTGCGCTGCGCTGAAGCCGAGGCGCTCACAGCTGTTCAGGCAGCCCTGGCCAGTCAAGCCCGAGGGCTGTGGACCGTTGAGCTGCGCTTCGAAGGGCTTCGGATCCTGCCGGTGGCCCTGCGACTGCTGGCCGCCCTCACGCCGCAACGGCCGGAGGCGCGACTGCTGTTTCCCGACGCCGGTGCCACGGCCCTTGCCAAGCGCGATGCGCCCGAGCATGCCGCCCAACTGAGCGGCCTGGGTGACCTGCTGCGGCTGCAACATGCCGATGGCGGAAGCGAGGGGCTGGTGTTGCTGGCGGCCCCCACCCCAGCCGATTACGAGGAGGTGGAGTCGCTCTGCGCGCAACATCGCGGCCCGCTCGTGATGCTCAACGGCCGCCTTGAAGACGCCGCCATCGGCATCGGCACGGTGGCCCGGGAGCGGCGCAAGGGTTTCCTGGCGGAGTGGCAGGCGGCCTATGCCCTGATTCCCACCGCCGAAGGCGCCCTGCGTCGGGTGTATCCCGACGAGTGGCAGTTCTATCGCCTCGATTCAGACGGCTATCGCAGCGTCTGCAGCTTCGACAGCCGGCCCGATCGGGAACGGCAACTGGAGGCCCTGGAAGAGGCCGCCCGCTGAGCTTGTGCGCACCGACTGCGCTCCTTACAGTTCGGTGTCTGCGTTTTTGCCATGGCCGCATCCTCCCGTCGTGTTTCGTTGGTGGATGTGGGAGCGGCGGCGGCGGTGGTGCTGGCCGCAGCCGGTGTGATCTGGAGCCCCAAGCTCAGCGGAGCCGTGGCCCGCGCCACCGGCGGCATGGTGCCGGTGACGTTGATGGTGGATGTGCGCGGCGTACCCGTGGCCAACCCCGACTCGGTGATCAATGCCGCCCGCAGCAGCGGCAAGGTGGCGATCGTGATTCGCAACCAACCCCACGGCAGCGTTGCGGTGCAGGAGGTGCTGCCGCTGCAGCGGCGTCTGTCGGCGGTGCTCCCCGACGGCAAGGTGGTGAGCGCGCCCGATCCCAATCAGCAGACCTTCCCGAGCCTGGATGCCCGCTTCGTGTTGCGCGGTGAAGGTCGCAAGGGCGCCGATGGCGTGGTGTTTGGCAACCAGAACCTCAAGATCGGAGCGCCGGTGGAGCTGGAGGGCAGCAATTTCCGCGTGATCGGCTCCGTCACCGGTTTGCAGGTGGGTCGCTCCTGATATGGGTCGCCTCCCGCTGCTGGCGGCCCTGCTCCCCCTGAGCCTGGGCCTTCCGGTGCTGGCCCTGGAGAGCGGTGTGCCGGTGCCCACGATCACCGCTACCTCGCTGCCGGCCGCGCCCCCGCCGGTGGGGCTGCCCCAGCTGCAGCTGAAGGTGAGCTGCCCTGCCCTGCAACAGCGCATCCAGGCGTCGGTTGGCTCAGAAGCGCCTGTGTGGAGCGTGAGTGTGGTGGATGGCCAGGGCCGCCTGCTGGCGGATGTGAACGGCAGCCGTCCCCGCATCCCGGCCTCCAACCAGAAACTGATCAGCACCGCGATTGCGCTGGATCGCCTCGGGCCCGACTACCACCTCACCACCCGCCTCTGGCGCCAGCCCGACGGCACCCTGCAGATCACCGGTGAGGGCGATCCCGACCTGGATCTCGCTGAACTGAAGCGCTTCGCCAAGCTGGCCATGGGTTCGGGCGGTGGCCCTGCCGTGAGCAACGGCCCGATCAGCATCCAGCTCGTGGAGGAGCCGCAGCAGCGTTGGTGGCCACAAGGCTGGGATTGGGCCGATCGGGCTGAGGCCTACGGGGCGCCGATCACCCGCCTGGCCCTCACCAGCAATGCCCTCGACATGGCGGTGAGCAACCCGCCCAGTCGGATGCAATCCCTGCTTGGCCAGGAGATCAAACGCCAGGGGGGTAGTGCCGCCATCCGCTTGGTGCCCGTTACAACAGCCAGCACCGAGCAAGCCACGCTGCTGCACGAGGAGCGTTCGGTGAGCATGCACGGCCTGCTGAGCCTCGCCAACACCGACAGCCACAACTTCACCG
This sequence comes from Cyanobacteria bacterium M_surface_10_m2_179, assembly GCA_016882545.1. Taxonomy (GTDB): domain Bacteria; phylum Cyanobacteriota; class Cyanobacteriia; order PCC-6307; family Cyanobiaceae; genus Vulcanococcus. The sequence continues at coordinate 2,191 of VGPW01000012.1, read as the reverse complement.
CTGAGGTGCTGCTGCGCCAGGGCACAGGCAGCTGGGACCTGAGCCTCGCGCGCCAGCGGGCGATGCAGTGGCTCTCGGCCCAGGGATTGCCCATGGGCGGTGTGTCCGTGGTGGATGGCAGTGGTCTGGATCGGGGCAACCGCGTGACCAGTCGTCTGCTGGCTGCGCTGCTGCTGCGGATGGCGCAGCACCCCTTTGCCAACGACTACGCCGCCTCGATGGCCATCGCCGGCCAGCGCGGCACCCTGCGCAGCCTCTGGCGGGGCAGTGATCTCGACGGCCAGTTCCGCGGCAAAACCGGCACGATCAGCGGCGTTCGCTCGATCACCGGCATGCTCAACACCCCTGATGGGGTGCGCTACGTGAGCATGGTGTCGAATGGCGCCGGCTCACCCAATGCCACGATCGGTTCGATCCTGCGGCACAGCCGGGTATCGGGCCTGTGCCCACCCCAGGCTGCGCTGTAGGTCTCAGCGCTGACCGGCGGCTCGCTTCAGGCGCTCTGCTGCACGGCGGGCACGGCTGATCGGCACGGCCTGTTCATCGCCGTTGCGGGCTTGCTGCACCAGGCTGGTGGGATCGACGGATTGGAGCCGCACCAGCTCGCGGCGGCCGGCCACCACCACCTGGCCCATCTCCCTGAGCCGGCCTTCCAGTTCGCCGAGCACCTGTTCGGCATAGCGGTTGGCACCCTCCTGGATGGTGGCGGCCTCCTGACGGCTGCGGCTGATCAGCGCCTCACACTGATGCTGGGTCTGTTGGCGGAACTGCAGGGCGTCGGCCTGCACCCGCTCCGCTTCGGCCTGGCTGCTCTGCTGCAGCCGCACGGCCTCCTGGCGGATCTTCTCCAGTTCGGCCAGGCTCTGCTGGCGCAGCTGTTCGTGTTGCTCCGCCAGCTGACGCTTCAGCTCCAGGGCCTCCTGATCCAGCTGCTGACGGCGCTGCAGGGCTTCCTGCTCGAGTTGTTGACGCCGTTGGCTGAACTGCTGCTCCATCTGAGCCAGTCGCGCCTGCTGCTCCTGGTCGGCTTTGGCCACCTGCTGGCGCACCTGAGCCAGCATCTGTTCACCCTGCTGGCGGCCCTGCTCCCGCAGTTCGGCGCCCTGGCGCTCCGCCTCCTGGCGAATCGACTGGCTGTTAATCAGCTGCTCCCGCTGCTGGCGGGCCTGGGTGAGCAGTTCATCGGCCTTCTGGCGCGCCTGGGTGATGAACTCCTCCTTCTTGGCCACCAGCTCTTCGGCCTGAGCCAATTGGGGCGGCAGCGCTTCGCGCACCGCATCCATCAATTCAATGGCGTCCTGCTCATTCACCAGGCGCCCGCCGCTGAAGGGCACCCGCGTGCCATCCAGCACGATCTCCTCCAGTTGATCGAGCTGATCGAGCACGGATGTGAGCTGCGCCTCAGCCATCGGAAGGGGTCACGGGAATGACTGATTAAAAAGCCTGGACAGGTCCTGTGCCACTCCTGTGGGCACCATGTGACGCACCGAACCGCCGAAGCGGGCCACCTCCTTCACCACCGAACTGCTCAGGAAGCTGTGGGCCGTGGCCGTGGCCAGAAACAGGGTTTCCAGCTGCGGCGCCAGGCTCTTGTTGGTGTGGGCGATCTGCAGCTCGTATTCGAAGTCGCTCAACGCTCTCAGCCCCCGCAGGATCACGCCTGCCCCACGGGCCTGGGCGAATTCCACGGTGAGGCCGTCGAAGGCCGCCACTTCAACATTGCTGAGGTGGCTCGTGGCCTGACGGATCTGCTCCAGCCGCTGTTCAACGCTGAAGCAGGGGTTCTTGCTGGGGTTGCGCAGCACCGCCACCACCAACTGCTCGAACAGGTTGGCGCCCCGTTCGATCACATCCAGATGCCCCAGGGTGAGGGGATCGAAACTGCCGGGGTAGAGGGCCTGCATGGCCCGATCCTATGGAGCGGGTCAGGCGTTTCTAGAGTTGGGCCATTGCCCCCGCTTGCCTGCCGCTGCCATGGCTCTGAACGCCGACGCCAAAAAGACCCTGCTGCGCAAAATCCCGCACGGTGTGTTCATCTGCGGCGTGGCGGAAGGTGAGGAGGTGAATGGGTTCACCGCTAGCTGGGTCACCCAGGGATCGTTCGAGCCGCCCCTGGTGGTGATGGCCGTGCGGGCCGACAGCACCAGCAACGGCATGATCCAGCGCACCGGCAGCTTCTGCCTTAACGTGC
>VGPW01000011.1 GCA_016882545.1 Cyanobacteria bacterium M_surface_10_m2_179 | reverse complement strand
GCGGCAGAAACGCTTTGGGGCACTGAGAGGGGGCAATCCCACCGACCTCAACCCATGCTCGCAGCCCCGGCAAGCATGCCTATGACACACTTTGAATCAGCCCTGGGGTGTCAAGCGTGTCTCGCTAGCATTGAAAAAGTTGGGTTCCGTAAGTTTTGCCACAAGAATCCAAAGAAATACAGATCGAATACCATTGTGGCGCTCCAGACAGTCGAAAATCAATCATTTCCAAGAAGCTTGGTAAGCACTGAGTCGAGGATGTATCCAAGGCCACAAAATATTCAAAGATGACAGTTTATGAATATTGTGCCCCTAAAAGGCCTAAGGCCTATATTTCGGACAGTGATAGGGAGCCCTCTCTATGCCCACCAAAGTGCTCGTGCTGATTGAAGAGCACTACGACGAGACTGAATTCAACGTATTCAATGAGTACTTTCCAAGCAACGGAATAGATGTTGATTACGCCTCCTATTTGTGGGGGAATGAATCTCTCACTTTTGAGGGCAATGACAAGACCAGCAAGGTTGTAGTCAAGCATTGTGTTAGCACTATCGATCTCACCGATTACAAGGGACTCATACTGATCGGTGGTTATGCTATGGATCGACTCCGCTATCAGGAGAAGCTGGCCGCTACTAATCAAGCACCTGCGGTCAATCTCTTGAGACAAGCCGTCACCTTAATGGACCAGGGTGAATTGGCTATCGGCACGATCTGTCACTCTCTATGGTTATTCTGCGCGGACCCAAGTCTTATCAAGTCACGTGAGGTTACCTGTGCGCACAACATCATCTGTGATGTAGAAAACGCTGGTGCCAAATTAATAGTACAAGATGGAGCTACGGTGGAACTCCATCAGCAGGGCTTACTGATAACAGGCAAACATCCAGGTTGCGTCGGTAGTTTCGTAGAACGTTTTAGGGACGTTATCTGCGGCCTCTAACATTTTAATCAACAACTCCCACCCCATTGCAAATCGAAACATGAACGATCTCAACTTCACATTTTCAGATCTGATCTCAGGCTATGTCACCTCCTATGACGAAGCCAACAAGCTCATCGGAATCAAAACGTCTGATGGCCGAGAGTACCAAGGCAAGTTAACAGGCAACACATACGCTAAACAAACCCAGAACCTTGGTGAAGACTGGCCAGACAGATCAGGAGAGCTCAAAAGACTATTAGTACCTGGGCAAATGATCTTTGCCTACGGCACTTACTTCCCAGAAGAAAAGATCAAGTTCGAAATTAACTACATCCTGTTTGCGGGCGACAATAAGAATGAATATCGATATAGCGATGAACAAGGATGGTGGATTCAACAGATCGACCAAATCGCAGCTTCGTATTGCAAATGGCAGTTTGATGCGCCCAATCAAGAGATTGATTATCGCAATTATCGCACACTTATCAACCTCACTGGTGGGAAGAAAGATAGTGATTTCCTTCAGGAAACCGATACAATCTCTAGAATGGTATACGGCATGGCATGTGCATACATGCTAACCGGCAAGGATCTTTATCTAGATGCCGCAGAGAAAGGTACGGAATATTTACGCGACAAGATGAGGTTTACTGATACCGATACAGGTTTAATTTATTGGTATCATGGGCAGAAGGTAAGCAGCGGGGGTGAGGAGCAAAAGCTGCTCGTCTCAGAGTTTGGTGATGACTATGACTGCATTCCTGCCTATGAGCAGATTTATGCCCTGGCAGGTCCGATCCAGACCTACAGGCTGACAGGAGATCCCCGCATCCTTTCAGATGCAGAAAAGACTGTTGACCTCTTTGATGAATGCTTCAAAGATCATGACAAGGGTGGTTACTATTCTCACATCCATGCAGTCACTCTCAGTGCTCATGAGGAAAGCCTCGGTAGAAACAAAGCCAAGAAGAACTGGAACTCGGTAGGCGACCATGCGCCGGCCTACCTGATTAACCTATGGCTGGCAACAGGGGAAGAGCGTTATAAGAAGATGCTTGAAGACACATTTGACACGATCACGACGCATTTTCCTGATTACGACAACAGTCCTTTCGTGCAAGAAAAGTTCTTTGATGATTGGAGTAAAGATCAGACGTGGGGTTGGCAGCAAAACAGAGCCGTTGTAGGGCACAATCTGAAAATAGCTTGGAACCTCATGCGCTTTTACTCGGAAATCGGCAAAGATAAGTATCTTGAGGTTGCGAAGAAGATTGCCGATTTAATGCCTAAAGTTGGCTATGATAACCAGCGCTTCGGTTGGTATGATGTCGTTGAAAGAGTACTTGGCCAAAACGAGAAATACCATCGCTACGCGTGGCATGATCGTAAAGCTTGGTGGCAACAAGAGCAAGGTATCCTCGCTTATTTAATCCTCCAAGGTCATATGCCAGACAATGGCGCTTACAAGAAATATTCAGATGAATCTGCTGCCTTCTACAATGCATTCTTCCTGGACAACAATGACGGAGGCGTTTACTTCAACGTCCTAGCCAATGGCGTGCCTTATTTGGTGGGGACAGAGCGCTTCAAGGGCAGTCATTCAATGAGCGCATATCACTCCACTGAACTATGCTTCTTGTCAACAGTTTACATTGATCTCATGATCAAGAAGCGTCCGCTAGATCTTCACTTTAAGCCACTGCCAAATGGATTCAAAGATCGGGTACTCCGTGTTGAACCAGATATCCTTCCAAAAGGTTCTTTGGTCATTAGCAAGTGTGAAATCGAAGGCGAGGCTTATACAGATTTCAATGCCGAATTGCTGACAGTTAATCTGCCTGAGTCAGAACATCGACTGCATGTTAAAGTTACAGTATCTCCTAAGTGAGGCCTTTTACCATGCAAGTTGCCCTCCAACAGTTCAAAGACTGGCAAGTGATCAAGGTCACGGGTCAAGTGGATTCCAAGACAGTCGGTGACCTTCGAGACTTTATTGATACCCAACTGCAGCAGGGGCATCCCGTAGCTCTTGAGTTAACGGAAGTACCCTTCATGTCAAGCGCTGGGCTCCGGACGTTATTAACGCTTCAGCGTAAGACAAAAGATATGGGTGTTGACCTAGCACTCATCGGAGTCGCTGAAGAAATTGCAGATACGATGAAAGTGACTGGCTTTTATCAGTTCTTCACAATCTACGATTCACTTGAATTAATCCCCAACTCTTGATTGCTATGGAATTCGAAAGAATAGACAATCTCCCAACCGACACGATCGCGGGATTTCGGGTTAGGCCAGGAAAGCCATTACCATTTGGCGTCTCTTCAGTGCCCGGTGGTCTTAACTTTTCTGTATACACGTCTGCAGGCACTTCCTGCACACTCGTTGTATATAGCAGGTCGGAACAAGTTGCTTTGGGTGAGATTCGTGTACCTGACCATTACCGAATTGGAGATGTCTATTCTATCGTTGTTTACGGCCTAGATTATGAAGATGTAGAATATGGTTTTAGAATTGATGGTCCTTTTGCTCCAGAGGAAGGACATCGTTTTAATGTTGACAATATCTTGATGGATCCCTACGCACGGGTTCTTTCAGGCAGAGACGAATGGGGTGTAGAGCCAGATTGGAGCAAAGCATATCAATACCGTTCTCGCGTTGCATTTGACGACTTTGACTGGGAAGGGGATTCTCCTCTAGAGATTAACGACGCTGATTTAGTAGTATACGAGATGCATGTGCGCTCGTTTACACAGAGTGATAGCTCGGGGGTGAAATTCAAAGGTACTTATGCTGGAATAACCGAGAAGATTCCTTACTTAAAGTCATTGGGTATCAATGCCGTTGAATTGATGCCCATATTTGAGTTTGATGAATTCGAGAATTCTCGGATTCATCCTGATACGGGTGAACGTCTTTACAACTATTGGGGTTACAGTACTGTAGCATTTTTCGCTCCAAAAGCCGGCTTTGCAGCATCCGGAAAGTTTGGAATGCAGGTGGACGAATTCAAGCAACTCGTCAAAGAATTGCATAAGGCTGGTATTGAGGTGATTCTCGACGTTGTTTTTAACCATACTGCCGAAGGCAATGAGAGAGGACCCTCAATTTCATTCAAGGGATTAGATAATAAAATCTATTATATGTTGACGCCTGATGGCTATTACTTTAATTTTAGCGGAACCGGCAACACTCTTAACTGCAATAACCCAGTTGTCCGCAATCTGGTTCTTGACTGCTTGAGATACTGGGCGTCTGAGTATCATATTGATGGTTTTAGATTTGATTTGGCAAGCATCTTAGGTAGAGATCCATGGGGTGCACCTCTAAGCAATCCTCCTCTGCTTGAATCACTTGCCTTTGATCCCATTCTTTCATCTTGCAAACTCATTGCAGAAGCCTGGGATGCTGGCGGTCTGTATCAAGTTGGTACTTTCCCTGCTTTTGGTCGCTGGTCTGAATGGAATGGTAAATATCGTGACACAGCACGAAAGTATTTAAAGGGAGACGAGGCACAAGTTGGTGAGATGGCCCAGCGAGTTCAAGGATCGCCCGATCTGTACGAATGGAATGGTCGATCTCCAGCCACGTCGATTAACTTCATTACTTGCCACGATGGCTTCACTCTCGCTGATTTAGTCTCATTCAATAACAAGCATAACGAAGCTAATGGAGAAAATAACTGCGACGGTGGAGACGACAATCACAGCTGGAATTGCGGCGCAGAGGGTTGGACGGAGGACATAGGCGTTCGTTCGCTCCGTACAAGGCAATCAATGAATGCGTTAAGCATACTCATGACGAGTCGAGGTACACCGATGTTACTGATGGGGGATGAATTCGGTCGCTCACAACATGGAAACAACAACGCCTACTGCATCGATTCCCCAATTTCATGGGTCGATTGGACTCTGCTAGATAATAACAAGCAACTCTTTGATCTCACCCAAGCTCTGATCCACTTCCGACACAAGCATCCCTGTCTTCGGGTTAATAGCTTTAGCCATAGCGGAGGTGGTGGTATGCCGAGTTGCAGCTTCCACGGTAGAACTCCTTGGCAAGTCGATTGGTCAGCTGAATCCAGACAACTCGCCTGGTTGATGACATGCGATGACGCTGCTCACGGTCAGATGGATGCTGTCTATGTTGCAACAAACATGGCACACTATGCAACGTGGTTTGATTTACCAGGCCTTCCGGAAGGCTATTCATGGAGCCTTTGCTTCAACACTGGCGATTCTGTATCGCCACATATGAACAATCCGGCTCCGTTCAATGAGAACGGCATCCTGGTTGGAGAGCGCTCAGTTGTTATCTTCAATGCGTCTCCTCGCGAGACGTAATCAACAGATTCACCCTCACTCAATCCTACCCACCATGGCCCTATCGATTGAAATGACCCAAGGTGACATTCATGTCACACTTACGTTGTCCGGCGATGTTGATACCAAGACCGCTCCTGAATTGCTCAGCAAGTTGACGGCACTTGAGCTGCATGCCTTGGAGCAGTTGCGCATAGATTTGCAAGGGGTTGAATTCGTTAGTAGTGCTGGTCTGCGCGCCATCATATTTGCTAAGCAGAAGATGCCGCACAGTTCAAGTCTTTATCTAGTTGGCCCCTCTGATCAGATTGTAGAAACGATTACTAAAACTGGCCTTGCTCAGGCGGTTGTCATTGTGCAGAGTACGGAGGAGATTTAGATGCGATGAATGATCAAGGAATCGAGGCTGAACTTGGCAAGATTGAAGCCCCGGCTTCAATGGATTGCTGGGAAGAGTTTATGAACTTTGCTGGAGCCCAGATTGAAAGCAACGTCCATGATCAATCTCGTGCATACAAGCTAAGGCTGGCTTTTGAAGAGCTCATCTCAAATATTATTCGTGCCTCAGCAGAATTTACGAGCTCAAACAATCTTAAGCCAGTAACTCTCAAGGTTGCGACCCTCAAAAAGAGTGATTCTAGTCATGATTACTTCATCATCCGAACCGAGGATGATGGTCCTATGTTCGACCCTAAATTTGGGGAACGGGAATCTGTAGATACAGATCAACCGGTTCACGAACGTCAAATCGGTGGCTTGGGTCTATTTTTGATTCAACAGTCCGTGGACCTGGTCTCCTATAAGTGGCTGAACGGGAAAAACACATACGAGCTATCAACACTTGATCATCCCAATCCTCAATAAGCCGATTACCGAGGCGATTCAATCCCTCTCAAATCACTCATTTCCACTTGATTCCCATGACTCGCAAGTACTACGCTGACCTTTCCGCTGACTTTTCCCGGCCCGGGCTCGTGTCCAAAGAGCTCGGTGACAAGCTGATTGCTCAAGCCGAGGAATTCATTACCAAGAAAGAAGCCGAACTACCGTCCATCGGTGCTGACTACAGCCCAAATGAGATTGAGGCAGAGAACAAAGCTTGGTGGCCCACCCACTGCGAGGCGCTGCGGCGAGCCCGCGGAGACTTGCTTCGCGGTGAATACAGGAATGATTTGGTTTATTTCTGCCAAGATGGTCCTTTTTATGGACTCACAGAACAAACTGAGCGCGAGAAGCATTGGTGGGCGTTAATCGCTCAGCCCAATGTCACGATGTGCTGGCCAATCGTGATGTTCTGGGGAGAATTCGTGCACTTTGAATGGCATTGCCTGGATGACGAAAGCGGTGAGACCATTGCCAAAGGAACCGTATGCTGGGTTCGGCGTGGGCATCGTGGTGCTTGCTACTTCAAGAGCGAGCAATTAACCTTCTACAGAGATGTATTTGCGTCCCAGAATCTGCTTTCTCTGCTGAAGACAGTCTGATAGCCTTTGCCCAACAATTTATTTGATCATCTAAAAGCCTGTGCGCCAGTACGCACAGGCTTTTTCACGATTTAACTAATAACTCATCGATGCTAGCGACGCCAATAGGCAGAAAACATGGAATCACTATCGCGAATGCCCGATGAGCTCTGGGAGCTTGCCTGAGTACCCGTCGCATCCCGAAGCAGCACTCAACATGCGAGATGGGACAATCACCACATCTTCTCTCAGACCACAGCATGCGCAGCCACGGATGCGGCGACCTGCGCCAAGACGCCACCGGGCAGGCCGTGCAGCTGTGCGGATGGGTGGATCGCAGCCGTGATCACGGCGGGGTGATCTTCGTCGACCTGCGCGACCGCAGCGGCACTGTGCAGATCACGGTGGACCCGGACGAGGGCGCCGCGATGTTCGCCGTGGCCGAACACCTGCGTAATGAAACGGTGATCCAGGTGGAGGGCAAGGTGCGCGAGCGCCCGGCTGATGCCATCAACGAGAAACTGGCCACTGGCCGGGTGGAAGTGCTGGCCAGCGCCATCAACGTGCTCAACAGCGTGAAGGGGAATCTGCCCTTCGCCGTGTCGGTGCACGACGAGGAGAACACCCGCGAAGAGCTGCGGCTGCGCCACCGCTACCTCGACCTGCGCCGCGAGCGGATGAACAGCAATCTGCGCCTGCGGGCCCAGACCATCCAGGCAGCCCGCCGATTCCTGGAAGAGCAGGGCTTCATCGAGGTGGAAACCCCGGTGCTCACCCGCTCCACCCCTGAAGGCGCCCGCGACTACCTGGTGCCCTCCCGCGTCTGCGGTGGGGAGTGGTTCGCCCTGCCCCAATCGCCCCAGCTGTTCAAGCAGCTGCTGATGGTGGGCGGCATCGAGCGCTACTACCAGGTGGCCCGCTGTTTCCGCGACGAAGACCTGCGCGCCGATCGCCAGCCGGAGTTCACCCAGCTGGATATCGAGATGAGCTTCATGGATCAGGAGCAGATCCTCGAGCTCAATGAAGCCCTGATCGCCTCCATCTGGAAAACGGTGAAAGGTGTGGAGCTGCCGCGCCCCTTCCCGCGCCTCACCTGGCATGACGCCATGGAGCGCTACGGCACCGACCGCCCCGACACCCGCTACGGCATGGAGCTCACCAACGTGAGCGACCTAGTGGCCGACATGGGCTTCAAGGTGTTCTCGGGCGCCGTGGCCTCCGGCGGCTCGGTGAAGTGCATCGCCGTGCCCGGCGGCAACGACGCCGTGAGCAATGTGCGCATCAAGCCGGGCGGCGATGTGTTCAGCGAAGCCCAGAAAGCCGGTGCCGGCGGCCTGGCCTTCATCCGCGTGCGCGAAGGCGGCGAGATCGACACGATCGGCGCCATCAAGGACAACCTCTCTGAGGAGAAGAAGGCCGAGCTGCTCAAGCGCACCGGCGCTGAGCCCGGCACCCTGATCCTGTTCGGCGCCGGCGACACCGCCACGGTGAACAAGGCCCTCGATCGCGTGCGCCAATACCTGGCCCGCGAGCTGGGGATGGTGAAGCCCGACAGCGAAAACGACAGCTGGAACTTCCTCTGGGTGGTGGATTTCCCGATGTTTGAGTTCAACGCCGACGAACACCGCTACGAGGCGCTGCACCACCCCTTCTGCGCCCCCAACACCACCGACCTGGGCAGCGACCCCGCCGCCTGGGCCGACACCCTGCCAGCAGCCCGCGCCCAGGCCTACGACCTGGTGCTCAACGGCCTGGAGCTGGGTGGCGGCTCGCTGCGCATCCACGATTCGGCACTGCAGCGCCAGGTGCTGCAAACCGTGGGCCTGCCCCTCGAGGAGGCCAACCAGCAGTTCGGCTTCCTGATGGAAGCGCTCGACATGGGCGCACCACCCCACGGCGGCCTGGCTTTCGGCGTGGATCGCATGGTGATGCTGCTGGCCGGCGAGGAATCGATCCGCGACACCATCGCCTTCCCCAAAACCCAGCAGGCCCGCTGCCTGATGACCGGCGCCCCCGGCGGTGTGGCCGCCAAACAGCTCGAGGAGCTGCACGTGGCCAGCACCTGGGTGGACGACGAAGCCGAGGCCTGAGCCACCGCCCAACGCGGCAATCCCGAACAGAAACCCGCGATTTGAGGACAGATCTCAGCTGAGACTCGATCGTTGGGGTGCTGTTTCACGCTGAGCCTGTGTCGAAGGGCCCTTCCAGCCCCAAACCCTCCTCTGGCACCAGGCGCAGCAGCACGGATCTGGTGCGGCTCTACCTCCAGGACATCGGCCGTGTTGACCTGCTCAGCCATGAAGAGGAGCTCACCCTGGCGCGGCAGGTGCAACGGCGCGAACGGCTGCTGCAGGAGCGGCGGCGGCTGGCGAGCTCAGCACCCGATCTGGCCGAACTGATCGCCCTGGAGGATGGTCGCCAGCGCCTCGCCACCCAACTGGGGCACTGGCCTGCCCTGCAGCAGTGGGCCGAGCAGCTGGGCTGCAGTGTGCCGGCGTTGCGGGAGCGGCTGCGGCGCGGCCAGGAGCAATGGGCCGAGCACAGCAAGCTCAGCGTGGCGGAGCTGAAGCAGGCCCTGCATCACGGCCGCCGCGCCCGCGACCGCATGATTCAGGCCAACCTGCGGCTGGTGGTGGCCGTGGCCAAGAAATACCAGCAGCGCGGCATGGAGCTGCTCGATCTGGTGCAGGAGGGAACCCTCGGCCTGGAGCGGGCCGTGGAGAAATACGACCCCACCCGCGGCTTCCGGTTCAGCACCTACGCCTACTGGTGGATCCGCCAGGGCATCACCCGCGCCATCGCCACCCAGAGCCGCACGATCCGGCTGCCGGTGCACGTAACCGAGAAGCTCAACCGGATCAAGAAGGCCCAGCGGCAGATCGCCAGCGAGCACGGCCGCCTCGCCTCGGTGGCGGATCTGGCACGGGAGCTGGGGCTCAGCGAGGAGGTGGTACGGCTGACCCTGATGCGGGTGCCGCGCTCGGTGTCGCTGGACACCCGCGTGGGCCGCGAGCAGGACACGGAACTGGGCGATCTGCTGGAGGACGGCCACGCCACACCCGAACAGGAGCTCACCCGCGAGGAGCTGCACAACGACCTGGAGGCCCTGCTCGATGAGCTCACGGCCCGGGAAGCCGCCGTGATCCGGTTGCGCTACGGCCTCGAGGACGACACACCACAGACGCTGTCGCAGATCGGCGAAGACCTGCACCTCTCGCGGGAGCGGGTGCGGCAGATCGAATCGCGCGCCCTGCTCAAGCTGCGCCAACCCCAGCGCCGCTGCCGGGTGCAGGACTACATGCACAGCCTCGACAGCGACCCCAACGGCCACTAAGCAGCGGGACTAGAGCGGGCCGAAGCGGGTCGGTAAATTGAAGGGTCGCTACGGATGCCATGGCCAAATTCGTCTTCGTGACCGGTGGCGTGGTATCGAGTATCGGCAAGGGGATCGTGGCCGCCAGCCTGGGGCGCCTGCTCAAAAGCCGGGGCTACAGCGTATCGATCCTGAAGCTCGATCCCTATCTGAACGTGGACCCGGGCACGATGAGCCCGTTCCAGCACGGTGAGGTGTTCGTTACCGAAGACGGCGCCGAGACCGACCTCGACCTGGGTCACTACGAGCGCTTCACCGACACCGCCATGTCGCGCCTCAACAGCGTGACCACCGGCTCGATCTACCAATCGGTGATCAATAAGGAGCGCCGCGGCGATTACAACGGCGGCACCGTGCAGGTGATCCCCCACATCACCGGCGAGATCCGCGAACGCATCCACCGCGTTGCCGCCAACTCAGGCGCCGATGTGGTGATCACTGAAATCGGCGGCACCGTGGGCGATATCGAATCACTGCCCTTTCTGGAGGCGATCCGCGAGTTCCGGGGCGACGTGGGCCGCAACGACCTGGCCTACGTGCACGTGACGTTGCTGCCTTACATCGGCACCTCCGGCGAACTGAAAACCAAACCCACCCAGCACTCCGTGAAGGAGCTGCGCTCGATCGGCATCCAGCCCGATGTGCTGGTGTGCCGCAGCGACAGGCCGATCACCGAAGAGCTCAAGGGCAAGATCGGCGGCTTCTGCGGCGTACCCAAGCGGGCCGTGATCCCAGCGCTCGATGCCGACAGCATCTATGCCGTGCCGATCACGCTTGAGCAGGAGGGGCTCTGCCGCGAGGTGCTCGATCTGCTGGGCCTGGCCGACCACGACAGCGACATGGCCCTCTGGGCCGAGATGGTGGCCAAGCTGCGCAATCCCGGGCAGGCGGTGAAGGTGGCGCTGGTGGGCAAATATGTGCAGCTCAACGACGCCTATCTCTCGGTGGTGGAGGCCCTGCGTCACGCCTGCATCGACCTGGGAGCCGGCCTGGATCTGCACTGGATCTGCGCTGAGCAGATCGAGGAGCGGGGCGCTGACGCCCTCCTGCGGGGCATGGATGCGGTGGTGGTGCCGGGCGGCTTCGGCAACCGGGGCGTGGATGGCAAGGTGGCCGCGATCCGCTGGGCCCGCGAGCAGCGGGTGCCGTTCCTGGGCTTATGCCTGGGCATGCAGTGCGCCGTGATCGAGTGGGCCCGCAACCAGGCCGGCCTCGCCGGCGCCACCAGCGCCGAGCTGGACGCCGACACAGCGCACCCGGTGATCCACCTGTTGCCCGAGCAGCAGGACGTGGTGGACCTGGGCGGCACCATGCGCCTGGGCGTGTATCCCTGCCGCCTCGCACCGGGCACCATGGGCCACCGTCTCTACGGCGATGAGGTGGTGTATGAGCGCCACCGCCATCGCTACGAATTCAACAACGCCTACCGCAACCTCTTCCTGGAATCGGGCTACGAGATCAGCGGCACTTCCCCCGACGGCCGCCTGGTGGAACTGATCGAACTGAAGAACCACCCCTTCTTCACCGCCTGCCAGTACCACCCAGAATTCCTCTCGCGTCCCGGCCGGCCGCATCCGCTGTTCCGCGGGTTGGTGGAGGCGGCGCAGCAGCGGCTGCCGGGCAGCCCCAGCGAAGCGATCGCGGCGGGTCAAGCCGCTGCCAACTTGAGCAGCGCAGCAACACCATCCTGATGGGCACAGGCGGGAGGCCCCACTCCCACACCCTGCCGGTGGTGGAAACCTTCCACTCGCTCCAGGGCGAGGGGATCCATGCCGGTCGGAGTGCCTTCTTCATTCGGCTCGGGGGCTGCGGGGTGGGCTGCAGCTGGTGCGACACCAAGCAGTCGTGGCCGGCGCACGTGCATCCGCAGTGCCCAGTGGAAGAGCTTGCGCAGCAGGCAGAGCAAGCGGTGCAGGCCGGAGCGGCCTTTGTGGTGATCACCGGCGGTGAGCCGTTGGAGCACAACCTCGATCCGTTGTGTGAGGCGTTGGCCGGCGCCGGGGTGCCGCTGCATCTGGAAACCAGCGGCGTGGGTGCACTGAGCGGAGCCTTCCGCTGGATCACCCTCTCGCCCAAACCCCACAAGGCCCCCGCCCCCGCCGTGCTGGCCGCCTGCCATGAGCTGAAGGTGGTGGTGCACGCCGCCAGCGATCTGGGCTTCGCTGAAGCGATGGCGGCGGCAGCGCAAGCGAGAGCGCCGGGCACGCCAGCGCCGGAGCTGCTGCTGCAGCCGGGCTGGGATTGTGCGGCGGGGCAGGAGCTGGTGGTGGACTTTGTGCGGGCCCATCCCAAGTGGCGCCTCAGCCTGCAGAGCCACAAATGGCTGGGGGTGCGCTGAGGCGGGCAGCCGCTCGGCATCATGGAACCGGCGCCCGATCTCCCAGCCTTGCCCACCGCGATTGCCCTGCTCTCCGGCGGTCTCGACTCCGCCACCGCTGCAGCCCTGGCGCAGGAAGCGGGCTATCGCGTCATCGGCCTCTCCTTCGACTACGGCCAACGCCACCGCCGGGAACTGCAGGCCGCTGCGCAAGTGGCCCAGACGCTCGGTCTGGCGGAGCACCACACCGTGGCGGTGAATCTGGCGTCCTGGGGCGGATCAGCCCTCACCGACGCGGCGATCGCCATCCCGAACGAGGGCGTGCAAAGCGGGGTGATCCCCTCCACCTATGTGCCGGGCCGCAACACGGTGTTCATCGCCATCGGCCTCAGCCTGGCGGAAGCCAGGTCGGCCGAGCGGCTGGTGCTGGGGGTGAACGCCGTGGATTACTCCGGCTACCCCGACTGCCGGCCCGACTACCTCGAGGCCTTTCAGCAGCTTGCTGATCTCGCCAGCAAGGCTGGCCGCGAGGGCCATGGCACCCAGCTCTGGGCTCCGCTGGTGACCTGGAGCAAAACCCAGATCGTGCAGGAAGCCCTGCGGTTGCAGGTGCCGGTGGGGGAAACCTGGAGCTGCTACAGCGGCGGCGAGCAGCCCTGCGGGGTCTGCGACAGCTGCCGCATCCGCGATGCCGCCCTGGTGGAGGCCGGCCATCCCAATCTGGCCAGCGCAGCCGCGCGCGGCCGCTGATGGCAGCCTCGCCGATCCACACCACGCGGCACCATGTGGCCTGGCGCCCGCCGGCGCAGCTGGCCCCGCTGCTGGCTGAGCGGTGGGGTCTGGAAGGTCTGATCTGGCTGGATGGAGATGGCAGCCCGCTCGGGCGCTGGGCCACCCTGGCGGTGGATCCGCTGGAGCAACGCTGCTGCCGCGGGCTCCCCGGGGACAGCGGCGCCAGCGACCCCTTCGCGCAGCTGGCCAACCTGGGCCCCGGACATTGGTGCGGCTGGCTCAGCTACGAGGCGGGTGCCTGGGTGGAACCCGCCAACCCCTGGAAGCCCGACACCATGGCGAGCCTCTGGATCGCCCGCCATGACCCGGTGCTGCGCTTCGATCTAATGAACCAGCAGCTCTGGCTGGAAGGGCACGATCCGGAGCGGGTGCAGACCATGGCGCACTGGCTGGAGCAGCTGCCGACCCAGCCACACCAGAGCCGCCCCACCCCAGCGATCGCCGTGCCGAAGGCGCACTGGCAGTGGCATAGCGACCGCCAAGGCTTCGCCAGCGGTGTGGAGCAGATCCGCGCCCGGATCGCCAGCGGCGATCTGTTTCAGGCCAACCTCACCGCCTGCTGCAGCACCACACTGCCGGAGCAGGGCGGGGGCGAGGCAGCCCTGCAACTGTTCGTGCGCCTGCGGCAGCGCTGTCCGGCTCCGTTTGCCGGGCTGGTGGTGGCGGCCGGCGAGGCCCAAGGCGAAGCGGTGATCTCGGCTTCACCGGAGCGGTTTCTGCAGGTGGATGCCGCGGGTTGCGTGGAGACGCGGCCAATCAAAGGCACACGCCCCCGTGATCCCAACCCGGAGCGGGACGCCGATCAGGCCGTGGATTTGGTGTGCAGCCCCAAGGACCGGGCCGAGAACGTGATGATCGTGGATCTGCTGCGCAACGACCTGGGGCGGGTGTGTGTGCCCGGCTCGATCGGTGTGCCGCAGCTGGTGGGTCTGGAGAGCTACCCGCAGGTGCACCACCTCACCTCAGTGGTGACGGGGCAACTCCCGCCCGATCGCAGCTGGGTGGATCTGCTGCGGGCCTGCTGGCCGGGGGGATCGATCAGCGGCGCCCCCAAACTGCGAGCCTGTCAGCGGCTGGCAGAGCTGGAACCCGTGGCCCGGGGCCCCTATTGCGGCTCACTGCTGCGGCGCGACTTTGACGGCAGCTTCGACAGCAGCATCCTGATCCGCAGCCTGCTGCTGCACCACAACACCCTGCGCTGCCACGCCGGCTGCGGCATCGTGGCCGACTCCGATCCCCAGGCCGAGGCTGACGAGCTGGGCTGGAAGCTCAACCCCCTGCTGGAGGCGCTGCAATGAGTGGCCCGATCGCCTGGATCGGCGGCCAATGGGGCAGTCCCCAGGAGCTCTCGATCGGCTTGGACGATCGCGGCCTGCTGCTGGCGGATGGCGTGTTCACAACGCTGCTTGTGCTGCGGGGCGAACCCCAGCTGCTCAGCGCTCACCACCAACGCTGGCATCGCAGCGCGGCTCTGCTGGGGATGGCGCCACCGCCGCCGCCGGCGGAGCTGGTGCCCCTGATCCAGGAGGCGGTGCAGCGGGCGGGGCTCCAGCA
This sequence comes from Cyanobacteria bacterium M_surface_10_m2_179, assembly GCA_016882545.1. GTDB lineage: Bacteria > Cyanobacteriota > Cyanobacteriia > PCC-6307 > Cyanobiaceae > Vulcanococcus. Next base: position 18,923 of record VGPW01000011.1, on the reverse strand, counting down.
ACACAGCGGCGCCCTGCGGCTGAACTGGAGCCGGGGCGGCGGCACGGGGCGGGGAATCGACCTGCCAGCTCCATCCCAGGGGCACCGCTTCTGGCTGCAGCTCAACCCACACACCCCGAGCTTTCGGGCGGTGACGGCGATCGTGAGTCGCCGGGAACAGCGCAACACCCACAGCCTGCTGAGCCAATGCAAAACCTTCGCCTACGGCCAGGCGATTCAGGCCCGACGCGAAGCGCAAACGGCTGGAGCCGATGAGGCATTGCTGCTCAACAGCGAGGGTGAGCTGTGCTGCGGAGCTGCCGCCAACGTGCTCGTGCTGCGGCAGGGCACCTGGCTCACACCACCTCTCAGCAGTGGCTGCCTGCCGGGGGTGATGCGCGGCCGTTTGCTGGAGCTGGCCTTGGCGGAGGAAGCGGTGCTAACCGCCACACCAGAACCCGGCGATCAGTGGCTGCTGATCAACAGCCTCAGCTGCCGGGCGATCCGAACACTGGATGGACGGGAGCTTGAACCCCACCAGGGCGCCGAAGCGCTCTGGTGGGGCTTGCTTTAACTCAGTTGCAACCCTGCACCGAGATGCGGTAAGTGAAGCCGGTGGCCGCCTGATCAGCACTGGCGCCGATCTTGAAGTTCACCTGGCTCACGGTCTTGCCGGGAACCGCCTGCACATTCCACTGACGGCCGGTGCCCACCTGGGGGGCATAGGACTCGTTGATCACCTGCAGGTTGGAACCATCGGTGAACTTGAGATAGCCCTGAATCGGATAGGTGGCGCTCACCGAGGAGTTCGCTGTGAAGAACAACTTGTAGGAGTTGTAGGGCTGGGTGACGAAGAAGTCGGTGTTCCAGTTGGGGCGGCTGAAGGGCAGGGGGTCACCGGCACCGATGGTTTTAGTCACGATGTTGGTTGTGCCGTTGCCACCGACAGGCGCCAGGAACTGACAGGTTTGGGCACCTGCAGGCATCGCGGCGAGCAGCATGCAGCTACCGGCTGAGGCCAGGGCCAGTTGAGCCGTCCGGCGCAGAGAGTTGCCCATTGGGAGAGTTTCTAAATCGTGCACCGATTGTGCATCAAATCCCACAGCATGGGCGCAGTCGCCTCGGCCCATGTCGGCGACCAACGGCGCGACAGCACCGACCCCCGAGACGTTGCAGCGCAGCCTGGGGTTGCGCAGTCTCACCCTGGCGGTGGTCACGAGCACCATCGGCTCGGGCTGGTTATTTGCACCGCTCTACGCCGCCCGCTTCGCCGGGCCCGCCAGCCTGCTGGCCTGGCTGTTAGGCGGGCTGATGACCTTTGCCCTGGCACTGGTGTTCGCCGAACTCGGCGCCCTGGTACCCAGTTCCGGCGCCCTCGCCCAGATCCCGCTGCTCAGCCACGGCCGCTGGGCTGGCTTCATCGGCGGCTGGTGCGCCTGGATCGCCTACCTAACGTTGCCAACGATCGAAGTGTTGGCAATGGTGCAATACCTGGCCAGCAGCTTCCCCTGGCTCACCGCCGATGGTGGCCAGGGCCAGGTGCTCAGCGGGGCCGGGCTGGGCATCGCCGCCGCGCTGCTGGTGTTAATGGCCTGGATCAACCTGGCCGGGGTGAGCTGGCTGGCCCGCTGGATCGATGGCCTCACCAGCTGGAAGCTGGTGGTGCCCCTGCTGGTGTCGCTGAGCCTGATGGCCACGGCGGGGCATTAGAGCAATCTCAGCCTGCATGCCAACCCCCAAGGCTCTGGCCTGACCGGCGTGGTGAGCGCCATCAGCGGCGGCGGCATCCTGTTCAGCCTGCTGGGGTTCCGCACGGCCATGGACCTGGCCGGCGAGGCTCGCGATCCGCAGCGCAACGTGCCCCTGGCGATGGGTCTGGGGTTGGGGGTGTCCCTGCTGATCTATCTGGTGCTGCAGCTGAGCTTCCTGGTGGCCGTGCCGCCCCAGGCGCTGGCGCAGGGCTGGAGCGGGCTACAGCTCACCGCCCATGGCGGACCGCTGGTGGCGATCGCCATGGGGCTGGGCATGGGCTGGGTGGCGGCGCTGTTGCTGAGCGACGCGGTGATCTCCCCCGGCGCCACCGCCATGACCTACATGGGCGTTTCGGCGCGGGTGGCCTGGATGATGGGGCGGTTGGGGCTGCTGCCCAGCTCGATGGGCCGGCTCAACCGGCAGGCCGTGCCGGTGGTGGCCCTGCTCTGGAGCCTGGCGATCGGCCTGGTGATGCTGCTGGGGGGACCGAGCTGGCAGCGGGTGGCGAGCTTCCTCACCGCCACCCTGGTGATCGCCCTGGCGGTGGGGCCGGTGAGTCTGCTGGCCCTGCGGCGGCAACGGCCCGAGGCAGCGCGTGCCTTCCGGCTGCCCTGGGCTGAGCTGCTCTGCCCGCTCACCTTCGTGGCGGCCAGTTGGGCGGTGATCTGGTGCGGTCGCAGTGCTTTGGAAGGTGCTGTGTTGCTGGTGGTGCTGCCGTCGTTGTTGGTTGGGCTGCTGCAGATCCAGCGCAGGCAGCCTCTGCAGGCCGCTTCAGGGAGCTGGTGGTTTCTCTATCTCGGCGGCTTGCTGCTGATCGCCGAAGTGAGCCAGGACGGGCCCCGCCAGCTGCTGCTGGTGGCGCTGTTCGCCCTGGCTGTGTTCCCGCTGGCCGTACGGGCGCGGCTGCCGAGGGCCTCCGTGGAGGCCCAGGTCGCCACCGACCTCACACCGTGAGGAAACGATCCACCACGTCTTTGCTGAGCTCCGAGGTGGGCCCACTGGCCACGATGCCGCCACGCTGCATGGCGTAGTAGCGATCGGCCTGGCGCACGAAGTGGAGGTGTTGCTCCACCAGCAGCACGCTGATGCCGGTGGCCTCGATGATCCGCCGCACCGCCCGCTCGATATCCAGCACAACCGAAGGCTGAATGCCCTCCGTGGGTTCATCGAGCAGTAGCAGCTTGGGCTTACCGAGCAGGGCCCGGGCAATCGCCAGCTGCTGTTGCTGACCACCGGAGAGGTCGCCGCCGCGGCGGGCGAGGAACTTCTCCAGGATCGGGAACAGCTCGAACACCAGGGGATCGATGTGGCGGTTCTTGGCCAGACCGCCAGGCAGGGCCTCCAAGCCCAGCAGCAGGTTCTCGCGCACCGTGAGCTGAGGGATGATCTCGCGGCCCTGGGGCACGTAGCCCACCCCCACCCGGGCCCGGGCGTGGGGAGGCAGGGCGGTGAGTGAGCGGCCCTCCAGCTGCAGATCGCCGTGGCGTTGCTGCAGCAACCCGATCACCGTTTTGAGCAGGGTGGTTTTGCCAACGCCATTCCGGCCGATCAGGCAAACCATCTCGCCAGCGCCGACGTTGAGGTCGACATCCCGCAGGATGTGGCTCTCGCCGTAGAAGACGTTGAGTCCGCGGATATCGAGCAAGGTCATGCCACCTCCTCCTGCGTGTCCGTGCCGAGGTACACCTCAATCACCCGTGGGTCGTTCTGCACCTGATCCATCGATCCCTCACAGAGCACATGCCCCTCATGCAGCACCGTCACCGGAGCCTGCAGGTCGCGGATGAACTCCATGTCGTGCTCAATCACCAGCACGGTGTGATCACCGGCCAGCTGCTTGAGCAGGTCCGCCGTGCGCGCTGTCTCCTCATCCGTGAGGCCTGCCACCGGCTCATCCACCAACAGCAGCTCCGGATCCTGAGCCACCAGCATCGCGATCTCCAGCCACTGCTTCTGGCCGTGGGAGAGACCGCCCGCGGGTTGCTGTGCCTGCCGCTCCAGACCCACCACCGAGAGCAGATGCTGCACCCGATCCCGCTGGATTGAGCTAAGCGAGCCAAACAACAGGGCCGCCGGGCCATGGGGGCCCCGCACCGCCAACTCCAGGTTGCGGCGTGGCGTGAGGTTCTGATAAACGCGGGGCGTCTGGAACTTGCGGCCAATCCCGAGCCGTGAGATGTGGTGCTCGCTGCAGCCCACGATCGAGCGACCGCGAAACACCACATCACCGCGGGTGGGCTTCACCTTGCCGGTGATCACATCGAGAAAGGTGGTTTTGCCGGCGCCGTTGGGGCCGATCACCGCGCGCAGTTCGCCGGGGGCCAGGCTGAGGTTGAGATCATTCAGGGCCAGGAAACCGTCGAAGCTCACGGTCACGCCCTGCAGGTCGAGCAGATTCATCGATTGCGTGGTGGTCATCGTTGCTGGCCGGCGCGTGGGTTCTGCAACTGCTCCTGTTCCGCCGCCACCTGAGGGTCGAGATCCAGGGCGGGATAGGTGGCCGTGCGCGGCGGCCAGCCCACCATGGCGATCAGGCGGGACGGACCTCCCTGACGCCACCAACCCACCAGACCATCCGGCAGAGCCAACACCACCAACAGGAACAAACCGCCCTGGATGAACAGCCAGGTTTCCGGCAAGGCCTCACTCACCAGGCTCTTGGCGTAGTTGATCAGCACGGCACCGAGCACCGCGCCGATCAAGGTGCCGCGGCCTCCCACCGCCACCCAGATCACCATCTCAATCGAGAAGGGAACGGCCATGTATTGGGGGGAGACGATGCCGGACTGCACCGTGTAGAGCGCACCGCTGATGCCGGCCAGAGCACCGGCAACGGCAAACACCACGGTTTTGTAGGCGGTGGGGTTGTAGCCGGTGAAGCGCAGGCGCGGTTCGTCGTCGCGGATGGCGATCAGGGCATCACCAAAGCGACCATCGGTGAGCCAACGGCAGAGCAGATAGGCCGCCACGGTGAGCACCACCGTGAGCCAGAACAGGTTGCGCTGCATCCCATCGCTACCGATCAGCTCACCGAAGATGCGAGCCGTGGATGTTTTCAGGCCATTGGTGCCATTGATCAGCTTCTGCTGGCCGTTGAAGAAGTTGAAGAACACCAGCAACGCCGCCTGGGTGAGGATCGAGAAGTAGACCCCCTTGATGCGGTTGCGGAACACCAAATAACCCAGCAGGCCAGCTACAACGGCCGGGATCACCCAGATGGAAATCAGGGTGAACAGGGGTGAACCGAAGGGCTGCCAGAACGCCGGCAGACTCTTCACCCCATACAGCGAGAAAAACTCCGGCAATTCACCGGGTTTGAGCTCATTGAGCTGCAGATACATCGCCAGGGCGTAGCCACCCAGCGCGAAAAAGATGCCCTGCCCAAGGCTGAGCATGCCGGTGTAGCCCCAGATCAGATCCACACCCAGAGCCACGATGCCCAGGGAGAGGAAACGACCGAGCAGGTTCAAGCGAAACGGTGGCAAGACCACCGGCAGAACCAAGGCTCCCAGCACGATCAACGCCCAGGGGAGCCAACACCGCAGGTTGCGTGAGGCAAGCAGATCCGCCATCGATCAGGCCTCCACCATGCGGCCTTTCTGCGGGAACAACCCAGCCGGCCTGATCTGCAGGAACACCACAATCAGGGCGAACACCAACACCTTCGCCATCGAGGTGGTAGCAAAGAAGGTGATCACCGCATTGAGCCCTTCAGGCATGGCCGGCCACACCAACAGCAGGGAGCCGGAGCCCACCACATAGCTGAGGATGCCGATCCCCAGGGCTGCCAGCACCGTGCCGGCCAGCTTGCCCACGCCGCCGAGCACCACCACCATGAAGCAATCCACGATGTAGTTACCGCCGAGGTTGGGGCCCACCGAACCGAGCAGCGTCACCGCCACTCCAGCCACACCGGCCAGACCGGAGCCAATCAGAAAGGTGAGAGCGTCCACCTTCTGGGTGGGGATGCCGAGGCAATCACTCATCGTGCGGTTCTGGGTGACCGCACGAATGCGCATGCCCCACACGCTCTTCTGCAGGAACCAGTTCACAAGACACAGCGCCACCACGGTGAGGGCGATGATGAAAAGACGGGCGGCCGGCATATTCACCACCCCCACATCGATCGATCCACGCAGCCACTCCGGTGCGGTGACATCAATGTTGCGGGCGCTGAACCAGGGCTGATCAAACACACGCTGCTCTCCGAGCAGCGAAGCGATCGCCACACCCACCAGACCCGTGACGATCCAGCTGCCGGTGCCGAGCAGGGGCGTCCAGCGCTGCTGCCACCAGGCTTTCGGGGTGAAGCGAGCCACCAGGATTCCCGCCACCACGGCCACCACCAGGCCGATGGCAAAGGCGCTCGAGACCGAACGCACGAACTGCTGCAGGATCAGGCTCACACCCCAGGTGGCCAGCAACGTTTCGAGCGGACGGCCATAGAGACGGCGGATCACTGTTTTCTCCAGCAGCAATCCAGCCAGACCACTCACCGCAAAGGCGAGGGGCAATGCCACCAGGATGTAAATCGGGAACAAGGCATCCGGCAGCACCGCCTTGAAAATGTTCTGCACCACAAAGGTGGTATAGGCACCAAGCATCATCAACTCGCCATGGGCCATGTTGATGACACCCATCAAGCCAAACACCACCGCCAGGCCCAGTGCAGCCAGCACCAGAACCGAGCCGATGGCCAGGCCGTTAAACAGTGTGTCGTAGAGGAGATCCATCGCGACCAGCAGGGGCCTCAGGCAAGGGGAGAAACGAAGAAGGGCGAAGCAAAAAAGGGGGAGATTTCTCTCCCCCGCTGCCTCAAGAGATGTGAGATGTGTGGATCACATCTTGTACTTGCCGGCGTCAGGGCGCTTCTGGGTCCAGTCGCAGGTGAAGCCCTTGGTTTCGGGCACGTACTGGTTCCAGGCCACAGGCTTCACGAAGCCCTTGTTCTCGAGGATCTTGAACATGCCATCCTTCTGCACCTCGCCGATCAGCACGAGCTTTTCAACGTGGTGGTTGGGCTGCACGGTGACCTTGCCTTCTGGAGCATCGAAGCTCACGCCGACCAGGGCCTCACGCACCTTGTTGTCGTCAACACTGTTGGCCTTCTCGGCTGCAGCAGCCCAGAGGTAGACCATCATATAGGCGGCTTCAGCGGGGTCATTGGTGACGCGCTTGTCGCCGTATTTGGCCTTGAAGTTCTTGGTGAACTCCTTGGAGGCGGGAGTATCCAGGCTCTGGAAGTAGTTCCAGGCGGCGTAGGTGCCTTCCAGATACTCAGGACCGATGGCAGCGATCTCCTCTTCGGCAATCGAGAAGCTCATGATCGAATAGCCGTTGGCCGGGGTGATGCCGGCAGCCTTCATCTGCTTGAAGAAGGCCACATTGCTATCGCCATTGAGGGTGTTCACGATCACACCACCCTTGGGCAGGGCTTGCTTGATCTTGGCGATGATCGGAGCCACTTCGGTGTTACCGAGGGGTAGGTAATCCTCACCCACCACCTTGCCACCATTGGCCTTGAGCTGCTCCTTCATGATGGTGTTGGCGGTACGCGGATACACGTAATCCGAACCGACCAGGAAGAAGTCCTTGCCCTTGTTCTTCAGCAGCCAATCCACAGCGGGCTCAGCCTGCTGGTTGGGAGCAGCACCGCTGTAGAAGATGTTCTTGGAGCACTCCTGACCTTCGTACTGAATCGGGTAGAAGAGGAAGTGGTCCTTGGCCTCAAACACCGGCAGCATCGCCTTGCGGCTGGCGGAGGTCCAGCCACCGAAGACAACGGCAACCTTGTCCTGATCGATCAGCTTGGTGGCCTTCTCAGCGAAGGTGGGCCAATCGGAGGCGCCGTCCTCTTCAACGGGAACGATCTTCAGCTTTTTGCCGTCGATGGTGATGCCGCCTTTGGCGTTGATCTCATCGATCGCCATCAGCTCGGCTTCGGCCACCGTGTTCTCGGAGATGGCCATGGTGCCGGAGCGGCTGTGAAGGATGCCTACCTTCACTTCGCCATCGAAATCTCCACCGGCCTTCTCGCCGCCACCGCAGGCCACCAGGGAGAGCGAGGTGGCCAGAGCCGTGGCACCGCCCAGCAAACGCAGCGAAGTTTTCCGCATCGAAGGGGACGTCATGTAGGGAAAGTCACAAAAGGGCTGCCGCCGGTCAGCGGTTTGTGGAACGTATCGGCGCCCAGAGGCCGCTTTTGTATCGGATCGAACTATTTCGCGAACCGATGAGACTCATTGCCCCACAACGCAAGTTGATCAACTTGGAGCACGCTTTCGTCTGTGTCGGTTGCTACGAAATGCCGCTCATCCAGGCAGCTGTTGCAGCACAAACGCCTCCACCTGCTCTAGCCCTTCGCCGGTGTGGAGGTTGGTGAAGCACCAGGGCCGCCCCGGCCGCATCCGCTCCGTATCGCGCTGCATCACCTCCAGGCTGGCGTCCACCAGCGGCGCCAGATCGATCTTGTTGATCACTAGCAGATCGGAGCGGGTGATGCCCGGCCCACCCTTGCGGGGAATCTTGTCGCCGGCCGCCACATCAATCACATAAATGCAGAGATCCACCAGCTCGGGGCTGAAGCTGGCGGCCAGGTTGTCGCCGCCGCTCTCCACCAGCACCAAATCCAAACCGGGGTAGGCCGCCTCCAGCTCAGCCACCGCGGCGCGGTTGATCGAACAGTCCTCGCGGATGGCGGTGTGGGGGCAACCTCCGGTTTCCACGCCGCGGATCCGCCCCGGTTCCAGCGCGCCGGCACGGGTGAGGAACTGGGCGTCTTCCTGCGTGTAGATGTCGTTGGTGACCACAGCCAGCTGCAGACGATCCCGGAGCCGCCGGCATAACGCTTCCACCAGGGCGGTTTTGCCGGAGCCCACCGGGCCGGCCACCCCCACCCGCAGACGACTGGCTGCCATCAACGCACCACTTGATTGGCTCGCTGCACCAGCTCATCCGGCACGGTGATGCCGATCGCCGTGGCCGTAGCCAAGCTCACAAGAAGATCAGTTTTGGTGAGCGGTTCAAAGGCCATCTGCGCCGGCGACTCGCCTTTGAGCACGCGAACGGCGAGCTTGCCGGCGGCCATGCCGTCATCGCGGTAGTTCCAGCCGATCACCCCCAGACAGCCCGGCAGCTGAATGTCGGGGGGGTCGACGGAATACACCGGAATGCGGTGCTCGAGGCCCACCTTGCAGATCGAGGCGAAGGCCTGAATGGTGGCGTAGTCGCCGATTTTCACGAACGCCTCCACCTCCTTGGCCGCCAGGGCCTTGGCGGCCTGCAAGACCTCGCCGGAATTGGCCACCGACTGCTCCAGCAGCTCGAGCCCACGCTGCTCGGCCTCACGGCGCAGGATCTTGGCCTCGTAATCCGAGTTGGGCTCACCGGGATTGAAGATCAGCCCCACGCGCTTGAGCTTTGGATTCACTTCGCGGGCCAGATCAAGCTCCTTGCCCACGGGGTTGGTGCCCACGGTGCCCACCACATTGGGGCGGTGCTGACCCACACCACCCGGTGGCGTGCCGGCCCCGGCACCCCAGGGATTGGAGCAGTAGCAGAAGATCACCGGCACCGATTCAGGCAGCACCTTCATCGCCGCCTGCAGGGGTGGCGTGCCTACCGCCAGCACCATGTCCACCTTCTCGCTGTGGAACTGCTGCATCACCAGGGTGGTGTTGGGCAGTTCACCAGCAGCATCCTTCTGTAGGTAGGTGATGGTCTGACCATCGCGATAGCCGGCAGCGGCGAGGGCCTGCTCAAACCCCTCACGGGTGAGGTTCGGTGGCGGGGCATCCACCATCTGCAGCATGCCGATCAGGGGACCCTTGCGCGGGCTCTGCCCACCCAAACGTCCGCAGGCCGCCAGCAAGAGCGATCCACCCGAGAGAGCCAGAAACTGGCGGCGGCGCAGACTCATGACCCTCAGGTGCGTTCCAACGGCACTGTGGCGCTGCCGTAGAGAGCCTGCAACGCAGCCGGGGTGAACTGTTGCCGCTGCTCGGCCGTCCAGTCGCCGATCACCGCGCCGTCCTGGAGCATCACCAAACGATCGCCATAGCGCAGGGCCTGCTCGAGGCTGTGGGTGACCATCAAGGTGGTGCTGCCCAACCGCTGCACCAGCCGCTCGGTGAGTTGCATCACGCTGGCTTCAGCCCGGGGATCCAGGGCGGCGGTGTGTTCATCCAGCAGCAAAAGCCGCGGCTCCCCGAGGCTGGCCATCACCAGGCTGATGGTTTGGCGCTGACCGCCGGAGAGCTGACCCACCGGCGTTTCCAGCCGATCCGCGAGGGGCAGCCCCAACTCTTCGAGCAGCGCGGCGTAGCGACGCCGATCGCCGCGGCCGGGATGCAGGCCCAGCAGGGCGCGGGGCTGCAGCAGGGAGCGGCGCCGGCATTCCGCCAGGCGCAGATTTTCAGCGATCGTGAGCCCGGGAGCGGTGCCATCGAGCGGGTTCTGCATCACCCGACCGATGCTGCGGGCGCGGCGGTGCGCCAGCAGCCGCAACAGCTCCCGGCCCTCCAAGCGCAGTGAGCCAGCCGTTGCCGGCAGGCTGCCAGCGATCAGGTTGAGCAACGTCGACTTGCCGGAGCCGTTGCTGCCGATCAGCACCACAAACTGGCCGCTCGGGCAGTGAAGGCTGAAGGCGTTGAACAGTTGCCGCCAGCCGCCGCCAGGTTGGGGATGGCCCCAGGCCAGCCCTTCGATCTCCAGGCTCACGGCTCACCCCCAGGCGCCGACAGACCGGGAAGCCGCAGCCGGCCCAGGCCGAGGGCCGCCAACAGCAACAGCGCCGTGGCCAGCTTCAGATCCACGGGATCCATGCCCAGCTGCAGGGCAAGGGCGATCATCGCCCGGAACAACACCGAACCCAGCACCACCGCCAGCAGCGCCCAGGACACGCCGCGGGGCCGCAACACCGATTCACCCACGATCACCGCACCCAGGCCGAGGATCAGCGAACCGATGCCCATGGTCACGTCGGCAAAACCCTGATAAAGCGCCACGAGCGCTCCGGCCAGGGCCACCAGAGCGTTGCCGGCCGCGATGCCGAGGCAGAGGCCCCGGCGGGTGCTGATGCCATTGGCACGAGCCATCACCGGGTTGTTACCGATGGCCCGCAGGGCCAGGCCCAGGTCGGTGCCCAGCAACAGCGCCAGCAACACGATCAAGCCACCCATCGCGAGCGCCAGGGCGAGGAGCCATTGGCCATCGCTGCCCAGGCCCAGATCGGGCCAGTGCTGCAGCGGCAGGGCCACCTCGGTGAGGGGAATGTTGGAGCGGCCCATCAGCCGCAGGGTGATCGAGTAGAGCCCGGTGGTGGTGAGGATGCCGGCGAACAGATCATTCACCCCCAGGCGGGTGTGGATCAATCCGGTCACCAGGCCCGCCAGTGCCCCCAACGCCGCCGCCGCCAGCAGGGCCAGGGGCGGCGTCACCTGCTGGGTGAGCAACAGAGCTGCACTGCCGCCGCCGAGGGCGAAGGAGCCATCCACCGTGATGTCGGCGAAGTTGAGCACCCGCAGGGTGAGATACACGCCGAGGGCTAGGCCGGCATAGGCCAGGCCCTGATCAACGGCTCCGATCCAGATGGAGAGCATCAGCGCACCTGCATCCCCGCATCATGGCGGCGCAAAGCAGGCAAACCAGCTGGATGGTCAGCTGCGAAACAGACGGGAGTAGAGCTCGGCGTGCTGCAGCTGCGCCAAGCCGGCGCCAACGCCTCCGGTCCAGAGCCGTTGGGAGTCGGCATCAGCCAGCGCCGCGGCTCGCTCCGCCAGCAGCGGCGCCAGGGCGAGCTGCAGGCGCTGCCCCTGGGTGGGCCCCAACGGCACCAGGCGCACAGCGGCACTGATCTGATTGGCAACCCAGCCATAGAGGTAGGCCTCCTCCATGGCGGGCGACCCGATCTCCAGACACACAGCCGCCCAGGCAAAGGCCGCCGGCCAGGCCAGGGATGCGGCAGGCCCCGGCAACGGCCATCCCAGATCCGCCAGCAACTCCAGCAGCGACCGCCCCATCTGCCGTTGCTGCGCCCGCAGCTCCGGTGCCTCCCGCTGGGCCAGCAACCAGCCATCGAGCTGCTCCAGCGCAGCGGCGTCTACCAGCCCCTGCCGCCACTGCATCCAGGCGGCGGCCAGGGGAGCCAGGGCCGCCGCTTCCAACCCCACCGCACCGCGGCGCAGCTCCGCCTGCAGCCAGGCCTCCAGCGCCGCCGCATCGCTGATCACACCGCGCTGCACCAAGAGCTCCAGCCCCTCGGAGTAACTGAAGGCGCCCACCGGCAACGCCGGACTCACCAGCTGGAACAACCGCAGGCGGGCGCTGGCCTCCACAGCTCCGGCTCAATGGTGGTGGTGGTGGCTGTGCTGAGGCCCCGACCCCTCGTAGGCCCCCGCCTCGGGCTGAAAAGGCAAGGTGTGCAAGCTCACCTGCAGCCCCCGCTGGCGCAGCAGATCGGCGAGCACGCTGTCTTGCAGGAGCAGCAGCCGATCGGCGTGGAGTTCCATCGCCACATGACGGTTGCCGAGGTGATAGGCGGCCTGCAGCAGCGCCAGAGGATCCCCACTGCGCACCTCCATCACCGGCTCGGCCGCCGCCTCCACCCGCACCAGCACCGAGCCATCGGCACTGCGGAGCCATTCACCGGGCTGGAGCGCCGCGGCCCGCGGCAACTGCAACACCAGATCGCGGCCGCAAGCGGAGCGGCGGTGCCCGCGCAGGCTGGTGCGCTGATCCGCCGCCAGCGGCAGGTTCAAACAAGCCTGAGCACCCGCAGGCCCCTCCGCCGCAGGCAGACGCTCCACGAGCACAACGGCGGCGGGCTGCTCCATCAGGGTTGCGCGATATAGGCCACTCTGGAACCACGTCGACCCGAGGCCGTCGCTGCTGTGGACGATCACTCCGGTTGGTGCGCCAGCGCCCGGCTTCAGTTCAGCCGCCGCGACGGAATCACCCGCCATCAGGGCGGCGCCAGCGCCCCGCTGAAGCTGATGCGCGCCTTTCCCCAGGCAAGCGGCCACTGCGAACTACCGCTGCTGCACACCGCCGGCGGCCTGGTGGGGGGCGACCAGCTCTCGCTGCAGGCGCGGCTGGAGCCCGGCAGCCAAGCCCTGCTCACCAGCGTGGCGGCACAGAAGGTGTATGGCACGGTGCGGCGCTCCCGCTGCCATCCCCAGGGGCGCTGGGCCGCTCAGGAACTGCAGTTCGAGCTGGAGGCTGGCAGCGATCTGGAGTGGCTGCCGCAGGAGCTGGTGCTCTACGCCGATGCGCTGTTTGAGCAACAGCTGGTGGTGAACCTGGCCGACAACGCCAGCTTCCTGGCCATGGATGTGGTGCGGCTGGGGCGCACCGCCGCGGGCGAAAGCCTGGGTGGCGGTTGCTGGCGCTCGGGCCTGCAGATCCGCCGGCCCAACCGCTGGGAACTGGTGGATCGCCTGCAGCTCGAAGGCAACGCCCTAGCGGGCGAGCACGGCATGGCCGGGGAGCCGGTGTTCGGCTCGCTGGTGTGGGCCTCGCCGCAACCCCTGCCAACCGAGCAGCTCCAGCAGCTGCTCAACCAAGCCCGAGCAGCCCGCAACAACCTTGAGGGAACCATGGCCTGCGGTGCCCTGGAGCAGGGTTTGGTGGCTCGCTACCGCGGCCCCTCCAGCCAGGCCGCCCGCTACTGGTTCTGCCGGCTCTGGGCCCTGATCCGCCAGGCGCGCGGCCTGGAGCCGCCGCAATTGCCGCGGGTGTGGCCGTTCCAGGAAAACCCCTGGACGGGGCTGGACCCAGCCGCCCTCAACTGTTCAGGATGAACACAACCACCGCACCGGCTCGGATCAGAGTGATCTCGATCTCTGGGCTTTGCGCTCCGGCTGCCCCCCTGCCATGCATCTGACCCCTCAGGAGAAGGACAAGCTCCTGATCGTGACCGCGGCCCTGCTGGCGGAGCGACGCCTCAACCGCGGCCTCAAGCTCAACCACCCGGAAGCGGTGGCCTGGCTGAGTTTCCAGGTGCTGGAGGGCGCCCGCGACGGCAAGAGCGTGGCCGAACTGATGCAAGAGGGCACCACCTGGCTCAGCCGCGAGCAGGTGATGGAGGGCATCCCCGAGCTGGTGCATGAAGTGCAGATCGAGGCGGTGTTCCCCGACGGCACCAAGCTCGTGACCCTGCACGACCCGATCCGCTGACATCCGCCGCACCCCCATGCCCCCCCTGATCCCCGGTGAACTGATTCCCGAACCCGGCGAGCTTGAGCTCAATGCCGGCCGGCCCGTGACCACCGTGCTGGTGGCCAACACGGGCGATCGCCCCGTGCAGGTGGGATCGCACTTCCACTTCTTTGAAACCAACGCCGCCCTGGCCTTCGATCGGGAAGCCACCCGCGGCCTGCGGCTCGACATCCCTGCGGGCACCGCTGTGCGCTTTGAGCCCGGCGACAGCCGCGAGGTGCAGCTGGTGCCCTTCGCGGGCGAGCGCCGCATTGTTGGCTTCAACGGCCTGGTGAACGGCCCCCTCGACTAACAACTCCCCATGCCATACCGGATCTCCCGCCGCGCCTACGCCGAGACCTACGGCCCCACCACCGGCGATCGGCTGCGGCTGGCCGACACCGAACTGATCCTGGAGGTGGAGCGCGACTTCACCGTCTACGGCGATGAGGTGAAGTTCGGCGGCGGCAAGGTGATCCGCGATGGCATGGGCCAGGCCCAGACCACCCGCGCCGACGGCGCCGTGGACACGGTGATCACCAACGCCCTGATCCTCGACTGGTGGGGGATCGTGAAGGCCGACATCGGCCTGCGCGACGGCCGCATCGTGGCGATCGGCAAAGCGGGCAACCCCGACACCCAGGCGGGCGTCACGATCGTGGTGGGTCCGGGCACCGAGGCGATCGCCGGCGAGGGCCACATCCTCACCGCCGGCTCCATCGACACCCACATTCACTTCATCTGCCCGCAGCAGGTGGAAACGGCCCTGGCCAGCGGGGTGACCACGATGCTCGGCGGCGGCACCGGCCCGGCCACAGGATCCAACGCCACCACCTGCACCCCCGGCGCCTTCCACATGGCCCGGATGCTGCAGGCGGCCGAAGGCCTGCCGATGAACCTGGGCTTCTTCGGCAAGGGCAACGCCAGCACCCCCGAAGCGCTCGAGGAGCAGATCCGCGCCGGCGCCGTTGCCCTCAAACTCCACGAAGACTGGGGCACCACCCCCGCCGCCATCGACTGCTGCCTGTCGGTGGCGGATCGCTTCGACATCCAGGTGGCGATCCACTCCGACACCCTCAACGAGGCCGGCTTCGTGGAAGACACGATCCGTGCCATCGGCGGCCGCACCATCCACACCTTCCACACCGAAGGGGCCGGCGGCGGCCATGCGCCCGACATCATCCGGATCTGCGGGGAGGCCAACGTGCTGCCCAGCAGCACCAACCCCACGCGCCCTTACACCCGCAACACGCTCGAGGAACACCTCGACATGCTGATGGTGTGCCACCACCTCGATCCCCGCATCCCGGAGGACGTGGCCTTCGCCGAATCGCGCATCCGCCGCGAAACGATCGCCGCCGAGGACATCCTTCACGACATCGGCGCCTTCTCGATCATCGCCAGCGATTCCCAGGCCATGGGCCGGGTGGGTGAGGTGATCACCCGCACCTTCCAGACCGCCCACAAGATGAAGGTGCAGCGCGGCGCCCTCCCCGAAGACAGCGCCCGCAACGACAACACCCGCCTCAAGCGCTACATCGCCAAAACCACGATCAACCCGGCCATCGCCCACGGCATCGACCACCAGGTGGGCTCGGTGGAGGTGGGCAAGCTGGCGGATCTGGTGCTCTGGAAGCCGGGCTTCTTCGGCGTGAAACCCGAGCTGGTGATCAAGGGCGGCTCAATCGTGTGGGCGCAGATGGGCGATGCCAACGCCTCGATCCCCACCCCCGGCCCGGTGCACGGCCGGCCGATGTTCGCCGCCTTCGGCAAGGCGCTGGCCCCCAGCTGCCTCACCTTCGTGAGCCAGGCCGCCCTCGACGACGACCTGCCCCGCCGCCTTGGCCTGGAGCGCCTCTGCGTGCCGGTGCAGAACACCCGCGGCGGCATCAGCAAGGCGTCGATGAAGAACAACACCGCCCTGCCCAAGGTGGAGGTGGACCCGCAGACCTACGAGGTGTTCGCCGACGGCATGCTGCTCACCTGCGAGCCGGCCGAGGTGCTGCCGATGGCGCAGCGCTACTTCCTGCTCTGAGTGCTCGCCAAGCCTGCGCTTCCGTAGCAACAGCAACCTGGAGGGGCCGGGGAGCTCTGCATGATCACGCCACCGCAGGCTCGGCGATGTTCACCGACTACCGGCCAAGCAAGGGCTACGACGAATATTTCAGCGCCAGCGCTGGGCCCCGCCGCGCCCTGCAGCCGCTGCTGTCGTCCCTGGGGGCGCTCGGGCTGGAGCAGCTGAACCGCAACCACGCCGCGGCCGGCATGTTGCTGAAGCGCCTGGGTGCCACCTTCCGGCTCAACGATTCCGGCAGCCGCGGCGGCGAGCGCATCCTGCCCTTTGATCCCCTGCCCCGCCTGATCGGCGCCAGCGACTGGGAGCTGCTGAAACGCGGCCTGATCCAGCGCCTTGAGGCGATCGATCTGTTCCTGGCGGATGTGTATGGCGATCAGGCCATCCTTCGCGATGGCGTGATCCCCAGGGAAGACGTGGAGAGCTCCCAGGGCTGGCGGCCGCAGCTGCGCGGCTTCAAGCCGCCCCTGGGCAAGTGGTGCCAGATCTCCGGTCTGGATCTGATCCGCGATGGCGCCGGCACCTGGCGGGTGCTGGAGGACAACCTGCGCTGCCCCTCGGGCGTGGCCTATTTCCTCGAGAACCGGCGCGTGATGAAGCGCATGTTCCCGAGCCTGTTCAGCGGCCGCACCGTGCAGCCGATCGACAGCTATCCCTCCCAGCTGCTGCAGACCCTGCGGGATCTCGCCCCCTGGACCGAAGCGCCGCGGGTGGTGCTGCTCACGCCGGGAGTGTTCAACAGCGCCTACTTCGAGCACAGCTATCTGGCCCAGCAGATGGGCATCGCCCTGGTGGAGGGCCGCGATCTGGCCTGTCAGGACGGGCGGGTGTGGATACGCACCACCCAGGGCCTGGAGCCGGTGGATGTGATCTACCGCCGCATCGACGACGACTTCCTCGATCCGGCCGTGTTCCTCGCCGATTCGATGCTGGGGGTGCGGGGCCTGATGGAGGTGTATGCCCAGGGCCGTGTGGCGATCGCCAATGCACCGGGCACCGGCGTGGCCGACGACAAGCTCATCTACGCCTACGTGCCCGAGATGGTGCGGTATTACCTGGGCGAGGAACCGATCATCGAGAACGTTCCCACCTATCTCTGCTCCAAGCCCGACGACCAGGCCTACGTGCTGGCGCACCTGAACGAGCTGGTGGTGAAGGCGGTGTCGGAAGCGGGGGGCTATGGGATGTTGATCGGCCCCCATGCCAGCCAGGCGGAGATCCTCGAATTCGCCGAGAAGATCAAGGCCCATCCGCGCAATTTCATCGCCCAGCCCACGCTTGAGCTCTCCACCGTGCCCTCCCTGAGCGAAGGGGAGCTGTATCCCTGCCACGTGGATCTGCGGCCCTATGTGCTGCGGGGCAAGGATGCCTGGGTGACTCCCGGCGGCCTCACCCGGGTGGCGCTCAAACGCGGCTCGCTGGTGGTGAATTCATCCCAGGGCGGCGGCTGCAAGGACACCTGGATCGTGGAGGAAAGCGCATGCTGAGCCGCGTTGCCGATTCGCTCTACTGGATCAATCGCTATGTGGAGCGGGCCGAAAACCTCTCGCGCTTCGTGGAGGTGAGCGAGGCCATGGCGCTCGACTGCCCCCCCGGCAGCGCTGAACCCTGGCAGCCCCTGATCGATGCCAGCGGCGATCGTGAACTGTTCGACCAGCTCTTTCCCAGCGGCGGCCCTGCGCAGGTGGTGGAGTTTCTGGTGAAGGCCGAGGCCAACCCCAGCAGCATCGTGAACTGCATCGCCCTGGCCCGGGAGAACGCCCGCCAGATCCGCGATGTGATCACCACGGAGATGTGGGAGCAGATCAACGGCCTCTACTGGACCCTGCTGGAGAGCGAAACCTTCTGGCACCAGCCGCCCCAGGAACAGCTGCGCGAGATCCGCCGCGGTTGCCAGCTGTTTTATGGCATCACCGATGCCACCCTCAGCCGCGATCTCTCCTGGCAGTTCAGCCGCCTGGGCCGCCTGATCGAACGCGCCGACAAAACGACGCGGATCCTGGATGTGAAGTATTTCCTGCTGCTGCCCAGCCCCGAGGAGGTGGGTGGCGTGCTCGATGAACTGCAGTGGATCTCGCTGCTGCGCACCGCCGGGGCGTATCAGATGTTCCGCCAGTCGCAGCAGGGGGTGATTGCCCCGCGGGCGGTGGCCGCCTTCCTGCTGCTCGATCCGAGCTTCCCCCGCTCGGTGCGCTACTGCCTGGAGCGCATCCACGAAACCCTGCAGGTGGTGGCGGCCAGCCCGGTGCCCGGCAATCCCGATGCGCTCGAGTGCCTGAGCGGCCTCACCCGGGCCCGCTGGAGCTACACCGGCATCGATGAATTGATCGCCGGCGGCCTGCATGAAGCGATCGACGCCCTTCAGCAGTATCTCAATAACCTGCACGAGCTGATCCACGCCCGCTACTTCGTGTTGCCGAGCCTGGCCCCAGCAGCCACCGCCACCAGCGACGACCTGGCATGCGCGCCCGCCTGATCCACCGGTTCGACTACCGCTACACCAAACCGGTGTTGCTGGGGCCGCATCGCTTCTGCCTGCGGCCGCGGCCCCATGGCTTTCAGCGGTTGATCGATTTCCGCCTGGAGATCTCCCCCGATCCCAGCCAGCTCTATGAGCTGATGGCCGCCGGTGGCGACACGATCACCCGGGCCCGCTTTCTCGGCGAGAGCGATCACCTGCGGGTGGTGGCCATCAGTGAGCTGGAAACGTTCAACCCACCGCTGCTGGAGGCCTGCCTCGATGAGCAGATGGCCCAGCTGCCCGTACAGATCGGCAAGCTCAACCCCGATCTCTTGAGCAACCTGCAGGGCTGGCTGCCCAACGGACAACACGATGCGGCGGCCGTGGATCTGGCCCAGGAAGCGCTGATGGGCAGCGATGGGCGCAGCCTCAACTTCCTGCAGCAGCTGATCGAGGTGATCC
>VGPW01000010.1 GCA_016882545.1 Cyanobacteria bacterium M_surface_10_m2_179 | reverse complement strand
GCACAACGCGCCGCCGCACAACGTGCCCTTCATTCTGTTGGGCGCTGGCCTGCTTTGGTTCGGCTGGTTCGGGTTCAACGGTGGCAGTGGTTTGGTGGCGGGCAATCTCGCCTCCCTGGCCTGCCTCACCACCAACAGCGCCGGTGCGGCGGCCGCCCTGGGCTGGATGCTGATCGAAACCCTGCAGCGCGGTAAGCCCACGGCCGTGGGTGTCGCCACCGGTGCCGTGGCGGGTCTGGTGGCGATCACCCCTGCAGCCGGGTTCGTGAGCCCGCTCGGGGCCCTGGTGATCGGCTTTGCGGCGGCCGTGCTCTGCAACTGGGCGCTGCAGCTCAAGAACCGCTCCCGTCTGGACGACAGCCTTGATGTGCTGCCCGTGCACGGTGTGGCAGGCCTGTTGGGCATCCTGCTCACCGGCCTGTTTGCCCTGAAGTCGGTGAATCCAGCCGGAGCCAATGGCTTGCTGGCGGGTAACCCGGCCCAGTTTGTGATTCAGCTGAAAGCCGCCGGGTTCACGCTGCTGTGGGTGGGTGTAGGCACCTATGTGATCCTGCAGGCGCTGCGCATGCTGATGCCGCTGCGGGCCACCGATCAGGAGGAGCAGCAGGGCCTCGATATCAACGCCCACGGCGAAGAGGCCTACAACACCGAATTCACGGGGTGAGCTTCAGCCCTGGGTGAAGGTGAGGGCCACGCCGTTGTTGCAGTAGCGCTTGCCGGTGGGCTTGGGGCCGTCACCGAAGACGTGTCCCTGATGGCCGCCGCAGCGGCGGCAGTGGTATTCGGTGCGCGGCACGATCAGCTTGAAGTCGATCGTGGTGGCGATCGCATTGGGCAGCGGCTGCCAGAAGCTGGGCCAGCCCGTGCCGCTGTTGTATTTGGCCTTGGAGCTGAACAGGGGCAGATCACAGCCGGCGCAATGGAAGGTGCCGCTGCGCTTCTCCTCGTTGAGCGGACTGCTGAACGGGCGCTCGGTGCCCTCACGGCGCAGCACCTGATAAGCCGCCGGACTGAGCCGGCGCTTCCACTCCGCATCGCTCAGGGCCCACTGGGGGTCGCCAGCCGTTGCGGCTGCCTCAGCGGTTCGGCCCCCCAGCAGAGGACTGAGCAGGGCCGTGAGGCTGGCCAGCAGGGTGCGGCGAGGCATGGTCAAGGTGTGAATCCGCTCAGAACTTGAACCAGCCGGCGCTCAGAGCGGTGGCCAGCCCCAAAAAGACGGCCAGGAGCGTCCAGGTGATCTGGTTGAGGGTGGCTTCGGCGCTGCGGGCGCTGCTGAACATGGAGCTGCCGCTGGAGGCCAGGCCCCCCATGCCATCGCCCTTGGGGCTATGCAGCAGCACGCTGATCATCAGCAGCACTCCGCTGACCAGCCAGATCCAGGTGAAGACGGTTTGAAGCATCCAGCCAGATTAGAGGGCGTGCTCAGACCCCGAGGGTCTGGGGGATGCGGTTGGGAACGGCGGGGCTTCCCACCGGTGTGATCAACGACAGGCCGGTCATCCGCGCCGGTTGAGGCAGGCCCAGGATTTCCAAAATGGTGGGGGCAATGTCCGCGAGGCCGCCGCCGCTGCGCAGCTCCACGGCGTTGCCATGGCCCGGCAGCTTGCGCTGTTCGCCTTCCACCAGGATCACCGGCACCGGGTTGGTGGTGTGGGCCGTCCAGGGGCGGCCATCGGGGCCCTCCATCAGTTCGGCATTGCCGTGATCGGCGGTCACCAGCAGGGTGCCGCCCATGCGGTTGGTGGCCTCCAGCAGCCGGCCAACGCTCTGATCCACGGTGCCGATCGCTTCGATCGTGGCGTTCATCTCGCCGGTGTGCCCCACCATGTCGGGGTTGGCGTAGTTGATCACCACCAGGGCGTAGAGGCCTTTGTTGATGGCGGCGATGCAGCTGTCGGTGAGCTGCTCGGCCGACATGGCCGGCGCCTGGTCGTAGGTGGCAACGCGGGGTGAGGGCACCAGGTGGCGGTCTTCACCGGGATAGGGCTGTTCGATGCCACCGTTCATGAAATAGGTGACGTGGGGATATTTCTCGGTTTCGGCTGTGCGGAACTGGCGCAGGCCGGCTTCCGACACCACCTGACCCAGCAGGCCATCGAGGGATTCGGGAGGGAAAGCCACCGCCACCGGCAGACCGGCTTCGTATTGGGTGAAGGTGACCATCGCCAGGTCGGTGATCAGCTCGCGCTCGAACTCACTGAAGCTGGGCACCACAAGGGCGCGCACTAGTTGGCGCACCCGGTCGGGGCGGAAGTTGAAACACACCAGGCCGTCGCCGGGTTCGATGCAGCCGCTGGCGAGGCGGGTGGGTTCCAGAAATTCATCGGTGATACCCGCGGCGTAGGCCGCCTCCAGCACCTGCTGCGGGGTGCCTTCCACGGGTTCGCTGGCTTCGCAGAGCAGGCGGTAGGCCTTTTCGGTGCGGTCCCAGCGGTTATCGCGATCCATCGACCAGTAGCGGCCGCAGATGGTGCTGATCCGGCCGACGCCCGCTTCGGCGATCTGCGCTTCGATCGTGCGCAGGTAGCCAGGCGCGCTCTGGGTGGGGGTATCGCGGCCGTCGGTGATCACATGGATGCACACCTCGGTGAGGCCGCGGCCGGCGGCCCAGCGCAGCAAACCTCCCAGATGGTTGAGGTGGCTGTGCACGCCACCGTCTGAACAGAGGCCGATCAGATGCAGGGTGCGGCCGCTTGCCAGCAGCCGATCGGCAAGGGCGTTGAGTTCGGGGTTGTTGTTCAGGCTGCCGTCGCGCACGGCCTGGCTGATTCGCACCAGCTCCTGGCGGATTACGCGGCCGGCCCCGATGGTGAGGTGGCCCACCTCGGAGTTGCCCATCTGATCGTCGGGCAGGCCCACATCGGCGCCGCTGGCTTCAATCAGGGTGTGGGGATAGGCATGCCAGAGGGCATCCATCACCGGGGTGTTGGCGGCCCGGATCGCGTTGTGCTCGTCATCGTGGCGGTAGCCCCATCCATCCAGAATGCAAAGCACAACCGGCGCAACAGGGCGGCTTGGTTTGGCGTCAGCGGCAGCGCTGGAGGGTTGGCCTTGATCGGTTGAGGAAACAGCTGTCACGCGCAGAACCTGCCTCACCGCATCACCGACTCCAGCCAACCTACCCCGTGCCCTGAGCTGATCCCAGCGTGATCCCGGCTGCGTCAGCTTTTGGCTACACCGGTTGATCCCGGTACCATCAGCCCCCGCGGGCTCTGTCATGGCTGCCGATCGCTTGGAGCTCCTGTCGGCCGAGGAGCTGGGGCGCACCCTGAACCGCCTGGCCACCCAGGTGCTGGAGAGCGTCGCCGACAGCCAGCAGCTGTTGTTGCTGGGGATTCCCACCCGCGGCGTGGCCCTGGCCGAGGTGCTGGCGGAGCGACTGCAGCAGTTGTGTGGTCACGGGATCGACTGCGGCAGCCTGGATCCCACCTTCCACCGGGATGATCTGGATCGCGTGGGCACCCGCCTGGCGCTGCCCACCCAGCTGCCAGCCGATCTGGATGGCCGTGATCTGCTGCTGGTGGACGACGTGATCTTCACGGGCCGCACCGTGCGCGCGGCCCTGGAGGCGTTGCAGGCCTGGGGGCGTCCCCGCCGGGTGCGGCTGCTGGTGATGGTGGATCGGGGACATCGGGAGCTGCCGATCCAGCCGGACTTCTGTGGCCGTGTGGTGCCCACCAGTCGCCACGAACTGATTGCCCTCTGCCTGCAATCGATCGATCAGGAGGAGGGTGTGTTTCTGATCAAAGAGGCCTGAGCGGTTTCAGCTCACAGCCTTCAGCTGACCGCTTCCAGCTCATCGCTGCGGAAATGGGCCCGGAAGCGACCGAACGCCACGATCACCGGCATGGTGGGGCTGATGGTGCGGCCTTTGTAGTCGTTGAGCACCTGAAACACCTCTCCCTGCTGGCCCTTGAGATCGAAAGCCTGGCCGCGGTGCTCGGGGTGATGGAACACCACAACACTCTGGCTCACCCTCACCTGATCTCCTGCCTGCATCGGGATTGCCTGTGCGCTGGTGCCACATCCTGTCACGCGAGATCAGCGCCTGCAGACGGTTTCAGGGCCTTCCTCCACCACCCGGCCCCCCAGCTCCCGGCAGGCGGAGCTGAAGGCCTGCCAGTCGTCCATCCCCTGGGCCAGCTTCTGGGTGATCAGGTCGTTGAGCCGCTCGGCCGGCACGTTGGAGTCGAGATGGCCACCGTGCACATCGTGTTCTTTGTCGTGGGCATCGCGGAGCCCCTCGATGCCCTGCTCCACCTGACGGCGCAGGGGCTTGGTGTGTTGCTTCCACCAAGGGTGTTCGATGCGGTTGAGGGCATCGAGCGCTTCCCACCAGCGCTTCTGCGGTATGAGCTGCGCGGCCCGCTCCTTGAGGAAGCGCTGGCGGTTCCAGTCCTCCCGCAGTTGATCCCCCAGGGCTGTGCCGCTGGCGTTGTGGGCGGCGTTGAGCGGCGCCAAGGCTGCGAGGGCGGCATCCAGTTTGCCCTCGCGGTAATCCGTGAGTGCCTGGGTTTCCAGTTGCTGCTGCCAGTCGAGCAGCTGCTGCTGGTCGGTCGGGGTGCTGGTGCCGGAGTTCACCAGTTGCTGCTGCAGCTTCAAGGCTTCGGCCCAGGCGCCCTGCTGCCACAGCTCGGCGGCCTTCAGGCGTCGGCAGCGGCCCTGCTCCAGCGGCGCCTTGCCCCCCAGCCAGCGCAGGGCGGCGAGTTGTTCGCCGTAGCGCAGGCAGTCGTCCAGCCGGCCCGCGGCGGCGGCTTGCTCGAGGCGGGCCGGCAGCTGTTTTTCCCACCAGTAGGCCGAGCCCACGCCGGCGGTCACCAATCCCAACGTGAGCACCAGCCAGAAGCGCGGGAGCCGGTGCCGGCGGATGGCCAAGGGGATGCAGCGCTGGATGAAACCGTTCTATGGATCGATGCACCCCCGATCACGCAGGCGGGTGCAGAGCGCCAGCCGTCACCTCAGCGCAGCCGCCCCAAACGCCTGGGCTTCAGGGGTTCGTTGCTGAGCAGATCGCGGCCTTCCACGGAGAGGTTGCCCTGGGCATCGATGCCAAAGCGCAGCTCGAGCCGGTCCTGCCCCGGTTCGCCCGGCGGCCGCAGCGGCAGGGCGTCGGGCTGCTCGGCCCAAGGCCGAACGGCTGCGCTGCCTGCCGCCTGACGGCGCAGCACTGGCAGCCCATCCACGAAGACCACCTCACTGCGCAGCTCCTGGTCCGGTTCCCCCAACACCAGCTCCAGCTGCTGCTGGCCGCTTTCGCTGCAGGCCAGCAGTAGCTGTAAGGGTTGTTCGCTGGGCCAGGTTTGCCCGGGCACGAACAGGGGGTGCCAGCGATGCTCGCCGCTGCGTTGATCCCAGCAGCGCAGGCTGACGCCGCGCTCCAGAACGTCCTTCACCACCACCCCCGGGGTGAGGCGTAGCGCGCCGAGGGCCACCGCCTCCACGGGCCGCTCATCCCGCAGGGCCACCTGCGGCAGCCGTTCGCGCAGCCACTCCCGAATCAGTGGGATGCGGCTGCAGCCCCCCACCGGCAGCACGGCATCGATGGCGCTCGCTTCAACGCCGGCGCCTCGGGCTGAGGCGAGCACCTGCTCCAGCAGCTCCTCCAGCAGCTCCAGCAGCCCCTGGCGCTGCAAGAGGCTGTTGAGGTCGTGGCGGTTGAGCCGCAGCTCCATGGGCCGCTGCTCGGGGCTTGCGTTCCACAGCACCACCGCCTCGCTGCTGGCGCTGAGCTCACACTTCAGCCGCTCGCAGCACTGCAGCAACCCGGGATCGCTGGCGCTGAGGTTGGCGCTGGGGTGGCGCTGCACCAGTTCAGCGGCAATCCAGCGATCCAGATCCCGGCCCCCTAGAGCGAGGCCCGCCTTGCCGAGCACCGTGGCGGTGCGCAGGCTCTGGCGACTGTTCTCCAGGCTGCGGCCCCCGAAGCGCAGCAACTGGGCCATGGGTGCCGCGCGCCCTTCGCCTCCCTCCAGTGCCACCAGCGATAGGTCGGTGGTGCCGCCGCCCAGGTCGACCACCAGCACCCGGCTGCCCGGCGGCAGGCCGGCGCCGATGGCGGCGGCGGTGGGTTCATCCACCAGGGCGATCTCCTCCACGGCCAGGGCGGCGGTGGCCTCCAGCAGCCACTGCCGGTAGCCCCGGTAGCTATCGATCGGGGCCGTGAGCACCAGCCGGTGGGGGCTCAGCGACTCGGGCAGCTGGGCCCAGATCTGCTCCAGCAGCAGCCGGCCGCTCTGCTCGGGGCTGAGCAGCTGCTGGTGCAGGTCCGCCGGCAGCGCCGCAGCGGGCCCGCCGATCCAGCGCTTGAAATCGCGTTGCAGCTCAGGTCCGCCGCGCTCCACCAACCCTGCTTCGATCACCTGGCGGCCGATCAGCGGGCGGGGGGTGTTGGCATCGCTGAGCCAGATCAGGCTCGGAATCACCGTGGGCGCCAGGCTGCTGAAGGGCCTGATGTCCAGCAGTTCCGGCCCGGAGCCTTCCACGCCCTGGTAGGCCACCACGGTGGTGGTGCTGCCCAGGTCGATGGCGAGGGTGCCGGCCATGGGCGAAAGCTGAAGGGAAAACGCCGCTGATGAGCGTGGCGCAATTCAGCGCTTCATGGTGAGACCAGTGGGACTCTGGCGCGATGGATCGGGCCTTGCTGGCGGTGTATTCCTTCTACCGGGAGGATCCCGAGCTGCTGCGCGGGTTGGATCCCCTTTGGGCCTGCCGTGTGTCGCGCGGCTGGGGCAGCCTGCGGATCGAGTGCCGCGACCGAGTGCATCGCGCGGTGGTGTGCGCGGTGGTGGATCTGCTGCGGCCGCCGCTGGAGGCCCTGGCTGTCGTGCGGGAGATCCGTTTGCTGGTGCCGGGGGAGGAGCCTCTGGTGTTCCCGGTGAGCGTGCCGTTCAAGCGCCAGCTGCTGGCCTACGATGGATCGATTGGTGATTAGTGCATGTATCTCGGCGTCAACGTCAGCCCCAAAGAGCTCGCTCAGCGCGCCGAGAGCCTGGTGCGGTTTTCCAGCAATCGCTACCTCACCACGGTGCGCATTGCCTTCCGCGCCAAGCAGCGCCGCTTCGATGATTTCGACGGCCTGCTCGAGGATTCGATGGTGAAGCCCGTGCAGCGCGCCATCATCGAGCTCAGCGACGAGCAGGACCAGCCCGACCTGCTCCCCGGCTGATCAGTTCGCACCTGAGCCTGTGATCCAGCAGGAAGGAGTGGGTTGGCGGTTGGCCTGGGATGGCGACCGCCAACCCTTTTCGGTGTTGGTGGGTGGTGATGGCTGGGCCACCGAGCTCACCACGGGTGAAGCGGAGGCCCTGCGGGATGCGGTGGCCGATCTGATGGCCCAGCACGCCGCCGTGGCGGATCAGCTGATGGCCGAGGAGGCGATCGAGCTGGAATTGGAGCGGCAGCCCTGGTGGCTGGCGATCGAAGGCGACCGCCACCGTTGGTCGCTGCGGGTGATGCTCAGCCCATCACCGGGGCAGCGGGCCGTGGAAGGGTGTTGGGCGCCGGATTCGGCCTTGGGCTTCACCCAGGCGTTGCAGCAGCTGTTTGGCCAGCCGTGAGCGCATGCAGCGCGCAGTAGTCGAGGCCATCGAGCTGCGCTGCTGTTGAGCGCTCCAGCAGCTGCACCAGTCCGTTCAACCCTTCGCTGTTAAGCCCGGCGCTGTGCGCGGCATTGATGAACAGCTGGAGGTCTTTGCGCAGGTGGGCGGTGGGGAAGTTGGGGTTGCTGTAGTCGCCAGCCAGTTCCCGCTGCAGCTTCTTGTCGAAGGTGGGGGCGTAGAGGGCGCTGGCGCGCAGCAGCTCCATGAACGGCTCCACCGCCACGCCGCTCTGCTGCACCAGATGCAGCGACAGGCTGAAGGCGTGGGTGAGGCTGGCGATCAGCTGATTCAGCGCCAGCTTGGCGGCCATCGCTGCACCCACCTCG
This sequence comes from Cyanobacteria bacterium M_surface_10_m2_179, assembly GCA_016882545.1. GTDB lineage: Bacteria > Cyanobacteriota > Cyanobacteriia > PCC-6307 > Cyanobiaceae > Vulcanococcus. The sequence goes on along the minus strand of VGPW01000010.1, from coordinate 26,698 downwards.
CCGAGATGCACCGGTGCCTCGCTAAGCAGCTTCAGCAGTGGCAGCGCCTCTTCCATCACGGGCTTGGGCCCACCCACCATCAGCTGCAGCCGCCCCTCCAGCGCTTCCGGGCGGCTGCCCAGCACCGGTGCCTCCAGGTAGCGACCGCCCCGATCAGCCACGGCAGCGGCCAGGGCGCAACTCTGCTCGGGGCCGATGGTGCCGATCTGCAGCACCCCGCGCCCATTGAGCTCCGCTCCCACTTGATCGAGTAACACCGAGGCGGTGGTGGGGCCGTCGTTCAGCACGGTGATCAGCCAGTCGGCCTGGGCGGCGGCCTCCGCCGGGCTCTGGGCCAGGCGGGCGCCCTCGGCCAGCAGCGGCGCACAGCGCTCGGGGTGGCGGTTCCACACCACCAGGCTCTGGCCGCGGCGCAGCAGCCGTTGGCCGATGGCGCTGCCGAGCAGGCCGGTTCCCAGGAGGGCGAGGGTCATGGGCCCAAGCATGCCTGAGCCCACGGGGTGAGATTGACCACGAGATCATCGCCTTGATCAGCACTGCTGATCAGGGGCGTTCTCCCGGGCGCAGCCCCAATCTCCCCAGGGTTTTGCACGGGTTTTCCACAGCCGTTGTGATGCGGCCAGGGCTGCTGGCCATGATCTGGGGAGAACGTGATCCCGATTCGTTCTCCCGTTGACAGGGGCGCAGCCGCTCTGCAGCCGTGCTGCTGGAGGGGGTGGCGATTTCGGCAGCTGTGAGTGCTGCCATGCGATCTCGCCATGAGAGCGGCTGCGAATGGTGGATGAGGGCTCTGGTTGACCGCAGCCCCGCGCTGTGGGGAACTGGTGCTCGTTGCACGGGAGAACCGGATGGAGAGCGCTGGCACGGTGAGCATGCGGGCTGAGGTGCCCGAGCCCCTGCTGCAGTCGATGCAAGGTTTCATCGAGGCGCATCCCAATTGGGATCAATACCGGCTTTTTCAAGCAGCCCTGGCCGGCTTCCTGGTGCAGAACGGCGTGCAGACCCGCGAGATCACCCGCTGCTATCTGGCCAATCTGTTCCCCCAGCAGAGCCGCTTCAGCGAGCCCCTCGTGAGCGGGGGCTGATCGGCGCCAGTTCGGGCTGCAGTTGCAGATAGGCATGGGCCGCGGTGCTGGCCAGCACCGGCAGGATCAGCGCAGAGGCCACCACCGTGGCCACCACACCCAGGCCCTGCAGCACGGCCTCCGCCAGCAGGCCCACCAGCAGCGGTGTGAGCAGCGTGGCCAGCAGCAGCGCACCCAGCAGCAGCAGGCCTGGCCAGTGCCGCTCGAACAGCACCACCCCGGTGCGGAAGCAGGCTGAGGGGCTCATCCGGGCATCGAGCAGCAGGCAGGGCGCCAACACTTGGCTGAGCACCACGGTGGCGGTGGCCATCAGCCCCAGCAGCGCCGCCGCCAGGCTGAGGCTGGGCAGCGTGAGCAGCAGCAGCGACCACAGCGCAAAGCTCAGCACGGCCGTTGTGCCGGTGGCGGCCAGCAGCCGGGCCAGGCTGCGGATCAGCAACCCGCTGCGGCGGCCGCGCCAGCGCCACAGCGCCCGCCAGCTGATCCGTTTCTGCCGCGCTGCCGCCAGCCCACCCCTGGTGAGACCTTCAACCATCCAGAGCAGGCTGGCTCCGTAGAGCGCCAGCCCCAGCATGTGCAGCACGGCCGCGAGCACAGCGCTTTCGGTGCTGTCAGCGGTGGCAAACAGACCCCAGCCCAGCAGGTGCAGACCCAGCACCACCGCACTGAACCCGAGCAGCGGGCCGCCGTGCCGGCTGAGGCTGAGCCAGCCCTGTTGCCAGGCCTCCCAGCTGTGGAGCCGGCTTGCGCTCACAGAGAGCCCAGCAGCTCAAGCAGCCGCTGGGCACTGGCATCCGGCACCGGCAGGATCGAGAGCCGATTGCCCTGACGCACCACCGGCAGCTCCTCCACGCTGAACTGTTCCCGCAGGGCATCCAGGCTCAGCAGTTCGTTGAAGGTGCCCATATACCGCAGCCGCACGCAGTCCCAGCGCGGTTGTTCGGGGTTGGATTTGGGGTCGAAATACTTGTTGGTGGGATCAAATTGGCTGGGGTCGGTGAGCCCCGTTTCCACTACCTCCATCATCCCCACGATCCCGGGCGGTTTGGCGTTGGAGTGATAGAAGAAGGCGCGATCGCCGATGGCCATGGAGCGCATGAAGTTGCGCGCCTGGTAGTTGCGGATCCCGTCCCAGAGGGTGGTGCCATCCTGCTGAAGATGCTGAATTCCGTAGACATCGGGCTCGCTCTTCATCAGCCAGAAGGCCATCACCGCTGCTCGGATTCGGGGGCGAGGCTAGCGGTGCTCAGAGGGCCTGCACCAGGCGGCGGAAATGGTCGCCTCGGGCTTCGAAATCGCGGTATTGATCGAAACTGGCGCAGGCCGGAGATAGCAGCACTGCCCGGCAGTTGTGCGTGCTAGCCAGCTCCTGCGCCAAGGGCACGGCAGCCTCTTGTCCCTCCACGCTGTGCACCACCCCGCTGTAGCTCGATTGCTCGAGCAGCTGGCGGAAGCGTTCGCGGGCTGCACCGAACAGCACCACCGCCTTGGCCTGCCGTTGCAGCCCAGCCAGCCAGGCTTCGGCATCGCCCTGCTTCGCTTCGCCGCCCGCCAGCACCACCAGGGGCCCTTGCAGGGCCCGCAGGGCCACCTCGGCGGCGTCGTAGTTCGTGGCCTTGCTGTCGTTGAACCAGCTCACGCCATCGAGCTCGCGGATGTGCTCGAGGCGATGGGGAACCCCCGGGAAGCTGCGCAGGGCCGCCTCCATCTGCGCGGCGCTCAGGCCCACCTCCAAGCCCACTGCCAGGGCGATGAGCATGTTCTGGCGGTTGTGATCGCCCGGCATGGCCAGGGCCGCGGCATCCAGCAGCGGGCCACTGGCGCTGCACACCTGATCGCCATCGATCCAGAGGTGGGGGTCGATGCCGGCGGCGAGGGCCTGCTCGCGGCTGCCCGCGCTCACCCAGCGGGCCTGGTCCCAGCTGGCGGCGCTGCGGCGCAGGTCGGGGTCATCGGCATTCAGGATGCGCACCGCCGAGCGTTCCAGCAGGCTGCGCTTAATCGCCCGGTAGTGGTCGAGGCTGCCGTGACGCTCCAGGTGGTCCGGGGTGAGGGTGGTCCACACGCCGATGCGCGGAGCCAGCTGCGGTGCGGCCTCGATCTGGTAGCTGCTCAGTTCCACCACCAGCCAGGCCGGGGCGGGGCCGCCGCTGCGCTCGAGGGCCAGTTCGGCAGCGGAAAAACCCACATTGCCGCACATCGGTGCATCCAGGCCTCCCTGGGCCAGTAAGTGGGCCACCAGGTGGGTGACGGTGGTTTTGCCGTTGGTGCCCGTGATGCCGATCCACGGCACGGGGCGGGTGGCCTCCCAGGCCGTGGTGATCTCCCCATCGGTGCGGATCCCCTGCTGGCGCAGCGCTTCCAGGGTGGGGTGGTCCCAGCGGATGCCCGGGCTCACGATCACCCGCTCCACCGGCGCCGGCAGGGCGGCGAAACTCTCTGGCGCCAGGGGCGTGGCCAGCTGCACCGCAATCCCTTCGGCGCGCAGGGCTTGGGCCCGCTCCGCCAGGGCGGCGCTATCGCCGCTCTCGAGCACCAGCACCGCCTGGCCCCGCTGGTTCAGCAGCCGTGCTGCGCCGCAGCCGGAACGTCCCAGGCCGAGCACGATCTGCAGCGGCGTCACCTGCAGCGCCATCTCCGCGGAGGCATCAAAACAAGTGGGCGATACTGGAATCGAACCAGTGACTCCTACCGTGTCAAGGTAGTGCTCTACCTCTGAGCTAATCGCCCTCAGAGCCTTTCGGCACCAGGAACCTAGCAGTTGGCACTGGCAGGTTCGATCGGCCGCAAAAGGTGCCTTTCACCGGCGTTCCATCACCAAGCGCCAGCGCTCCCGTTTGGTGGGTTGGATCTCCAGGATCTCCAGCTCGCCACGGCCATCGAGGCGCACCCGATCACCGCGGGCCAGCTCCTTGCTCGGCGTGGTCACGGTTTGCCAGTTGACCCGCACGGCGCCACTGCGGATCAGTTCGGCCATGCGGCCGCGGGACACTCCCAAACCGGCGGAGGCCACGGCATCCAGGCGTAGGGAGGCCTCCACGCTGCTCAGCTGCCGCGGGCTGCGGCTTGCCGGCCATTGCAGCTGCTCCAGGGGCACGAGCTCCAGTCGCACAGGCACCGTGCGCACCAGCGCTTCGGTTCCCTGCCAGCGCTGCGCCCCTTCCGCCGCCATCACCGCTTGGGCGCCGCGGTCGCCCCGCATCCAGATGTCCCCGATGGAGCTGGCCTCCAGTCCGGCAGAGAGCAGTCCCTGGCGCACATCAGCGGGTTCGGCGGGATCAAATAGAAAGTTGCCGCTCAGCACCAGGCCGCTCAGCGCTGCCGCAGGTGGGCTCTCTTCTGGGCGGACCACCTCGGCGCGACGGAACAGCAGCCGGCAGCGCTCCGCCTGGGGCCAGCCGCCATCGGCCTGCAGCTGCAGTTCCGTGAGGGCCCCCAGGCGCTGATCCGCCTCCTCCCGCAGCTCCGGCGCCACGAACCCACTCCACACCGGTTCCCAGGTGCGCAGCGCCTGCTCGGCGCCATCAATCAGATCCGCCAGCCCTTCAGCCTGACGACTGCCCTTGAGCAGCTCTTCGCGCGGCAGCATCAACGGCCCTCAGCTTTCGTTCAGACGCACCACAGCCTTGGGCTTGGCCTCCTGCAGCCGGGTCCAGGGCATCTCGATGCCGTTGGGCATCTCCACCAGCAGCAGCCAGTTGCCTTCTTCAAAGCGATTGCGCAGGGCGCGGACGCGATCGTCCGACTCTGAGCTGACGCTGGCGGCTGCCGCGAAGCTGCCCATCCAGCCCGAGCCCAACCCCAACAGGCCGCCGATCAGGTGGGAGCCCCAGCTGCCTGCGAAGGCGAAGGTGTCGAGGTCGGTGATGAAGGTGAAGGTGAGGCCAGCGAAGAAACCGAAAGGAATCAGCCAGGTGGCCATGCGCCGTTGCCGCAGGCGGCGGGCCAGGACTGGATTGAGCTCGGGAATCTCAGCGATGTCTGTTTCACCCTGGCCGATGGCCACCAGCCGTTCCGGCGCCGGGGTGAGCTGGCTGAGGCCCTCCCGGAGCTGCCTCAGCCGTTTGCGCTCGGAAACCACCACCACCACGCTGCTGCCCACGAACCCCGGCCCTGAGAAGGTTTGATTCTGTCCTGCGCGACCGGTTCGGGAGAGGCCTGAGACCCACCTCACTACACTGCACCCCCGGTCGCCCCACCCCGCCGGGTCATGACGAAGGTTCTGGTTTCCGATCCCATTGATCAGACAGGGATCGACATCCTGTCTCAGGTGGCGCAGGTGGATGTGCGCACCGGCCTTCCACCGGAAGAGCTCAAGCAGATCATCGGCGACTACGACGCCTTGATGATCCGCTCGGGCACCACCGTGACCGCCGACATCATCGAGGCGGCCGGCAAGCTGCGGATCATCGGCCGCGCCGGCGTTGGCGTTGACAACGTGGATGTGCCCGCGGCCACTAAGCGCGGCGTGATCGTGGTCAACTCCCCAGAGGGCAACACCATCGCCGCCGCCGAGCATGCGCTGGCACTGATGCTGTCGCTCTCGCGCCATGTGCCCCACGCCCACGTGAGCACCATGGCCGGCGGTTGGGACCGCAAGAAATATGTGGGCAACGAGCTCTACAAGAAGAAGCTCGGCGTGGTGGGTCTGGGCAAGATCGGCTCCCACGTGGCCCGCGTGGCTAAGGCCATGGGCATGGAGTTGCTGGCCTACGACCCGTTCGTGTCGCCCGAGCGCGCTCAGCAGATGCAGGTGAAGCTGCTGCCGCTGGCCGAGCTGTTCGCTGAGGCCGACTACGTGAGCCTGCACCTGCCCCGCACACCGGACACCGAAAACCTGGTGAATGCGGAGCTGCTGCGCACGATGAAGCCCACGGCCCGCATCGTGAACTGTGCCCGCGGCGGCATCATCAATGAGGCTGCCATCGCGGAAGCGGTGGAGAAGGGCGTGATCGCCGGCGCTGCCCTCGATGTGTATGCCAAGGAGCCGCTGGAGCCCGATTCACCGCTGCGCAGCGTGGCTGAGCGGCTCATCCTCACGCCCCACCTCGGTGCCTCCACGGAGGAAGCCCAGGAAAACGTGGCCATCGATGTGGCCGAGCAGATCCGTGATGTGTTGCTGGGGCTGCCCGCCCGCAGCGCTGTGAACATCCCCGGCCTCAACGCCGAGGTGATGGAGCAGCTCAAGCCCCACCTTCAGCTCGCCGAAACGCTCGGCCAGCTGGTGAGTCAGCTGGCTGGCGGCCAGATCAGCGAGCTGGAGGTGCGGTTGCAGGGCGAATTCGCCAGCCATCCGGCCCAGCCCCTGGTGATCGCAGCCCTCAAGGGCCTGCTCTCCACCGCCCTCGGCGATTCGATCAACTACGTGAACGCCGGCCTGGAGGCCAAGGAGCGCGGCATTCATGTGCTCGAGGTGAAGGATGACGCCGCCCGCGACTTCGCCGGTGGCTCGCTGCAGCTCAGCTCCAAGGGGGCCAACGGCCAGCACACCGTCACCGGTGCCGTGTTTGCCGATGGTGAGCTGCGCGTCACCACCATCGATGAGTTCCCGGTGAATGTGCCCCCCAGCCGCCACATGCTGTTCACCCGTCACCGCGACATGCCCGGCATCATTGGCCAGCTCGGCTCGGTGCTCGGTGAGCACAACGTGAACATCGCCTCGATGCAGGTGGGTCGCCGCATCGTGCGTGGCGACGCCGTGATGGTGCTCAGCCTCGACGATCCCCTGCCCGCCAGCCTGCTGGCCACCATCCACGCGATCGAGGGCATCCAGGAAGCCCACCCGGTCACCCTCTGAGCGCCGATGGCCCTCTCCTGGTGGCGGTTGGAGTTGCCGGTTTTGCCGGAACTCGAGGAATCCCTGCTCTGGAAGCTCAATGCCCTCGGCATCCCCAGGGTGGCGGTTCGCCACCGCCCTGAGGCGCCGGACCAGCGTCAGCTCGTGGCCTGGCTGCCTGAGGCCGACTGGCCTGAACCGGAGCGTCAGCAACTGGAGCAGGCCATCGCTCCCCTGGCGGCGACCTTCGGGCTCACCCTGCCTGCCATCGCCTGGGAGCACCAGGACGATGAAGACTGGAGCCTCAGCTGGAAACAGCACTGGGAGCCCGACCCGGTGGGCCAGCGGCTGCTGATCCTGCCGGCCTGGCTTGATCTGCCCGCGGAGCATGCCGATCGGCTGGTGATCCGCATGGATCCCGGTTCAGCCTTCGGTACGGGCAGTCACCCCACCACGCGCCTCTGCCTGGAGGCGATCGAGCAGCTGGCGGAGCAGCGCGGGGGTGCAGGCAGCCCCAACCTCGGCCCGATCCGCGTGGCTGATCTGGGTTGCGGCAGCGGCATCCTCGGCATCGCCGCCCTGCTCCAGGGGGCCCGCAGCGTGGCGGCGGCTGACACCGACTCCCTGGCGGTGCGGGCCACCGGTGACAACGCCCAGGTGAGCGGTTTCGCGGGCCGCCTCACGGTGGAGCTCGGCTCGGTGGAGCGGCTGGCGGAGCTGCTGAACGGCCAGCCCGCAGATCTGCTGCTCTGCAACATCCTGGCGCCGGTGATCGAGGCGCTCTGCCCGGCCTTCCACACCGTTTTGGCGGCTGATGGTTTGGGTTTGCTCAGCGGCCTGCTGGTTGATCAGGCACCGCGGCTGCAACAGGCTTTGGCGGAGCAGGGCTGGCGTGCCGAACTGACGGCGCAGCAGAGCCAGTGGGGCCTGATGACGATCCGCCGCGCCTGATCCTGGGTGTGGCGATCCGCCCGTGTTGCATAAGGCACGCTGATCTGTGCCCTGCGTTCTGATTGGGCTTCGCGGCCAGATGCCCTCAGAACCTCAGGAAGACGCCTTGGCGGATGTAGGAAGGGTCCGTCCTACGGGCCCGGGATTTTTCCCAGGAGCCTGTGAGCCCTAATCCCTTCCATGGCTTCCTACAAGGTCACCCTCATCGGCGAGGCAGAGGGCCTCAACAAGACCATCGAGGTTCCCGACGACCAGTACATCCTCGACGCCGCTGAAGAGCAGGGCATCGACCTCCCCTACTCCTGCCGTGCTGGTGCCTGCAGCACCTGCGCCGGCAAGATCACCGCTGGCACCGTCGACCAGTCGGACCAGAGCTTCCTCGACGACGACCAGATCGAAGCTGGCTTCGTGCTCACCTGCGTGGCCTACCCCACCAGCGACTGCACCATCAAGACCCACGCCGAAGAAGAGCTCTATTGAGCCTCAGCACGGGGCGTGCCTGTTCACACCCCGGCAGCGTCGAATCCCCAACCACCCTTCGGGGTGGTTTTTTTGTCTTCACCTGCTCCTCACGTCCCGTGCCCGCCGCCTCTGCTTCGGCCTCAACCCCTCCGCAGGTGGCCGAGCTCTATGCGCCGGGCAGTGAGCACACCAGTCCAGGCGGTCAATACAGCTTTCGCGTGCTGGGCCCCTGCTGCCGGCTGTTCGATCGCGAGGAGCTGCCCTGGCCCTGCTGCCGCATCGCCTGGCGCAGCAAGGAGCCCAGCTGGCGCCGCGTGGGCCGTCGCTTCGTGGCCGACCTGGCGGCCCGTCGCTGCCCCTCCTACGCCGTGGAGCTGCTGCAGCCGGGCTCGCGCCCCACGGCCACCGTGCTCACCCTCTTCTCGCTGCGGCTGAATGCGCCCCTGCAGGAGTGGTGGTATAGCAAGCAGCCGCTCTCCTTCGAAGCGGAGAACATCGCTCCCCCCCTGCCAGACACAACAAAGCCCCCGCCGGTGGGCAGGGGCTGAGAGGGCGTGGAGCCGGTGACCAGCAGCGATCAGAAGTAGATCTTGCCGCCGCCCCACTGCGGGCCCTGCACCTTGGGGGCCACCAGGATGAAGCCGGCCATCAGGCGCAGGTCTTCGTCGTTGAGATCGCGCATCTTCACGAACACGTCGCTGCTGCGGATGCTCGGGTGCACGTCGGCAATGCTGTATTCCCCGTCGTAGCTGGTGGGATCCTTCATGTAATCCACCAGGGCGTCGACGTTGTCGCGCGCGGGGGTCGCCAGGGCGAGGGTCTCGGGGTCGAGGCCCACGTTGTGGTTGGTCTTGGTGATGCCGCCGGCGTGGCACACACCGCAGCTGTCGTTGAAGATCTTGCGGCCCGCTTTGATCTCCTGTTCGCTGAAGGTCACCGAAGCGCCATCGGCTGTGGCGGGCACGGTGAGTTGTTCAGCGGTCCACTGAGCAGCCTGGGCGGGGCCGGCCAGGCCCACCAGCAGGGCCAGGGGCAGAACCAGCAGCCGGACCAGGGACCGGAGGGCAGAAAAGAAGGAAAAGGCCATCGAAAAAGCCGGCAAGGTGGGGGTAGAGACCGCGCCAGAGCCCTTGTATCACGGCCGATGGGCCTGCCGGTTGCCCTGGGGCCAGGCACTCACGAACTGTTGCAGCCTCAGCCCTCGGCCGCGGCGACCTCCACGCTGAGGAAGTCCTTGGCGATCTCGGTGTTGGGGAAGATCGCCCGCGCCTCCTGCACCAAATCGTCGGGGGTGACGGGGTTGCCTTTCACATAGCGGGGGCTCAGATGCGTGAGCATCAGCTGTTTCACGCCGGCGGCCAGGGCGGTCTGGGCCGCCATGGTGCTGGTGGAGTGCTGCCGGGCGAAGGCCATCTCGGCTTCGGCGTGGGCGAAGGTGCTCTCGTGGATCAGCAGGTCGGCGCCACGAGCCAACTCCACCGCCGCTTCGCTGAACACCGTGTCGGTGCAGTACACAACGCTGCAGCCGGGCCGCTCCGGGCCGCAGAGGCTGTCGCCGTTGATGATGCGGCCGTCCTCCAGCACCACCTCCCGCCCCGCCTTCAGCTCGGCGTAGATCGGGCCCGGGGGGATGCCGAGCGCTTTGGCCTGCTCCACATCGAAGCGGCCCGCCCGCGGCTTCTGGTCAACGCGGTAGGCGTAGGCCGGCACCCGATGGATCAAGGGGGTGCAGCGCACGGTGATGTCGTCGTCATCGAGCAGCAGTGCACCGCTGCTGGCCGCCTCCCTCACGCGATGGCTGCGCAGCGGATAGCCGATGCGGGTGGAGGAGGTGCGCAGCACGCCTTCGAGGTAGTCGCGAAGGGGGTCGGGGCCGTAGAGATCGATGCCGGTGCAGGTGCCCGCCAGGCCGAGGCTGGCCAGCAAACCCGGCAGCCCGAACACGTGATCCCCATGCATGTGGGTGATGAAGATGCGGCTGAGCTGGCTCACCCGCAGCTCGCTGCGCAGAAATTGATGCTGGGTGCCCTCGCCGCAGTCGAACAGCCAGAGCTCGGCCCGTTGGGGCAGCCGCAGCGCCACCGCCGACACATTGCGGCCCCGGGTGGGAACGCCGGAACTGGTGCCCAGGAAGGTGACCTGCACGGCGGGCCGGACGCTCCCCGATGTGAATGATCTGATCGTGCCACGCCGCAGCGGCAGGGCACTGGCGGCCGCAGCCCTGGCTCGTCACAATGACCTGCTCTGCCGTTCGGCGTTCTATGGCTCGCTGTTCCCTGGGGGTGTTGGCGCTGGGGGCTGCTCTGCTGCCGTTGCCGGCCCAGGTGCAGGCTGCGCAGCCGCCCGCCCGCGCCCTGGCGCCGGATCCGGTGGTGCGGGTGCTGGTGTGGCAGGCCCCTGTGGCGCGGCTGCGGCCGGCGGTGGCCGCTGCGGGGCTGCAGCTGCGCGACAGCGCTGGCCGGGTGCTGCAGCAGTTCCCGGGGCAGAGGGTGCTGCAGGCGGAGGTGAGCAACGGCTGGTTGCAGCTCCGTGACGCAGACGATCCCCAGGCCGAGCAGTGGCAAGCCCGTGAGGTCTGGCTGGAGGCGCTGCCCGGAGCCGACGACCCCGATCCAGGCCTGTGGCTGCAGCAGCGCCGCTACCGGGGGCGGTTGCAGCTGCGTTTAGAGGGCGGCGTGCTCCAGGTGGTGAATCACCTGCCCCTGGAGACCTACCTCACCAGCGTGGTGGGCAGTGAGATGCCCGCCAGCTGGCCGATGGAGGCGTTGCGGGCTCAGGCTGTGGCAGCCCGCACCTATGCCCTCAAGGCGCGCAAGCCTGCGGCCGCCTTCGATCTCCAGGCCACCACCGCCAGCCAGGTGTACAAGGGCGTGGAATCAGAAACCCCATCCACGCGCGCGGCGGTGGCGGGCACCCGCGGTTTGGTGCTCACCTACAACAACGCCCTGATCGATGCCGTGTTTCACAGCAGTAGCGGCGGCGGCAGCACCGAGAGCAGTGGTGATCTGTGGTCGAAGCAGTTGCCCTATCTGGTGAGCGTGCGGGATTTTGATGACGCCTCACCGGTGCGCGACTGGCGCCAGCCCCTCGATCAAGAGCGGCTGCGCCAGGCGTTCCCCGAGCTGGGTGGAGCCCTGGGCATCGAGGTGATGGCCACCACCCCCACCGGACGGATCAGCCAGGCGCGGGTGCAGGGGCCCAGCGGTCAGTTGGCGCTCACCGGCGCCCAGTTGCGCAGCCGCTTGGGCTTGAAGAGCACCTGGGTGCGCTTCGAGCTGGCCCCCACGGTGGCGCCACCATCAGCGTTGCCATCGCTCCTGCCAACCAGCACCGTGCCGGCGCTCACCCTGCCGGTTCCCGCCGCGCTCACGGCTGAAGCGGTGCAGCTGGTGGCCGTGGGCCGCGGCTTCGGCCATGGCATCGGCATGAGCCAGTGGGGAGCCCTGGCCATGGCGCAGCGGGGCCAGAGCTATGCCGACATCCTGCTCCACTACTACCGGGGCACCGCTCTGCTGCCCATCAATGAGCTGGCGCGCACCGCCGCCAAGGAGGATCGACAGGTTCTGGCCGTGTCCCGTTGATCCTGCCTCGAACTCCCCTGCTGGTGCAGGGCCGGCTGCGGGTGGAGCCCCATCCGGAGGCGGTGGCTGCGGTGGTGGCGGAACAGCTGCTCACGGCCCTGCGCCAGCGCGCGCGGCTGGGTTTGGCCACCGGCCGCACCATGGAGCCCGTCTACGCCGCCCTGCGCGAGCGCTTGCAGCAGCTGCCTGCGCCGCAGCGCCGCGCTCTGTTGGAGGGCTGGCGCAGTTTCAATCTCGATGAATACGTGGGGCTGGGCCCTGCTGATCCCGCCTCCTTCGCGGCCTTCATGCAGCAGCAGCTGGGTGGCCCGCTGGCGTTGGAACCTGGGGCGCTGCAGCTGCCGGATGGGCGGGCCGCCGATCCGGATGCGGAGGCCCTCCGCTACGCCGCGGCGCTGGCGGCTGCCGGCGGCATCGACCTACAGCTGCTGGGCCTGGGGAGTAATGGTCATGTGGGCTTCAACGAGCCCCCCTGCTCCGCCCTGGCCGCCTGCCGCTGCCTGCAGCTCAGCCAGGCCACGCGCGAGCAGAACGCTGCCGCCTTCGGCGGAGATCCCGCCGCGGTGCCTGAGCGGGCGATCACCCTGGGCATGAGCGAGATCCTGGCGGCCCGTCGTCTGCTGCTGGTGGTGACTGGTGCCGCCAAGGCCCAGATCCTGCGCCGCGCCCTGCTGGAGCCCCCGTGCGCGCAGGTGCCGGCCAGCTGGCTGCAGCAGCATCCGCAGCTGGAGGTGGTGGCCGATCAGGCTGCCGCCGCCGCGCTATCCCACTAGCGATTGCAGGGTGTCTTCGTCGGCCTCCAGGTTGCTGGTCACGCTGCGCACGTCGTCGAGCTCCTCGAGGGCATCCAGCAGCTTCAGGCAGCCGGCCAAGGCCGTTGGGTCGTCGAGGCGGCAGGGGGTTTGGGCGATCCAGCGGTGCTCCCAGCTGCACACCGGTAGGCCCAGGTTGCGCAGGCCGTCCTGCAGGGCTTCCAGCTGTTCGAAGGCTCCCAGCACCTCAGCGCCCTCCGGATCGAGCTCGTAGCTGATCACGCTCGGCCCGCCCTGCTCGTCCAGCTCCAGTAGCCGCTCGAGCAGGTCGTCGTCCCGCAGGTTGCTCTGCTCGAGGCGCACCACGCTGCGGTGTTCGAACAGGTAGCCCACACAGCCGGTTTCACCGAGGTTGCCGCCGTTTTTGCTGAAGGCCAGGCGCAGCTCCGCTGCTGTGCGGTTGCGGTTATCGGTGAGGGCCTCGATCAGCACCGCCACCCCGCCGGGTCCGTAGCCCTCGTAGCGCACCTCTTCGAAGGCGTCGGCGCCGCCGCCGCCCTGGCCGGACCCTTTGGCAATAGCCCGTTCGATGTTGGCGTTGGGCACGCGGGCCGCCTTGGCCTTTTCAATCGCCGTGCGCAGTTGGAAGTTGCCGGCCGGATCGGCGCCGGCTCGCGCCGCCACCATGATTTCGCGACCCAGGCGGGTGAACACGGCACCGCGTTTGGCGTCCACCACCGCTTTGGTGCGTTTGATCTGGGCCCATCGGCTATGGCCGGCCATGTTGCGGAGGAAAACGAAGCAGAAACGGTTGGCCCGGCCTTCAGCCGGCGGCATCGAGCACCAGGCGCGGCTGCAGCTGACCGCAGGCCTGCACCCGGGCCATGCCCGCCAGGTTGCCATCCGGCCCCACCACCACTACCGGCGTTTCCAACGGCCAGCTGGGGTCGCAGCTTTGCAGCCGTCCGCAGCGCCAGCCTGCTAGCGCCTCCGTTTCCAGCGGGTGCTGCGCCAGGTGGCTCAGGGCCTGCAGCGGGTTCACCAGCGCCGGTGGCGGCACCGTATCGAGCTGCTCCAGGCTCACGCTCTGCTCCAACTCAAACCCGAGGGCCTGGGTGCGCCGCAGCTGGGCCAGCGCCCCCCCGCAGCCCAGGGCATCGCCGAGATCGCGGGCGAGCGAGCGGATGTAGGTGCCGGCTGAGCAGGCCACCTCCAGCTCCAGCTGCCCCCGCGCCGGATCCCACCCCAGCAGCTCCAGCCGCTGGATGGTCACCGGCCTGGGCTGGAGTTCCACCACCTCACCCGCCCGGGCCAGTTTGTAGGCCCGCTGGCCATTCACGTGCACGGCGGACACCGCCGGTGGGCGCTGCTGGATCAGGCCGCGGAAGGGTTGCAGCGCCGCCTCCAGCTCGGCGGCGCTGAGGCTCGGTGGGGCCTGCCGCTCCAGCACCTCCCCCTCGAGGTCATCGCTGGCGGTGCGCACCCCCAGTTGCACCACTCCCCGGTAGGTCTTGTCGCCGCTGAGGTAGGGCAGCAGCCGCGTGGCCGGGCCGAGGGCAATCGGCAGCACGCCGGTCACGGCTGGATCCAGGGTGCCGCCATGGCCCACCCGCTTGAGGCCATAGGCGCGCCGCACCCGTGCCACGCAGCCGTGGGAGCTCAGGCCAGTGGGCTTGTCGAGCACCAGGAAGCCGCAGGTCAACGCACGGTGGGATCACTGGTCTGATGCTCCCATTGCAGATGGCTGGGATGCCGCCAGGCTTGGGGCTGTGAGCGGCCGCTCCGATGGGCGATGGGATCAGCGCTGGCCCTGCGGTGCCAGCGGAGGTGCTGCAGCGGCGGCGGGAGCTGGCCTTTCTGGTGCTGGCGGGGTTGTTCCTCGGCACCATGGGGATGCTCAACATCCTGGGGCTCACCCGTTTTCTGCAGCTGGGGCGCATCGGCTCCTGGCCCGTGGTGGTGGCGGTGGGGGCGTTGCCCTATCCGGTGACCTTCCTCTGCACCGACCTGATCAGTGAGATCTGGGGCGAGGAGCGCGCCAGCCAGCTGGTTTGGGTGGGCTTGCTACTGAATGGCTGGATTGTGTTGATCCTGTGGATCGGTGGTGTGCTGCCGGGGTTGCCGGGCGCTCCGGAGAGCACGTTTTTTGCCGTGCAGGATCTGGCCTTCGGCGCCGTGGGGGCCTCGATGGTGGCCTACATGGCGGCCCAGTTCACCGATGTGCGGCTGTTCCATTTCTGGAAGCGCGTCAGCGCTGGCCGGGCCCTCTGGCTCCGCAACAACGGCTCCACCTTGGTGAGTCAATTGGTGGACACCAGCGCCGTGGTGCTGATCAGTCACTACGGCGCCCACGTGCTGCCGCTGCGCGCCGAGCTGCCGGTGCTGCCCCAGTTGGTCAGCTACATCGCCAGCGGCTATCTGTTCAAGGCCCTGGCGGCCCTGGCCGACACGCTGCCCTTCTACTGGCTCACCGCCTGGCTGCGCCGTTGGCTCGTGGTGCCCGGTGAAGGTGCGGAACTGGGCTCACCTCTACGGTGAGCAGCCATGAGCCCTCACGCCACCCTCTCCCTCGACCACTTTCTCGATGGAGGCTTCGATCTGCGCCCGCAGCTGGCGGCGCACCTGGCCCTGGAGCTTGAGGAGCTGGAGCGGCGGCTGCCCCTGGCCACCGAATCGCTGGCGGCGGCCCATCCCGGTGCCTTCGATCCCAAGCAGGCCGAAGCCTTCTATGAGAGCGGTGTTGGTACCGGCCATCTGCTGGAGCTGGCGGCCTGGCATCTGAGCAGTGCCGACTACATCGCCGACACCCTGCGGCTGCAGCAGCAGTTCGCCCACGGCCAGGTGTTGGATTTCGGTGGCGGCATCGGCACCCATGCCCTGGCGGCGGCGGCGCTGCCCCAGGTGGAGGCGGTGTGGTTCGTGGATCTCAATCCCGAGAACCGGCGCTTTGTGGAGGCCAGGGCGGAACAATTCGGGCTGCAGCAGAAGCTCCGCTGCTTCCGTGATCTGGAGGCGCCGGAGCTGCCGGAGCGGTTCGACACGATTGTTTGCCTGGATGTGCTGGAGCATCTCAGTGATCCCAGCACCCAGCTCGAGCAGTTCGCGCAACGCATGAACTCTGAGGCCACGGCGCTGCTCAATTGGTATTTCTTCAAGGGATTTTCAGGCGAATACCCCTTCCACTTCGATGATCCGCAGCTGGTGGAGCGCTTCTTCCGCACGCTGCAGAGCCGTTTCCTTGAGCTGTTTCACCCGTTTCTGATCACCACCCGCGCCTACCAGCTGCTGAGCGCATAGGGGCACAAAAAAGCCGGCACCGCCGGTGCCGGCTGAAGTTGGCTGAGCGATCAGGCCTGGGTGCAGCCGGCGATCAGCCGACAGCCACGTTGATGCGCTTGCGAGTGCGCAGGCCGCGCTTGATGGTGTCGAAGCTCACCACGCCATCCACCAGGGCGAACAGGGTGTCATCGGCGCCGCGGCCAACGTTGGTGCCGGGCAGCACAGAGGTGCCGCGCTGACGGATCAGGATCGAGCCGGCGTTTACCGCTTCACCGCCGTAACGCTTCACGCCGAGGCGCTTGGAGTTGGAGTCGCGGCCGTTGCGGGTGGAGCCGGTGCCTTTCTTGTGGGCCATGGTTCAGAGGAGTGTTTGGTTGAGGAACGCTGCGGCTGATCAGGCCAGGGCTTTGCCGCCCACGCTGATGGACTTCACCATCACGCGGGTCAGCTCCTGACGGTGACCGTTCTTACGGCGGGTCTTCTTCTTGGGGCGCATCTTGTAAACGATCACCTTGGGACCGCGGCGATGCTCCATCACCTGCAGTTCAACGGTGGCTCCCTTCACGTAGGGCTGGCCGACGTTGGCGGCGGTGCCGTCGTTCACCAGGAGCACGTTCTCCAGGGTGAGAGTGCTCTCCACCTCAGCGTTGATGCGGTTGAGGTCGTAGTAGCGGTTGGGTTGGACCCACACCTGGGTGCCGGAGGTCTCAACGATGGCGTAGGGACCGGTGCTGGGAGTCGTGCTCATGGCGTCTGTGGCGTGGACAGGCTGACGGGGAGACCCCGGGGAAGGGCTTCGTCATTTCGGCCTGCCGCACGGCAATCGAAAGACAAACAATGATCTTCACCTTTTGCCCGCCGACCCGTCAACACTGTGGGCATTGACCGGGTCCGATCTCGGCGCATGTCCCAGCCGGCTCTCACGATCGCTTCGCTGCTGCCGGATCCCCGTTTGGAGCGGGCCTGCCGCACCTGGCTCAAGGGTGGTCGCTACCAGCTCGAGGATCTCGGCTCCCTGCCGGATCCCATCCGGGAGCTGCAGCAGCGGCGCGATGCCTTTGATGTGGTGCTGCTCCAGCAGGGCATTCACCCCGCCGAGATCTACGAAGAGTTGCGGCAGCAGGGGATGTTGCTGCCGGCGGTGGTGATCGGTGAGGTGAGCGGCCGCGTGGAATATCACGATGCCGAGGTGCATCTACCCCAGGACCAGCTGGAGCAGATCGCCTACAGCGTGGATGCGGCGGTGTCGCGGTTTCTGCGGCGCGGCCAACCCAATGGCGCCGCCGGCACGGCGGACACCCCGGAATCGTGGCGGCTGCCCAATCGCCTGCAGGGGCGCCTGGGCTACCTGGGGGTGTTCTACAAGCGCGATCCCTCGCTGTTTCTGCGCAGCCTGCCGCAGGAGGAACGCGAGGAGTTGCTGCGTTCACTGAAGCGCAGCTATCGGGATGTGTTGATCAGCTATTTCCGCGATCCGGCCGCTGCCAATCAGGCCATTGAAAGCTTTGTGCATTCCGCTTTCTTTGGGGATCTGCCGATCAACAAGGTGGTGGAGCTTCACGTCGATCTGATTGACGCCTTCTGGAAGCAGCTCAAGCTGGAGGGGCACAAAAACGACTTCCTTCAGGACTACCGCCTGGCCCTGCTCGATGTGATGGCCCATCTCTGTGAGATGTACCGCCGCTCGGTGCCGCCCGATCTGCCGCTGGGAGGTTCGCCGCCATCCGTCGCATTCAGCCAGTCCCCATCCCAGGAGGTGATTTAAATGAGCCCGCGCAAGACCTACATCCTCAAGCTGTATGTGGCAGGGAACACGCCCAATTCCATGCGGGCGCTCAAAACCCTGCGCAACATCCTCGATACGGAATTTCAGGGTGTCTATGCCCTGAAAGTGATTGATGTGCTCAAGAATCCGCAATTGGCCGAGGAGGACAAGATCTTGGCTACCCCGACCCTCGCCAAGATCCTGCCGCCACCGGTGCGGCGCATCATCGGCGACCTATCCGATCGCGAACGGGTGCTGATCGGGTTGGATCTTCTCTATGAGGAGCTCAGTGATGAGAGTCTTGCCGATCCGTTCGATGAGGAGGGAAACCCGGGCTCCTTCCAGTAAATAGCCCTCGCTGCTGTTCTTTCAGCGCTATCCACCTAAATTCCCCGTAGGCCCAGCCGTTCCATGCAGGATCCATCCGCCACCAGCCATAGTTTCGCCTCGGTGCAGAAGCTCCCCACCGGGATCGAGGGCTTTGATGACATCTGTCAGGGCGGACTGCCGATCGGTCGCTCCACGCTGATCAGTGGAACGTCGGGCACCGGTAAGACGGTGTTCTCCCTCAACTTCCTCTACAACGGTATTCGCCAGTTTGATGAGCCCGGCATCTTCGTGACCTTCGAGGAGTCGCCGCTCGATATCCTGCGCAACGCCTCCAGCTTTGGCTGGAACCTGCAGGAGATGGTGGAGCAGGACAAGCTCTTCCTGCTCGATGCCTCGCCCGATCCGGAAGGGCAGGATGTGGCGGGCAGTTTTGATCTTTCAGGCTTGATCGAGCGGATTAACTACGCCATCCGCAAATACAAGGCCCGCCGTGTGGCGATCGATTCGATCACGGCCGTGTTTCAGCAATACGACGCCGTTTCGGTGGTGCGGCGGGAGATCTTCCGCCTGATTGCTCGTCTCAAGGAGATCGGTGTGACCACGGTGATGACCACCGAGCGCATCGATGAATACGGCCCCATCGCCCGCTACGGCGTGGAGGAGTTCGTGAGCGACAACGTGGTGATCCTGCGCAACGTGCTGGAGGGTGAGCGCCGGCGCCGCACGGTGGAGATCCTCAAGCTGCGTGGCACCACCCACATGAAGGGTGAGTTTCCCTTCACCATGGGTTCCCATGGCATCAGCATCTTCCCGCTGGGGGCGATGCGCCTCACCCAGCGCAGCTCCAATGTGCGCGTGAGCTCCGGTGTGCCGCGGCTCGATGAAATGTGCGGTGGCGGCTTCTTCAAGGATTCGATCATCCTGGCCACCGGTGCCACCGGCACCGGCAAAACGCTGCTGGTGAGCAAGTTTGTGGAAAACGCCTGCGCCAATAAAGAGCGGGCGATCCTGTTTGCCTACGAAGAATCGCGGGCTCAGCTGCTGCGCAACGCCACCAGCTGGGGCATTGATTTCGAGCAGATGGAGCGTGATGGCCTGCTCAAGATCATCTGCGCCTATCCCGAATCCACAGGCCTTGAGGATCACCTCCAGATCATCAAAACCGAGATTGGTCAATTCAAGCCGTCGCGCATGGCGATCGATTCGCTCTCGGCCCTGGCCCGCGGTGTGAGCCATAACGCCTTCCGCCAATTTGTGATCGGGGTCACCGGTTACGCCAAGCAGGAGGAGATCGCCGGCTTCTTCACGAACACCTCCGAGGAGTTCATGGGCAGCCACTCGATCACCGACTCCCACATCTCCACAATTACCGACACGATCCTGCTGCTCCAATACGTGGAGATCCGCGGTGAGATGGCCCGGGCTCTCAACGTGTTCAAGATGCGCGGTTCCTGGCACGACAAGGGCATCCGCGAATTCATGATCACGGGCAACGGCCCTGAGATCAAAGATTCGTTCTCCAACTTCGAGCGGATCATCAGCGGTGTGCCCCACCGCATCAACACCGATGAGCGCAGTGAGCTGTCGCGCATCGTGCAGGGCGTCACCAGCGATGAACGGCTCTAGGAACGCTTTGAGGTCAGCTTCAGATCAGTTCAGGGCTGCGCCGGGCCCGTTCGGCCTCCAGCCGGAGCTCGCTGTCGTCGGCCTGCTCGAGCGGTAGATCAAACCAGAAGGTGGTGCCCACGCCCAGCTCGCTGGCCATGCGCACCTGAGTGCCGTGCTTCTCCAAGATGCCGCGCACGATCGAGAGGCCCAGGCCCGTGCCCACTTCGGTGTGCACGGCGTTTTCCACGCGGTAGAAGCGCTCGAAGATGCGCTCCTGATCTTCCCGGGAGATGCCGGAGCCCGTGTCGGCGATCTCCACTCGCAGGCGTGGCAGCGGGGCGGTGAGTGCGCAGGTGGGGTTGTCGCTGGTGGCGGCGGTGCTCGGATCGATCAAGCAGGTGTCGGGCCAGGGGTAGGCCCGCAGCATCAGGCGGCCGCCGCTGGCGGTGAACTTGAGGCCGTTGCCCACCAGGTTGTCGAAAATCTGCAGCAGTAGATCCCAGTTGCCCCGCACCCGCGGCAGCTGCTCATCCACATCGAGGGAGAGCTCCACGCCCTTGTCCTGGGCATTGAGCCGGTAGTTGCGCAGGGTCTGCTCCATGGCGGGGCGCAGCTCCACGGGCTCCATGCTCCAGGCGCGATCGCTCTCCAGGCGTGAGAGATCGAGCACATCGTTCACCAGGCGGGTGAGCCGATCGGTTTCTGCATTGGCGATCGCCAGGAATTCTTTGCGGTCTTCCTCGCTGAGCTGATCGCCGAGGTCGTGGAGGGTTTCCACGTAGCTCTTGATGTTGAACAGCGGCGTGCGCAGCTCGTGGGAGACGTTGCTGATGAAACGGCTCTGGGCGGCGTTCAGCTCCACCTCCCGTGTGAGGTCCTGCACGGTGACGGCGATGCCCTTGAGGCTCTCGCCGCTGGCATCGCGCACCGACTGCAGCACGATCCGCAAGGTGCGCGCTGGTTCGCCGAAGCTGCAGCGAACATCGTTGCCATCGCGGTCGCCGCTCAGCAACGCCTCCAGCGGCGCCTGCAGCTCCAGCGCCAGCACATCCGGCAGCTCCTCGTTGAGCAGCGTGCCCTCCAGCTTGCGGCCTTCCCAGCGGAACAGACGCCGGGCCGTGGGATTCACCAGCACAACCCGCCCTTCCGCATCCAGCAGCAGCGCCCCATCGGCCATGGTGGCGATCAACGACTGCTGCTTCACCTGGGCAGCGGTGAGTTCCTCGATGTTGGCTTCGTTGTAGGCCTCGAGCTGGGAGGCCATGTCGTTGAACCCCTCCAGCAGCTCCCCCAGTTCGCCCCCCACCGGCAGGCCGATCCGCGCCTCGAAATCACCGCTGGCGATCGAGCGCACCCCCCGTAGCAGCTCCTTCACCGGCTGGGTGATGGTGAGCGCGTTGAACACCGCCCCCAGGATCACCAACACCCAGATCGAGATGAACACCGCCACGGTGACTTCGCGGCTGAGGGCGGCGCTGGCCAGAGCGGCCTCGTTGGGGTTGATGCCCAGCGCCAGCACCCCCAGGTAGCGATCGCCCGCCACCAGCGGCACGAACACATCGGTGACCTGGCCATCGGGGCTGAGGTGCTGGCGGATCAGCGGGTTCTGGGGGCGGCGGGCCAGATCGGCCGGCAGTTCCAGGCGGCGGCTGAGCAGTAACTCACTGCTGCCGCTGCTGCCGCTGATCGGGATCCCGAGGTAGATCACGCCATCGGGATCGGCGAAGAAGATGTAACGGAGGCTGCGGCTCGACTTCCAGAACCGCTCTGCCACGGCCGCCAGTTCGCGATCGTTGCCCTCCGCCACCAGCGGGGTGACGTTGGCCGAGAGCAGCAGGCCCAGATCCCGCGCAAAGCGGGTGTCGCTCATCCGCACATCGGTTTGGATGCCGTTGAGCGCGAAGAAGCAGATGCCCGCCATCACCAGGCTCACCACCAGGGTGGCGGCGGCGAGCAGCTTCGTTTGCAGCGTGAACTCGGCCCACCAGCGCCTGAGGCGCTGCCACCAGCTCAGGCTCGCCGCGGCATGGCTCATCGCCGGCGCACCTGGTGGCCGATGTCGTGGCGATAGGTCATCCCTTCGAAGTGCACCTGGGCCAGGCCGGTGTAGGCCTTCTCGAAGGCGCTGTCAAAGTCGTTGGCCTGGGCCACCACGGCCAGCACCCGGCCACCGCTGCTGAGGCAGCGGCCATCGGCCTGGCGCTGGGTGCCGGCATGGAACAGCTGCAGCTCGGCGCTCGGTTCCAGGTTGCTGCTGATCGCATCGCCCTTGCGGATCTCACCGGGGTAGCCGTGGGCGGCGGCGATCACGCAGGCGCTGCACAGCGGTGCGATGCTCAGGGCCGGCGCCTGATCCAGCTGTCCGGTGGCGCAGGCCAGCAGCACCGCCGCCAGCTCGGGGCCGAGCAGGGGCATCAGCGTTTCGCATTCCGGATCGCCGAAACGGCAGTTGAATTCGATCACGCTCGGTCCGTTGTCGGTGAGCATCAGGCCGGCGTAGATCACGCCGCGGTAGCGAATGCCCCGGGCCTGCAGCGCCGCCAGGGTGGGCTCCAGCACCACTCGCCGCACAGCGTCCAGGCCTGCCGCATCCAGCAGGGGCGCTGGCGCATAGGCCCCCATGCCGCCGGTGTTGGGCCCTGTATCGCCTTCGCCGATGCGTTTGTGGTCCTGGGCGGGGGGGAGCAACACCATGCGCTCGCCGTCGGTGAGTGCAAACACCGACACCTCCGGGCCATGGGTGCGTTCCTCAAGCACCAGCGAGGCGTCGCCGCCGAAGCGGCCGGCAAAGATCTCCTCGATGGCGCTGCGGGCTTCTTCGATCGTTTCGGCCACGGTCACGCCCTTGCCCGCCGCCAGGCCGTCGGCTTTCACCACGAGCGGTTTGGCTTGTGCTTCTAGGGCGGCGAGGGCTTCCTCGCGGCTGTTGGCCTGCCAGTAGCCCGCCGTGGGCACGCCCGCTTCCACCATCAGCGCCTTGGCCCACTGTTTGCTGGCCTCCAGCTGGGCGCCATCGGCGCCGGGACCGAACACCGGCACACCGGCTGCCCGCAGCCGGTCGGCCAGGCCCGCAGCCAGCGGCGCCTCCGGACCCACCACCACCAGCTCCACGCCGTGCTCGTGGCAGGCGTTCAGCAGCGCTTCATGGTTGTGTTCAGGGATCGCCAGCTGCTCGCAACCCGGCAGGTCGAGCGTGCCGCCATTGCCCGGTGCCACCCACACCCGCTCCACGCCCTCACTGCGCTGCAGAGCCCAGGCCAGGGCGTTCTCACGGCCACCGCCACCCACCACCAACACACGGGCAGGGCTCATCAGAGGCGCGGCGGTGCTCATGGCGCAACGGCAAGGGGTGGTCGCTCCGGCCGGCTCTCTTAGGTTGTGGCCAAGAGGACTGCCACCGGTGCCATCCCTTCTTTACACGCCGGTGGGTCGATCCCGCCGCCTGCGGCGGCTGGCCGGCCTGCTGCTGTGCAGTGCGCTGATCAACCTGCCGCTGTCGGCCCCGGCCCAGGAGCTGTTCATCCTCAACATCCTGGGGAATCTGTTTGAGCGGCGGGCGCCCGTGCCGCCGGCGGGCCCATCCGCTCCGCCTGTGGCGGGCAGCATGCCGGAGGAGCAGTTTCAGGAGCTGCTGCTCAAGGGCGATCTGCACGCCCTGAATCTGGCCTGCATGGAGGCCGACCGCTTCGACTTCACCAAACGCCTGCAGCTGCTGCAGGCCCGTTTGCTGCAGATCGCGCCAGCGCCCCAGCCGTTGCAAACCGTGCTGGTGAATGCCAACGCTCTGATCAGCTGCCGCGCGCCCGATGCGGCCCTGGCGGTGCTGAATCGCTACAGCCCCAAGCCCGGGGCAGAACGGGATCAGTGGCTGGTGCAGCGTTGGCGTGCGGCCCAGGCGGGCTTGCACCACGCCCTGGCCGCCGAAACCCTGGAGGCCCTGGCCAAGGGCCAGGTGGCCAGCCTGGAAACCCTGGCGTTGCCCCTGAAGCTGCGGGACGACGGCAGCATCGCCACCCGTTCGGGGTTGGACGTTTACGTGGATCACCTGCTGGTGCTGGGGCGCCGGCAGGAGGCCGCTGCGGCCTTGCTGGCGGGCCAGATGCCCGGCAAGCCCATGGCTGAACGCCTCAAGCAGGCGGTGGCCCTGCTGGAGGAGATGCCCCTGCAGCAACGCGATCAGCTGCTCGAGCGGGCTCTGGATCAGGCGGCGACCGCCGAAGCCTGGGGTCTGGCCCTGGAGCTGCTCGATCACCAACGCCGCTTGCTGGAAGCAGCAGGCGTGGCGGCCAGCCGGCCCCGGGAGCGGCTGGAGCGCCTCAGCCGGCGGGTGGATGATGCCTATAGCGCCTGGCAGCTGGCACGGCAGGATCGTCAGCTGCAGCAGCAGCTGCGCAGCCCGCGGGCCGCCGGTGGCCATGCCGCGGTCAACGCTTCCCCCACGCTTCAGCAGCCATGACGCACTACACCCTTGGAGCGCTGCTCTACGAAGGCAAGGCCAAGCGGGTGTTTGCCACCGATCAGAGCGATCTGGTGGCTGTGGAATACAAAGACGACGCCACCGCCTTCAACGCCCTGAAGAAGGCGCAGCTGGCCGGCAAAGGTGAGCTCAACTGCCAAATCTCGGCCCGCCTGTTTGAGCTGCTGGAGCGCGATGGCATCCCCACCCACTACCTGGAGCTGCAGGAACCCAACTGGATGCTGGTGCGGCCGGTGACGATCGTGCCGGTGGAGGTAGTGATCCGCAACACCGCCTTCGGCTCGCTGTGCAAGCAGATGCCGATCGAGCCGGGCACGCCGCTGGATCCGCCGCTGCTCGACCTCTATTACAAGGACGACGCCTTCGGTGATCCCCTGCTCACCGATGCCCGCCTCGAGCGACTCGGTGTGCTGACGCTTGCGCAGCGCCAGGAGCTGGAGCGCCTCGCCGTTGCGGTGAACGCCAGCCTGCGCCGCTTCTTCGATGGCATCGGGCTGCAGCTGGTGGATTTCAAGATCGAGCTGGGCTTCACCGCCGATGGCACTCTTGTGGTGGCCGATGAGATCAGCCCCGACACCTGCCGGCTCTGGGACCAGCAGGTGAGCGACGCCAGCGACCGGATCCTCGACAAAGACCGTTTCCGCCAGGACCTCGGCGGTGTGGTGGAGGCCTACGGGGAGGTTCTCAAACGGGTCCAGGGTGCCTGCCATGCACCCCGCTCAGGCAAGTAAGTTCGGCGGAATTTGCGGCATAGCCGCGCCAACCGCGACTCCCATGGCAGCCCTCCGCACCGGTCTGAGCCGCACCCTGCTGGCGGCGGCCGGCTCTGTGCTGCTCAGCGCACCGGCGCTGGCCCAGGCTGATCCCAAGGCCGCGCCGGGCGGCCAGCCAGCCGACGGGCCCCCCAGCCAACCGCAGACCAACCTCGCGCCGGCCGCCAAGCCGGAGCCGAAGGTGTTGATCAGCGAGGTGGTGGTGAAGGGGATCGAGGGCCACCCCGAGCAGCAGCGCCTGGAGATCGCCGTTTACGACGCCATGGCCACCCGCCCTGGCACCCGGGTGACCCGCAGCGAATTGCAGAACGACCTCTCGGCGATCTACGCCACCGGTTGGTTCTCGGATGTGCGCATCCAGCCGGTGGATGGCCCCCTCGGCGTGCAGCTGGTGGTGACCGTGGTGCCCAACCCGGTGCTCACCCAGGTGCAACTCGAGGGCGTGGGCGCCAAGACGAAGATGCCCGCCAACGTGATCCCGGACACCTTCGCTCCCGATTACGGCAAAACCCTCAACCTCAATGCCCTGCAGGCCCGCATCGGCGAGTTGCAGAAGTGGTACGCCGATCAGGGCTATTCCCTGGCGCGGGTGAGCGGCCCCACCCGGGTGAGCCCCGAGGGTGTGGTGCAGCTGCTGGTGCGGGAAGGCAAGGTGGCCGGTGTGGAGGTGCAGTTCCTCAACAAGGAAGGCGAGAGCACCAACGACAAGGGCCAGCCGATCCGCGGCAAGACCAAATCCTGGGTGGTGACCCGTGAGGTATCGATCAAGCCCGGCGACACCTTCAACCGTCGCCTGCTGGAAGACGACATCAAGCGGCTCTACGGCACCGGCCTCTTCGGTGACGTGAAGGTGACCCTGCGCCCCGTGGCGGGTAATCCTGGCGAGGTGACGATCGTGCTCGGCATCGTGGAGCAGTCGAGCGGCTCCCTTTCCGGCGGCCTGGGCTACAGCCAGGCTCAGGGTGTGTTCGGTCAGGTTCAGCTTCAGGACAGCAACCTGCTCGGCCGCGCCTGGGATCT
Source organism: Cyanobacteria bacterium M_surface_10_m2_179 (assembly GCA_016882545.1). Lineage (GTDB taxonomy): Bacteria > Cyanobacteriota > Cyanobacteriia > PCC-6307 > Cyanobiaceae > Vulcanococcus. The sequence continues at coordinate 839 of VGPW01000010.1, read as the reverse complement.
GGCGGTGAACTTCACCTATGGCCAGTTCGGTGGTCTGGGCGATATTTCGTTCACCGACCCCTGGATCAAGGGCGATAAGTTCCGCACCGCCTTCCGGGCCCGGGTGTTCTTCAGCCGGGAGGTGCCGCAGGTTTTCCAGAGTCAGAACAACGGCACGATCAACACCGTGTCGGATGTTTCGAACGACTTCTTCCAGGCTCCGGCGAATGCCAACGCCTACAACATTCAGAGCAACCGCAACCCCACCGGCACCTCGTTCGGTTCCATCGAGAAGGCGCAGAAGGTCGATCCCAGCCTCAACTGGTTCAATCTCGACAACAACTCCGTTGCCTTGCAGCGGGTTGGCGCCAACGTTCAGTTTGTGCGGCCGCTGAACGGCGGCGATCCCTACAAGCGGGCGGCCTGGAGTGTGGTGCTCGGCTTCAGCGGCCAGGAAGTGACCCCGATGAACTTCGCGGGCGACACCATGGCCTACGGCATGAACACCAATGCCTACAAAAATGGCAAAACGCAGGTGAAGGATGTCATCTGCATCGCCTACAACTGCGCCGAGCAAAACCAGCTGGTGGGCCTGCGGGTGGCGGCCACCATGAACAACCTCAACGACCCCAAAAACCCCACTGCCGGCAACTTCCTCAGCCTCGGTACCGAGCAGTTCTTCTCGGTGGGGCCTGATTCGCCCACCTTCAACCGTTTGCGGGCCAGCTACACCCACTACATTCCGGTGAACTGGCTAAAAATTTTCAAGGGCTGCCGGCCCAAGCCGGGACAGAAGGAAGATTGCAAGCAGGCCCTGGCCTTCCAGGCAACCGCCGGCACCAACATCGGCAATCTGCCCC
>VGPW01000009.1 GCA_016882545.1 Cyanobacteria bacterium M_surface_10_m2_179 | reverse complement strand
GCCTTCCACTTCCATGGCACGCCCCACCGCTCCCTGCTGCGAGATCCGCTTCCTGGTGCTCCACACCTGTCCCGTAGCCCTTGGGCTTCTGCGAAGCAGTTGGCATCAAGGCCTATGGCCATGAGCGGATCACCACCCCCATCGGTCGCCGCGGCAAGCCGGTCAAAAAGCTCCGCCTCATCCCCGCTGAAAGTGCGTATGCGATGGCCCTGTATTTCCAGGGCACTCCCGGCACCACCGTGTCGGTGATCTGAGCCACCTCGGGAGGCTCCGCCTCCCGCCGGCCGGTTTCCCGGCCGGCTTTCCCTGTGGTGATGGGTGATCTCAGGAACTGTGATCCACGGAACCTGGTGCAATCCAGACGCCTTTGCCATGGTCATGGGCCCAGGGGGTTGATGGCCCGATGAGCTGGTCCGAGCTGGAGCGTCTTGTGGACGACGTGGAGGCCGACAGTGCCCTGCAGCGGGCGCTCAAGCACTGCCGCTCCCGCAAGGAGCTGATCCTTGCGGCACGACGACTCGGCTACCGGATCACGCGGATCGATCTGCAGCGCGCCTGGCGGGAGGAGCAGCGGGAACAGGAGCAGGAGGCTCAGGGATGAGCTCAGCTATCTGAGCCAGCAAATGACAACTGTCTCGGTGCAGAGGTGGAAAACGTCGGAGACTTTATGGCGATGGACCAACAAAAAGCCCCGTCATTTGACGGGGCACTGTGAAGTTTTCGCTCTCCTGAGGCTGTGCTCACTCCTCCTCGTCCACACCACCAACCGGGATCAAGCGCACCTGCTTACGGCCGAGCTTGATTTCAAACTCATCACCAGGCTTGAGATCGAGCATGGCGGTGTAGGCCTTGCCCACCAGCAGGTTGCCGTTGCCTTGCACTGTTGCCACGTAGCTGAGCTTGCGGCCGCCTTTGCCGACCTTGCCTGAGCCGCCCAGATCAACGCCTTTGGCCTCGAGCAGGGCCTCATAGAAGGCGGTGAAGTTCAGACGCTCGCTGCCATCTTTCTTGGTGCTCACGTAGCCGCAGCTGCGCACCAGATCAGATTTCGAGGCATCGCCCAGCTCCTTGACCTTCGCGAGCAGTTCAGAACCAGTGAGCATCGTGTCTGGAAAGATCTTTGCCGAGAGTAACTCTCAGCGGTCTTCGATGCGATGTTTCTTTCATTGCTGGCAGCCACTAAAAAAGGAGGCCTTCTCAGGCCTCCTCTTGATTGAAGGTGTCATCTTCTGCCGTGGCGGTCTAACGGTGTCGCTTGATCATCCGTGGCTCAGATCTCCATGAGCAGACGCTCCAGCCGCACCAGCTGATAGCGGTTCGCTTCTGTTGGAAGCGCCGTGTACATCGCCCAGAATTGGCGTAACTGGGCTTCCAGGCCCTGACGCACGTGGTGGTGGCTGTGGAGCGGGATGGTGGCCAGGGTTGGCTGGAAGCTCATGGGGTTGAACGGTGAACTGCTTTAAGAGTTCCCCACCCAAGGGCGATCAATCCCCCTTCTCAGCCGCTCGAGCCATCCGCAGAAGGTCCGTTCCTGCACTCAGAACCTGGACATGGCTGCAACCTTGGCAAGCTTGTCGGGGGTAAGGCCCTCCAATTCCTCGAGCTGCAGGAGCTGTTCTTTCACCATGCTCGCAAACACAAAGAGAATGCCTTCTAAGCGGAAGTCGAATCGCCCCTCGATTGTGTGGCGCTCGATGCTGAGGAAATCGTGAAGAGCCCACACCGATTGGGCATCGCTGACGCCCGCTGCCTGCGTCTGCACGGCGGAGACCAAGCGCGACACTGTACGGCCGTACGCCGTCTCAAAGGCCGTGCGAGCGATCGCCTGTTCGGTGTCGCTCCAGGTGTCGACAACTGTGCTGCTCATTTGTCTGACACTGCTGCTGTTGACACTACCAAGCTTGTTCTGGCGGCGCGAGCACAAGGCCACGCGCTCGGGCCGCTGGCAGTTCGTACCAGCCCAGGCGAGGGTTGTCGTGGTGCTCGCGGTGATACCCGAAGTGGAAGCAGGCCAGTAGAGACAGCCATGGCGGCAGGTTGAGGCTGATGGGATGGCCGCTGCGCTGGGGGGCCAGCTGAACGCGATGCGGCAGATAGGTGCCAAACACGAACAGTTGGAGCGAGCTCAGCAGCAACGGAAGCGTGGTGAACAGGAGCACCCTGCCAGCTGCCACCCAGGCAGGAACCCCTGCGACAGCCATGGTGATCAGAACCAACAGCCCCCAGGCGGCAAGCAGAACTCCCATCTGGCGGGGGCTGAGGTAGCGAGCCAGGAATTGGCTGTACCAACCGAGGGCGCCACAGCGCTGATCGCTTGGGAAATCAGGGTCTAGGGCAGTGGCTGGTTTGCGGTGGTGGCGGTGGTGCTGCCTGCGGCAGACCTCATAGGGAAGGCCTGCATAAAGCAGGAGGGCGAGGGAGCCGAGAGCATCGTTCCAGCGAGCGCGCCGTGGGCAGAGCAGCCCGTGCATCGCATCGTGGGCCACGATGAACAGCCCTGTTTGCAGCTGGGTGCGCAGCAGAAGGATCACCACCAGGAACCACAGCGGCAGCTGGGCGGTGTTGCTTCCAAGCGAAAGGGCCAGGGATAAACCCCAGCCCACCATCAAGCCGCTATTGAGCAGCAGGCTCAACGTGCGAACTTGAGCAGATCGGCCGGCGAAGCCAGCAGATCGATCGCCACGAAGTAGATCTTGCCCTCGGGGTTGAGCAGGAAGCGCCAGGCCACATTCATGCCGATACCGGCACCGAACCAGGGGGTTTGCACCTTGCCGGTCACCTTGATCTGGGTGAAGCCATCATTGGAAGGCTCGGCGTAGCCCCGCTCAGGCAGGAGCTGGAGGTTCTGGCAGTCCTCGCGGAAGAAGCGCAGGATCGCGTCTGTGCCCACGATTGGCTTCTGGAAGGGGGGCTGCAGCGCACCATCAGGCAGGAACAGCTGGATCAGGTTGTCAAAGTCGTTGGCGTTGAGCAGATCCATGTAGTTGTTCACCGTGGGGTTGATCACGCCCTCGATGAACACTTTTTTGCGCAGTTCTTCCGGGGTCGGTGGGGTGACCGGCTCCATCACCCGCTGCCCTTCTCCCTTGGCGGGATCAAAGCCCATATCAACCACGAAGTTGCGCAGCAGGGTGATCTGCTGCCCCTGCTCAACAGCCTTCAGGGAGGAGAGCACTGCAGAAGCGTTGGCGGAGAGCTGATAGCCCTCGGGGATGGGGGCCACGCTGCCAGCGGCCATCCATTCGCCCAGCTGATACCAGAAGCCGAGTTTGATATTGACAGACCAGGTCGCGTAGGTGCGGCCGATGGGTGTGTCTGCGCGATTGGCCAGATCGCACATCACCTGGCTCTGCTCAGCGAAGCTCATCGCCTTGATGTCCTGCAGGGTGCGCTCAGCGAACTGCATCCGCGCTGCAGCCGGAGCCGCAACCGTAATCGTGGTGCCCATTTCGAGGTAGGCGTACCAGATCAGAGCGAGCTGATCTTCGGCGCTCAGGAGCGCAAAGCGAGCAGTGATGGCCGGAACAACGTCGGCCGAACGGGTTTCTGGAAAGATCTGTGTGGCTTTTTCAAGCGTGAACATGCAGTTCAATCCAAATGTAAAGGATTATTTCAGACTCTAGCTGGTTGCTCGCGCTCCCTGGCTTGTGCCCTGTAACAGCTGCTCTTCTGGTGTGGTGCTGCCATCGATTTGCCGCAGTGGTCGTTCCTTGTGTGAGTCATGGGCGGAGTTAGAGCAGGAGCATGGGAGGGCTGTTGAGTGTGTTCAGTCACTCGGGCTGAGCTGGAGCCACCAGCCGCTACCAGGGCCCTCCACCTGCCACCGCCGTCCCCAGTTGCGCTCGGAATAACGCAAGGCTTGACCACTGCCGATGGCCGTGTTCGCGTAGCCCCCATTCACCAGATCGGCTTCGCCATTGGGGTCGTGCATAAGCAGCTGACGGGTGCCTGGATCCCAACCGATCACCAGGCTCCAGTGTCCACCGCCTGTGGGTGAAGAGGCTGGACCTTTGTGGAGCCAACCCACGGGGCAGGGGATACCCCGCTGCAACTGCTCGATCAGGTGTTCGATGGAGCCATTCGTCCGGAACCAAGCCTGTAGCCCCAGGCTCTGGAGCGCTGATACCTGGGCATTGGCATCAGTGGTGTCGCCGTGCTGTTGCACCAGCGCCAGGTATTGATCGTCCAGTTGGCCTGAGCCCTTGAGACAGCCGGGCTTGAGGAAGGTTGCCGCCATGGCGCAGGTGGAGGCAAAACACATGCGGCTGCCTTGGCCGGTGACGCTGTCGTTCTGGCTCAGGTAGGAAACAGGCAGCTGGATCAGACCGCCATGGGCGGTTTCCATGTGCCCCGCGCCGATACCTCTCTGGGGCGCGGGTGAACTGCGGAACGCCTCTGCGAAGGCAGCCAGTTGCTCATCTGTGAGGCTGCGCTGGAGCCATTGCCAGGCATCCTCCTGGTGCGGCAGGCCTTGGTGATGATGCACGGCGTCGAGCGCTGTATGGGCGGTGTGAATTGCGCCGTGCGTGTTGGCGCCGGTCCGCCAGCCTGAGATGCAGCGCTGCCGGCTTGTGCATGAGCCACTTCTGAAGATCTACGGCGCTTGAGTCCTTCCACAGGACCATTCGGCCCCTTGCACCAACGGGGCAACTCCTCGGCGATCACCACCGCTGGCGCCTCTCCCGCCAACAGCCGCTTGCGCAGGGTGGAGCGCTCCAGCGCCCCAGCCCCCACGTTGAAGCAGAAGCTGATCAGGGCGTCGCGCTGGCGAGGAGTCGGCGCAACCCCGCGTAGCAGGCGATCCACAGCACCTGACGCCTCAGCCGCGTCTTGCTCGAGCCAGGCATCAGCCTGCTCCCGGCTGATCATCAGCCCCGGCACCACCTCCGCGCCGGTGTGGCCGTAACCAATGGTCCAGGGCGCACCGCCACTGGCGGGATCGGGATAGGCGCTCAGGCGGCAGCCCTCCCAGGCTTTGAGCAGGGTCAAGCCCTCAGGGGTGAGTGGCATGCATCAGAAACGAGGAACTCCTGAGGGTTCCGGCGTCTTTCTCATCCAGGAGATGGCCAGCGATTGGGCTTCTGAAGCGCCGGGTGCAATCCAGAACCCCAGATGCGAGCCGCCGGGGATGGTGTGCAGCGTGGAGTGTTGGATCTGTTGATGAGCCCATCGCGCGTCATTGGCTGGAACATCAGCGTCAGCATCGCCGTGGATGATCAGCGTTGGGCAGTGAATCGCATCCAGTTGCAGCTGTGTGATCGCTGCCAGTTTGCTGAGGTCATTCCTGAGTCCCTCCTGGCGCTGCTGGAACTGCTCAGTCATGGTGCGCATCAACATGCGTACAAATGACAATTTCTCCGGATCCTGCACCACCTCCTGAACGCGTTCAGCGAGATCTGCTTCCCTGAGTGTGCTTTCTGTCGTTAGAAGCCCCTTAACGACTGAGGCTGGGAAGTGACGACCCATCCAATCCATTAACCACAACCCAGGTCGGCTTAGAAAAATGGCTTCCTCTAAAACCGACAATTGTTCTGCCTTGCTGTACGTCTGGGTCACACCATCAATGACCACGAGTGCCTGTACCCGCTTCGAATGGCGCTGAGCAAGTAGGTAGGCCACAGGTCCGCCTGCAGAAGCGCCCATAACGGGTAAGGACTCGAAGCCCAAAGCATCGATCAGTGATGCCAGCAGATCGGCTTGATCATCAAAGCTGACGCCGCTCTCAAGCGGTGTACCGAGATAGCCCGGGCGTGAGACTGAAATCACCCGAAAGCCGGCCCTCACAAAAGGCATGGCAAGAACCAGGCCCTGATCACAGCCGCCAGGACCTCCATGGATCGACAGAAGAGGCGCACCTTCACCCATGCAGGCAATCTCAATCGGCCCTGCTTTTGTTTCGATCCGTTCGCGCTTTGCTTCGAAGCACGCTTCAACATTCAAAGCCAGTTCATCTGTGGCACCTGTCGAAGACAAGTCCGCCATGGTGTGTCTCTAGTCCGAGATCTTGAAGCTACAAGCGCCTTTGCTGTTATGGCGAGGCGCGCAACAGGCTTAATGGATCAATCTCCCTGAGCTCACCCCAGACGCCGGGCGCTGCATCTGCGTAAGGCGCAGGCGGATCGGCTCAGTGCTGGAGTTGGAGATGAGCTCGCCGCTGAGACATCAGTGGAATCAACAACCTCGGAACCCTAAGGAGCTCTTTGTCATCGTGCTCGATGGATTCCCGCCGCCTGGTGGTTTGGATCTCCACCGGGATCCTTGGGTTCCAGGGGGCCACACTTGCTTTTGACTTGCTCAATTGCACCGCCCTGAGCTGGCTCTATGTGCGAGCCAATGGGTTGCCGGCGGTGGAGCGGCGGGTGGATGAGTCCACTAGCCCTTCAGACGCGGCGATTCCTGAGCAATCAGTAGCCGTCTTCTGTAGGCACCCGCAGGGGCGGATTGATGCAGCTGTGAATCAGGGACTCAGCGTTCTGGCTGGATTAGCCCTCGGGAGCTCGGTGACTGGACGCGGGGAAGGAGAGCCATAGCCCCGAAAGCCGGATTTAGCTGCTGTTGATCTCAATGAAAAGGAGCTGATTGGCGGGTTTCTCTGCGAGGATGGTCCCACCAGTCGCACCGATTTGTTTGGGGGAGTGTTTGGGGGTTGTTTCCTGGGCCACTGCACAGCAATGGATCTCAGCAATGTCCAGTTGGCTTTTAACCGATTGGTCCTGAGTTCGAATCTCAGACGACCCATTTTCGAGATCGTTTGGACTGCAAGCGTTTGACCCTGCAGTGCAAGAGGTTTCATGGCTTCCGAAGGCACTTCGTTCCGGGCGAAATGAGCCCGGGGGGGGAACCGCCGAAAACCGTAGCTGTGTCATTTCTTGGGGACTTGTCCCAAGGAATCCACCGAACGGCGCACTGCAGGCCAAGAACAACGCGTCCGTCGCGACCCACCCTCAGCCACACGCCTTCCCAGGCCTCCATGAACCGTGTCCGCCACGGCCCGCCAAGGCGCCGAACTTCGGGTCCTGCGGCTCTGTATCCATGCACCAGGGTGCCGCGAACTGTTGCAGTTCCTTGTCCTCCGGGATCCCGCCTTCCGCCTGCCGCGTGGCGATGGAGCGGCAGAGCGGCTTGGCGTTGCGCATCAGGCATCGCCTGAGCCATGACCGAGTAGTGCTCGCTTCACGGACCAGGAGAGGTCATCACCCCCTGGCCGTCATCACAGCGCAGCGCATGGACTGCACTCCTCACACCGCAGTCCACCCCATTCCCCCTCAAGGCCCCAGGCATGGCTGCGTTTTCCGTGTTCTTCTGCGATCAGGAGCGCTGCAGCATCCAGCCGGTGCGGGCCATGGATCCTGATCACGCCATCGCTCAGGTGCGCAGCAGTCATCCAGATCTGCGCCGTGTTGCTGTGGTGCCCGATGAGCTGCTCAAGGGCGTTGACCCGCTGCAGTTGCTCGAGGAGTGGATTCAGGCCAGGGGCTGAAACTTGCCTGTGTGAAGCACCGGACCATCGTGATCGGAGCGGTAGAGCACTGCAGCGCCAAATCGGCCTCAATAGCTCGATCGATCGCATCCACTTGGGTGAGGAACCCCGCCTCTCTGGCAGCAACTCCTCCTCGAGCAAGCTGATCCCTTTCTCTCCCTAGGGGTGATTGATCCACGGCTGGATAGCAGGACTCCGCCAGGCCAATCGGATCTTCAGAGCCATACCCCAGACCATGCGTAGCCATAACGACCTGATCGTGCGCCTCGGCTGGCTAGGCAATGCGTGTCAATCCCGATTGCCCTGATCCATGGGGAGTGGCGATGCTGCAGCCATCAATTCAGGGAGGAGCCACCGATGGCTGATACCCCGCCTCAGCACCCGTAGAAGCACCGCTGACTGCAGGCCCCTGCTCCAACAGTCTTCACCCAACCGTGGGCATTTCTCACCTCGTGCGCCTGACTGATCGACACTCCGTTTGCACCGCCACAGGTGCCCCAGGAGAACCAACCAACCCACACCTGGAACGTCCGGCCCCAGGTGCCAACGCCAGCAGCTTCACTCCACTGTCATTGGAATGTTCGTGATTGGTCCATGACCCTCGGGCGCTGCTCGGGTTTTTTGGTTGGGCGTTGATGGTTCAGCCCTGCTGCTTCCCCGGCTCTGGGCTCACCAGTGCCAACCGGCAACCGGGATACAGCTCCTGAACACTCTCGAGCGCTTCTTCTTTGCTGTTGGCTTCCACCTGAATGGTGGTGGTGCCGTCTTCTGCCGCGATGATCAGGTCGTAGAGCAAGCCCATGCGTTTGGGGTGGTTTCCTGGGTCGTAGCCATGCACCGGGCGTTGTACGTCTCTGCGCTGTAGGGCTGCAGCAAAAAGCCCCCACGCTGTAGCTGGCCACCCCGCTTTGCTAACGCAGCTCTGGCGTGCCTGGAGCTTGCATTCGATCTCTTTGCAGCAGGAGCGGCTCTCCAAGGAGCCAGCTGAATGATCAGTCGTGGGCGTACGCCCTTACTGTCAAAACGGAAGCGGGCAGGTTGGATGAGCCGGGAATTGTTGATCGCGCTCGGGATCCCGATCGTCTAACTGCTCATCACCACGACCGTTTTGAGCAGGCGTGATCAGCCGCTGCCACGGGTTCTGCAGCGCCTGACCAGGCGAGATTCCCTGCTTTGGAACACCATGGTGGGTATCGCCATTGGCGCTGCGGCGCTGCGTTGGGCGTCGACACGTTGAGGGCAGGAGATCCCAAGCCGCTGAGTGAGCGCGAATTCCGCCGAAGCCTGGAGCGAATCTGGCAGAAGCGGAGCTGAGCCGCAGACGAGATCCCATTGGGACTTGCGGCAGTGTTCCCGATCCAGCAGAGGTTCGCCTCAGGATTCAACCTGGGCTGATTCCAATGCAGCCTCCTCTGAGGCATGGCCGGTGCGTCGCGCCGCGAGCAGGCGGCGGGCGGGACCTGCCGCCACTTCACCCACGAGCACGGCGGTGCCGATCATCAGCAGTACCCGCGCGGCGCTGGCAATCATCTGCAGGGCGATCTCCTGGGTGCTGCTGCTGCTGACGGTTGATGCGTGGTGTGTCATCACGAGCTCCTCGATACCCAGGTCCTAGGAAGCACGTCCACGTGCACCATGGCTTTCAGCTCACTTGCAGCAAGGAGGCGCTGATTCGGGTTTGCGAAACAGGCCATCGAGGTAGTGGCGCACCACCGGTTGGGCCTGGCATCCCTGTTGAAACAGAAACCCCGCCAAGGCCGACTGCATGAGTCGGTATTGGTCCCATTGGGGGTGCTGCTCGATGAACACCACCATCGCCTGAAAGAGATCGGCCGGGATTTGGTTTTCCACACTCACGTGCGGAGCCATTGCATCAGGAATCTCGGCCAACCAGCACCTCGTCGCGTTCACCCGCCCATCAGCGCACGGCAACTGGCCTGTAGTCAAAAGTGGGTTTTAGGGTGCCGTGTCGGTGCGCTGTTGCTGAGATCCATTGCGCTGCAGTGCTTTGTTGGCGTGAAGCAGGCGCTCGAGATCGGTGCGCAGGGCCGCTGCGGAGTCTTGTCAAGCCGTTAGCGCTTTTCCAGAAGAGATCCTGAAGGCTCAGTTGACGGCTTGAGTCTGCCGCTGGACCCATGGGGAAAACCTGTGGAAAAGTGCCGCGGGCCTGCGGGATCGGCGGGTCTTCAGGGGTGCTGATCGTTCGCGCCAGCGGAGCAAGCAATCACGATCTGCAGCTGATGTGGTGCCTGAACCCACTTGACCGAATGCCGACCTGGCTGGTCGACCTGGGTGATGGCCACAAACTTCTTGAGCGTTCCTGTTGATTCGGCCCCTGCTCTGGTGGGTCTGCTCGCGCTCGATAGCGTGGTGTTGAGGGGCAAGACTCCACGGGAGATGAGGCAGGGTTGGTGACCCTGCTTTTTTGTGAGCCGGCCGCCTTGCTTTGGGGCGCCGCGGCGTGCGTGGATGGTGGTTCTTCCGTTGTGATGACACCCGAGCTCGCGGCCAACGTTCTGGAGGCTTTGTTGCTGCTCCACGAAGAGCTGTCGGTGGATCCGGAAGCGCCCTGGTATGTGGGAACGCCTGATCAAACCCAGGTGCTCCATGACGAGCTCTGGCTGCTGGCCGGTGCGCTCAACCCCGGCTCCAGCCGCGCCCTCGTGGAGGCCTGGTATGTGGGCGGCCGCTCCAGCCTGCTGCCGGTGGCCTGCACCGGTGAACTGGTGAGCAGCCGCCATCAAGCCGCCTGACCACGCCCGCTGATGAATCCCGAGCAAGTGCAGGCGGTGCAGGTGTTGGCGCTGGCGGTGGTGCCTGTGGTGCTGATCTGGTGGGCGTGGCTGCGCCTGCTGCGTTAAGGCATCCAGTCAGCTGGTGGTGCGGGCTTGTCGGTGTCCTTCAGGGAGGGGAACAGCTCACGGATGGCGCTGGTGATCGTGGCGCGCACCTCATTGCGGAAGGCTTCCGCGGCATCGGCGCTCAGCACCGGATAGGAGGTGTCGGTGTTGCCCTCCCCGCGCAGCGGTTTCCAGCTCACCTTCTCGCGCTGCTTGAGCTCGTCCAGCGGTGCCACGAAATCGAAGCTGGTGCTGCGGCCCGTGGCGGCCGCCTGGGCCACCAAACGCTCGCGGATCGGCAGCAGCTCCTTGGCCTTGAGGGTGTCGGGCAGGCCGAGCACCGGCTCGTAGTAATCGATGGTGCGCAGTTCCTCCTGCAGCACGATCGGCCAGGCCCCCGCCTCGTCTTCATGGATGGGCGCAGCCTGCATGGCCTCGAGATAGAAGGCCAACCAGCGGTAGTGCGACTTGTCCTGGGTGCGCTTCTTCTCGGATCCCTTGGCCACGATCTTGGGCAGGGCCGCCTCGGCCTTGCGCAGGAACTGGCGGTCGTCGCGCTCCAGGTTGATCGCCCCCCAGCGCTGCCGGTATTCCCAGAGCTCCTCGTAGCGGCGCACGTCTTCAGCGCTCCAGCCCAGCTCTTTGAGTTCGCCAGCTCGGTTGTTCTCGCTCTTCAGCACGCGTGGATTGTTCTCTGGGGGCACCCTAGGTCTTGGCAATAGGGTCGGATCAGGAATCACCTCCCATGAGCAACCCCCCGCCGCAGCTTGATTTCAACGCCGCCCTGACTGATGTTGAGGGCGGCCCGATCGGGGTGTTGATCTGCGGCCATGGCAGCCGCAACCGCCAGGCGGTGAGTGAGTTCGCCCAGCTGGCCGAGGGCTTGCGGGCCAAGCTGCCCGGAGTGCCGGTGGACTACGGCTATCTGGAGTTCGCGCGGCCGATCCTGCGCGATGGCCTCGAGAGCTTGCGGGCCCAGGGGGTGAAGCGGGTGTTGGCGGTGCCTGGGATGTTGTTCGCCGCCGGCCACGCCAAGAACGACATCCCCTCGGTGTTGAACACCTACAGCGCTGAAACTGGCCTGCGCATCGATTACGGCCGCGAGCTGGGGGTGGATCTGAGCATGATCCAGGCCGCCGGTGCCCGCATCCGCGAGGCGCTCGATGCCTCTGATGCGGCCGCAGCCACCCGCGGGGAGGCAGCGGTGCCGCTCAGCGACACGTTGATGGTGGTGGTGGGGCGCGGATCCTCGGATCCCGATGCCAACTCCAACGTGTCGAAGGTGGCGCGGATGTTGGTGGAGGGCTTCGGGTTTGGCTGGGGTGAAACCGTGTATTCCGGTGTCACCTTCCCCTTGGTGGAGCCGGGCCTGCGCCACGCGGTGAAGCTCGGCTTCCGCCGCATCGTGGTGTTTCCCTATTTCCTGTTCTCCGGGGTGTTGGTGAGTCGCATCCGCCAGCACACCCAGCTGGTGGCCGCCGACCACCCCGAGCTGGAGTTTGTGGAGGCCAGCTACCTCGGCGATCACCCGCTGGTGATCAACACCTTCCTGGAGCGCGTTCAGGAGGTTGTGCGCGGTGAGACGCAGATGAACTGCTCCCTCTGCAAATACCGCGCCCAGGTGCTGGGCTTTGAAACCGAGGTAGGCGCCCCCCAGGCGAGCCATCACCACCACGTGGAAGGTCTGGTGGAGGCCTGCACCCTTTGCGAACACGAGTGCACGGGCGCCTGCCAGCCCGACGGCATTCCGATTCCCTTGGGGCAGTCCCACGGTCACGATCACGCTCACGATCACAGCCACGGGCATGACCACGGCCACGATCAGAGCCATTCCCACGATCACAGCCATTCCCACGCGCCCTATCCCCACGCCAACCATCCGCTGGGACCGCGCACGCTTTACAAACCCCGGCAGAAACCGGAAGACAACCCGGGGATTTGAGCCGCTCACCCGTCTCTGTTGCGGCCGGGTCGCACGAGACACGCGGTCATAAGCCCTGCTGATCGTTTCGGGCAATCCCCAGGGATGGGTCGCTTTCCCCAGTTGCTGGTGCTGTTTTCCACAGGTGAATCAGGTGGCTTCGTGGGGTTGGCGGATAGCTGTGGATTGCGGCATTTGGTTCATCGTGCGCTTGACACCTCTCGGGGGCTGGCTAAAAACCATCCCCATTCCGGAGACGAGTGCCGCGAACCCCGTTGCCGCAGTGGCGATCTCGGCGTGTCTCGCGATGGGTTTGCCCAGGTGAAGCGCCTTTGACGCAGACCCGCTTGCTGTGGCTTGCTGGCTGCACTGGCGAAAGGAGAACGCTTGGAGTCCGAGCAGCAGACGCAACTGGAACAGGTCACGCCGGAGCTGGCGGCTGCCAGTGGGGCACGTGATCACCTCAACCGTTGCCTGGAGCAGCAGGACGCTGCCAGCGCTGCTCGGATCAGCCTGGAGGCCGAGGTGCCGGAAGCCCTCTTTGATGGCATGCGTGCCTTCCTCAGTAACCGCCCCGAGTGGGATCAATACCGGGTGATCACTTCAGCCCTCGCCGGGTTTCTGTTCCAGAACGGCTGCAGTGATCGCTGCGTGGCGCAGCACTATCTCAACGGCTTGTTCATGAAGCCCGGCGAGTGATTGCGCTGCCGTAGCCGCACATAAAAAAGCGGGAGTGCCTAGCTCCCGCCTTGAGTTTCTCCCTTGCCCGACCCGTTGAAAGGTCGCTTGCACAGTGTGCGGGGCACGGCTCGGGGCTGATGTGGTGGTTGACACCAAATCGGCTGCTGCGTCAGCTAAAGCTCACCGCGTTTCAAGGCAGCCGCAGCGTGCTCACAGGCCCGCCAGCTCAGGGCCATGGTGGTGAGCGTGGGGCTTTGCCAGCCGGCGCTCGGCCAGGAGCTGCCGTCGCACACCAGCAGGTTGGGCGTCCGCCAGAGCTGGTTCCAGCGATTGAGCACCCCATCGGTCTCGGCGTTGCCCATCGGGGCACCGCCCAGTTCGTGGATGTAGTAGCCGGGCGGAGCGGCCCCGGGTGCCATCGCCAGGCTGCCCCGCACCAGCGGCTCGATCAGCGGCATCACGAACAGATCCGCCAGCGGCGCGATCTGCCCGCCGCCACTGGCCACCACCGCCTGCATGCGCTGCTGCATGTGCTGAACCATCCGGAACTCGTTGGCGCTCCAGCGGCAATCGATGTGGGCGATGGGAATCCCCCAGGCGTCGCGGCGCTGCGGATGCAGGCTCACCCGGTTTTCAGGACGGCTCAACACCTCGCCATGGCCGATCAGGAAGCCCACCGCCGCTTGGCGCTGGCGCTTGAGCAGTTGCGGGGGATCGAAGCGCTGGATGCCGCACCAGAGGCCATAGCCCCGCAGGAAGTCGGGGCTGGTGCTGCCGTCCCCGAGGTTCACGGTGTTGGGGATGAAGCAACTGCCGGCTCCCGAGAGCTCCGTGGCCCCCGGTGACGGTTGCTCGGGCAGCGCGAAGAAGCAGCTGGCCGACACGTGATCCATCAGCCCCTGGCCCAGCCGACCGCTCACCTCCTCCAGGCCTCCCACCTGCTGGGAGTGAAGCAACAGCCGCAGGCTTTCGATCGTGGAGGCGCACAACACCACCAGGGCTGCTTCGCTGCGCCGGCGCTGCCGGCTGCGGCCCTCCACCCACTCCACCGCGCTGGCTCGTCCGCTGCGGCGATCCACCTCCACGTGGCTCACCACCGCCTCGCTCTGCAGCTGCACCCTGCCGGTGGCCAGAGCCGCTTTCAGCGCTCCCCCCTGGGAGCAGGAGCGTGGCCAGGGTCCCTCGCTGCTCCGGCGCAGCGCAAAGCCTCGCGAGGGGATCAGCGGCAGATCGAGATCGCGGCGGATGCAGCGCTGCAGGTGTTGCTCGGCCGGTGTCAGCGGCAGGGCTGGCCTTGGGGCTCCCGTGGGATCTGGCAGTTGGTGCAGGCCATCGCACTGCCCGTGGATCTGCAGCAGCGCCTCCAGCCGCTCGTAATAGGGCGCCAGATCGGCATGGCGGATCGGCCAGCTGGTGCCGTGGCCATCGCGCGCGGCCGCCTCAAATTCGGCATCGGAGAGCCGCAGCGTGATGCCGCCCCAGGTGAGACTTTTGCCGCCCACCTGGCGGCCACGGGTCCATAGAAAGGGTTGCCCCTCCGGGGTGCTGTAAGGGTTCTGCCACTCGTCAACGTAGAGATCGGGGTTGGCTTTCCAGTAGCCGGGGTGCTGGGCGGCGAGACGCTGACGGCCGCTGCTCACGGCCCCCAGCCGTTTGAGGCTGTTGCGGGGCTCGCTGCCGAAGGCGCGCGGGGCACTCAGCTCAGGGCCGGCCTCCAGCACCAACACCTGCAGACCGGCCTGGGCCAGCGTCAGGGCCGCGACGCCGCCGCTGGCTCCGCTGCCCACCACGATCGCGTCGGCCATCAGGAGGGAGTGACGTTGCGGTCGCTGGTGACGCTCATCAGCAGGCTGCGCACGGCCAGCAGGCCATCGCCGATCAGATCCACGCTCAGCCAGACCAGTGCCGCCGCCAGGATCAGCGGGTGGGTGGTGGCGGCCTTGGTGCTCAACGACTGGGCGGCGCTGTCCATCGGCGAAGCGGCGGAATGGGTGTTGGGCGGTTGGGTGGTCACAACAGGGGGAGTCTTTGTGGAACCGGAAGCCTCAGCCATCCAGGGCCTCTACAGCCAAACTGGGCTGAACGAAAAACATCAAAAAGCCCCGGCTGATCAGGGTGATCGCCGGGGCTTTTGGTTTGGTGGCGGGGGGCGGATTTGAACCACCGACCTTCGGGTTATGAGCCCGACGAGCTACCAGACTGCTCTACCCCGCGTCGTCCCCAAAATCATACACGGCAGCATGGGGTGTGATCCCCGCTGCCGAAGGCTGTGCGTTTGTTGCTCGACAGTGCTGATCCGCTCAGCTGGGCCGAGTGGCTGCCCACGGGCCTGTTTCGCGGCGTCACCACCAACCCAACCCTGCTGCGGCGAGCCGCCCAGCCCTGCCGCCTCGATCAGCTTGCGGCTCTCGCGGCGCAGGCACTGGAGCACGGCGTGCAGGAGCTGCATCTTCAAGCCTGGGGAGCGGACCTGCTCGCCTGCGGCCGCGCCCTGGCCCAGCTAGCCCCCGGACGCATCTGGGTGAAGCTGCCGATCACCCGGCCCGGTGCAGCGGCGGCGCGCGCGCTCATCGCCGAAGCAATTCCTGTCACCTTCACCGCCTGCTACGAACCCGCTCAGGTGCTGCTGGCGGCAGCCCTTGGGGCCGATTACATCGCGCCCTACCTCGGCCGCATCAGCGATCAGGGCCGCGATGGCCATGCCGAACTGATCAGCATGCAACGAATCGTGGACACGGTTAACAAGGCGAACACGGTGAATAGGGCGAACACATCCGCCGCTGCACAGGCTTCATCCCTGCGCCTCCTGGTGGCCAGCCTGCGCTCCCCCGACGATCTGGCGCGCCTGGCCTCCGAAGGCCTCGACACATTCACCATCAGCCCCTCCATCGCCGAGGCCCTGTTCGCTGTGGAGCCCACCCTGGCGGCGGCTGATCAATTCGAGCGCGATACCGCCGGCATCTGATCGCAGGCCTCTCTGAGTCAGAACACTCTGAACTGGGCCTTAGGCATGGCGCTGGGTGCAAAGCCCCGCGTGCACAGCCCATGCGTGCATGGCGCTGCACCTCTCGCTGGGCTGTCCAAGGGTGCGACCACACTCGTCAAAAAGTGGTCCCACTCCCGGACAGTTGCGCGAGCACAACCCGCCTCGTTGGCGTCAAGCGCCTGTTGGGCTGGGTTCAGCGGCCGTTGTCGAAGCGCAGCTCGCCGCTCACCTCGAGTTTCACGCCCTCGTTGGGGTGGAGGAACTGCAACGCCAGTGCATCGAGCGTGGCGGGGGTGAGCCATTCCAGCTGCTGCATCAGGTGGAGGGCTACGGCGTGCTTGGCGCGGCTGGCGCCGTCTTCCACCTTGATCGCCAGGCCAAGCCCTTCACCCACGCGGCTGAGGCACTGGATGCCCTCAGCGCCGCCCTTGCTCAGCACCTGACCGTGGGCGCTGCGCATCACCACCGTGTCGAAGCGGCCTTCGCCGGCCACCAGCTCGGGGTGGGCGAGCATCGCCCGGCTCAGGCGCTCCAGCTCAGGCTGCTCACTGGCGCCGAGGTGAGCGAAGAGCAGCGCCATCTGGGCCAGCTGCAGCTGCAGGGTGGGGGCGCCGCAGTCATCGCGGGCGGCCAGCAGCTCGGCCGCAGGCATGCCCAGCAGTTCACCGACGCGCTTGAGCACCTGTTGCTGCAAGGGGTGGTCGAGCTGCAGGTAGCCCTCCAGCGGCCATTGCATGCGCTTGCAGGTGGCCAGGAAGGCGGCGTGTTTGCCCGAGCAGTTGTGCTCCAGCGGGCTGGTCCGGCCGGAGGGCACCGGGCACTGCAGCTGTTCGGTTTCCAGATCCGATTTCCATAGGATCTTGAAGGCCTCGCGGGCCTGATCGGCTTCGCCGGCGTGGGAGGCGCAGGCGATGGCCAGGGCGCGTTCATCGTGGTTGCCCTGATCGGCAGCGCCGCTGCTCACGAACACCTGGGCCTGGAAGGGTTTCAGGGCTGAGCGGATGAAGCTCAGCTGCTGCGGGTCGCCGGCTCGCATCAACACCCGTCCGCGCTGGTCGCACACCACCGCATGCACGCGATGCAGCGATTCGTGGATGCCGTTGCGAGTGAGACGCACCTCCATGGGCGGCACGGTGGGGCGTCCGGCGGGGCGTCCGGTGGTTCCGAAGCTGCTCGAGAAGCTCATGCAGGGCTCAGGCCCGATCGCTCAGAGAGCCTGACAGAGGCTGGCGCCCACCAGCATCAGGGCCGCAATGATGGCCATCGCTTGCTGCAACCGCCAGAGAACGGGCTTCACCTCGTGGGTGGCCACCAGCAGGTCTTGCTGCCGCCAGGCCACTGGTTTTTCCCACACCTGGCCGTCGTACCAGCCCGATTCCTCGTATTCCACCGCGGTGGCCATCAGGCGGCGCTGCAGGTTGGTCCAGCCCAGCCATTGCCGCACCAGCAGCAACAGCGGCAGCACCAGCCCGGCCACTGCACCGGCGATCACCAGTTGCGGCAGGTTGTGGCGCAGGGGCACGCTGCCACTGGCCACGAGCATCGTGAGCGGCAGCACGATCAGCCAGGCGCGGATCAGTGGGGTGGCAAGGCCGCGGGCACCGTTGTGGGGCCACACGAAAAACAAGCTGGCCTGCAGCTCCTTGTATTGCTCCAGGGGCCGCTGCTCACGCGGCACCGGACAGACCACAGGGCTGAGCTCAGGTGTCATCCGCCCCTCGATAGGTTTCCTTCTCGCCGTGGCCCCAGAAGGATTCCAGGTCGTAGTAGCTGCGTTCATCGGGGGTGAGCGCGTGCACGATCACCTCGCCGTAATCCAGCAGAACCCAGCGCCCTTCCTTCTGGCCCTCCTTGCGCAGGGGCAGACGGCCGCCGCTCTCCTCCTCGATTTTGTCTTCCACCGAGCGGGCGATGGCGCGCACCTGCACATCGGAGAAGCCGGTGGCGATCACGAACCAGTCGGCGATCGAGGAGATCTCCTCCACCCGCAGCAGCATGATGTCGCCGGCTTTGCGGTCGTCGCAGGCTTCGGCAGCCAGCAGGGCCAGTTGCTTGCTGTCGTCGAGGTTGAGCCGGGGGCGGCTGGGGTCGGGACTGGGTTTCGCTGCGCTCGCGGCCTCAGCCATACACGTTCTCGCTGCTCACAGATTGACGGGAGCCCTGTTGCTGCGCCATCTCGGCGCGGGCCTTACCAGCACTCTTGCGCAGCGCCTCGAGCCGGTCTTCGTAGAAGCCCCGCTGCTTCTTCTTGCGGGTTTGCTCCACCAGCTCCTTGAGGGCGCCGCCCAGGCTCTTGTAGGCGTTGGGCAGGCTGTAACCGAAGCGGCAGGCCAGATCGATGGCGCGCTCGTCGGCGGCGATGGCGTCCTGGAGGCGCTTCTCGGAATTGTTCTTCAGATACAGGCGGTAGCCGGCAAAGCCGGAGAGCCCCAGGGCCATCAGCAGCAACAGGCCGTCCTGCACCCACAGCTCACCGATGGCACCGCCCAGGCCGATGGCCAGGGCCGCCATTTCCCAGCCGTCGCGGGGCACGGCGTCGTTCTGAACGCGGCCCACCTCATGCCAGAACAGCAGGTTGCGGTGATCGATCGCCAGCGCGTCCCATTTCTGCAGATCAAGCTGGATCTCCACCTCGTCGCGACCGATCTCTTCGATCGTGATCAGCGGCGGGTCGGCTGAAGCGGCGGCTTCGACAAACACCCAGCTCTGCATCTCGGGGGGCAGCAGCCCCTTCAGGCGCTGGAGTTCGCTCATGAAGACGTCACCTCTCACTTGGGGTCAACACTAGCCACCCCTCGTGAGAGGCTAGGCGGGTTTGGCTGCCGGACATCTGCCCATGCCCCGTCGCACGGATTTGCGTCGCATCCTGCTACTGGGTTCCGGGCCGATCGTGATCGGGCAGGCCTGCGAGTTCGACTACTCAGGCACCCAGGCCTGCAAAGCCTTGCGGGCCGAGGGATTTGAGGTGGTGCTGGTCAACAGCAACCCGGCCTCGATCATGACCGATCCGGACATGGCGGATCGCACCTTCATCGAGCCGCTCACCCCTGAGGTGGTGCGGCGTGTGATCGAGCGGGAGCGCCCCGACGCGCTGCTGCCCACCATGGGCGGCCAGACCGCTCTCAACCTGGCGGTGGCCCTCGCCAAGGACGGCACGCTCGAGCAGTTCGGCGTGGAACTGATCGGCGCCAACCTGCAGGCGATCGAGAAGGCCGAAGACCGCGACCTGTTCAAGCAGGCGATGGGGCGCATCGGCGTGGATGTGTGCCCCTCCGGCATCGCCACCACCCTCGAGGAAGCCGAGGCGGTGGGTGAGCAGATCGGCAGCTACCCGCGCATCATTCGCCCCGCCTTCACTCTCGGCGGCAGCGGTGGCGGCATCGCCTACAACCCCGAAGAGTTCCGGGCGATCTGCCTGAGCGGCCTCGATGCCAGCCCGGTGAACCAGATCCTGATCGAGCAATCGCTGCTCGGTTGGAAAGAGTTCGAGCTGGAGGTGATGCGCGACACCGCCGACAACGTGGTGATCGTGTGCTCGATCGAGAACCTCGATCCGATGGGCGTGCACACCGGTGACTCGATCACCGTGGCCCCAGCCCAGACCCTCACCGACCGCGAATACCAGCGGCTGCGCGATCAGGCGATCGCAATCATCCGCGAGATCGGTGTCGACACCGGCGGCAGCAACATCCAGTTCGCGATCAATCCCGTCAATGGCGATGTGATCGTGATCGAAATGAATCCGCGCGTGTCGCGTAGCTCGGCCCTGGCCTCCAAGGCCACCGGCTTCCCGATCGCCAAGATCGCCGCCCGCCTGGCGGTGGGCTACACCCTCGACGAAATCCTCAACGACATCACCGGCAAAACGCCGGCCTGCTTCGAGCCCACGATTGATTACGTGGTCACCAAGGTGCCGCGCTTCGCCTTTGAGAAGTTCCGCGGCAGCCCGGCGGTGCTCACCACGGCGATGAAGTCGGTTGGTGAGGCGATGGCGATCGGCCGCAACTTTGAGGAGTCGTTCCAGAAGGCGATCCGCTCGCTCGAAACCGGCCATGCCGGATGGGGTTGCGACCGCCCCGATCCAACCCCCGAGCGCTCAGACCTGGATCGGCTGCTGCGCACCCCCTCACCCGATCGCATCTTTGCGGTGCGCACCGCGATGGTGAACGGCTATAGCGATGCCGACATTCACCGCATTTCCTCGATCGATCCCTGGTTCCTGGCGAAACTGCGCCGGATCATCGAGGCGGAGCAGCGTTGGCTGAAGGACTCGCGCCTGGACGATCTCGATGCAGCGGCGCTGCTTGCGCTCAAGCAGTTGGGCTTCTCCGACCGTCAGATCGCCTGGGCCACTGGCGCCCAGGAGCTTGCGGTACGCAACCACCGCCAGCGCCTGGGGGTGAATGCGGTGTTCAAAACCGTGGACACCTGCGCCGCCGAATTCGCCTCCACCACCCCGTATCACTACGCCACCTACGAGCGGCCGCTCGAGCGCCTGCGCGACGACGGCACCCTGGAGCTGATCGCCCCCGAAAGCGAGGTGCAGCCCGAAACCCGCCGCAAGGTGATGATCCTCGGAGGCGGTCCCAACCGCATCGGTCAGGGGATCGAGTTCGACTACTGCTGCGTGCACGCCTCCTTTGCGCTGCAGGCCGAGGGCTTCGCCACGGTGATGGTGAACTCCAACCCCGAAACGGTGTCGACCGATTACGACACCTCCGATCGCCTCTATTTCGAGCCGCTCACCTTTGAAGACGTGCTTAACGTGATCGAGGCCGAGAAGCCCGAAGGCGTCATCGTGCAGTTCGGCGGCCAAACGCCGCTCAAGCTGGCGATTCCTCTGCTGCGCTGGTTGGCGTCGCCGGCAGGCCAGGCCACCGGCACCCGCATCTGGGGCACCTCACCCGAATCGATCGACACCGCAGAAGACCGCGAGCAGTTCGAGGCGATCCTGCGCAAGCTCGACATCCGCCAGCCCCGCAACGGCCTGGCCCGCAGCGAAGCCGAGGCCCGCGCCGTGGCCGAGCGCGTCGGCTACCCGGTGGTGGTGCGTCCCAGCTATGTGCTCGGTGGCCGCGCCATGGAGGTGGTCTTCGACGAGGAGGAGCTCAACCGCTACATGGTGGAGGCGGTGAATGTGGAACCCGACCACCCGGTGCTGATTGATCAGTATCTGGAGAACGCCACCGAGGTGGATGTGGATGCCCTGTGTGATGCCAGCGGCCGCGTGGTGATCGGTGGCCTGATGGAGCACATCGAGCCTGCGGGCGTGCACTCGGGCGATTCCGCCTGTGCCCTGCCGGCGGTGAGCCTGGAGCAGCAGGCCCTCGCCACGATTCGTCAGTGGAGCGAAGCGCTCGCCCTGGCCTTGCAGGTGAACGGCCTGATCAACCTGCAGTTCGCTATCAAGGATGGTGACGTTTACATCATCGAAGCCAACCCCCGCGCCTCCCGCACGGTGCCCTTCGTGGCCAAGGCCACCGGCGTGCCGTTGGCGAAGGTGGCCAGCCAGATCATGTCGGGCAAGACGCTCGAGCAGATCGGTCTCACCAGCGAACCGCAGCCGCCGCTGCAGGCGGTGAAGGAAGCGGTGCTGCCGTTCAAGCGTTTCCCGGGCGCCGATTCGATCCTGGGCCCCGAGATGCGCAGCACCGGCGAGGTGATGGGCACCGCCAGCGGCTTCGGTTTGGCCTACGCCAAGGCCGAGCTGGCCGCCGGCGAAGCCCTGCCCACCAGTGGCACCGTATTCCTCTCCACCCACGACCGCGACAAGCCGGCCCTGCTGCCGGTGGCCCAGCGCCTCGCCCAACTCGGCTTCCGCCTGGTGGCCACCGAAGGCACCGCCGCCAGCCTGCGTGAGGCCGGATTGCAAGTGGAGTCGGTGCTGAAGGTGCACGAGGGCCGCCCCAACATCGAAGACGCGATCCGCTCCGGCGAAATTCAGCTGGTGATCAACACGCCTGTGGGCCGACAGGCCGCCCACGACGACAAATACCTGCGCCGTGCCGCCATCGATTACGCCGTCACCACCGTGACCACCCTCGCTGGCGCCCGCGCTGCCGTGGAAGGCATCGCGGCGCTCCAGGGGGAGCAGCTGCAGGTGAATGCCCTGCAGGACATTCACGGCTGAAAGGGGCTTCACCGGGCCTGCGTTCAGAGCTTTTCCTTCTCGAGTTGGGTCGTGTTCGACTCCTCGGAAGGAGCTTGGATGACGTCCCTCCCAAGGGGGAGGCCTTCAACTCTGATCAGCGAATGGCGCCTTAGAAGCCTGAAACGCTGCAGCACGATCCACCGGTGAATCCTCAGACGGGGTCACGAGGACTAGTCGGTGTGACGAGACAGCAATCCGTAATGCATATGATCGGCTCAAAGGGCTGTCTAGAAGAACAACCGCTCGCCTGCAATCTAAGATCTAAGGGATCAAGATCATAATTTGTCCAAAATCTGGTGTTGAACATGCCTGAATCGTCCGAGGCCAAGGGCTTGCCAACACGGCTGCAACTGCTCATTCGTCACTATGCCGAAGCGCAGGGAACACCCATTCACCTCGCGGCGGGTGAGCGCTTGTTCAGAATCAACGATAGGAGTGATGGCATCTATTTGATTGAACAAGGCAGTATCAGCGTTTCAATTGACAATCGTTCTGGTGATCGAATCGAGCTCGCAACGTTAGCAGCAGGTGAATTGATTGGTGAAATGTCGTTGCTTGGCGAGTCAACGCGCTCTGCAAGTTGCACCGCCGGTAACCAAGGATCCCACTTGCTGTTTCTCGATCGGGAACAGGCACTTCGGCTCATTGATATTGACGATGAGGCCCGACAGGAATTCTTATTAATTTTGAGCGCGAGAGCTCGCCGGTTGGTGCGTTTCATCAATGACTTCAGCCACCTCACTGCACTGGTTGCTAATAACGACTACATCGGAGTGCAAACACTCTTAAATAGTGCTGGCGGCGATGACGCGACGGTTAAGGGTGCCCGTGATGCCTTCAGAACGATGCTCGCAAGGATTCAACAACGCGAAGCAGAGCTGCAAACTAAAATCAATTCACTTAATCTCCAGATAGATCAACGCCGAGCTGCCGAAGAAGTTGAATCAATTGTTGGCAATGAAAGTTTCAAGAACCTGAGGAATAATGCTGATGATCTCCGGCGAAGACTGCGCGGCGAGTAATCAGTTCATGAGCTCAGGAAGGAGAATGCACCAAGCATGGAGAAGGTTAGCGAGCCGATCACAAACCATATGAATGATGTATTTTCGGGTTTGCGAACTTCGACCTGAAACACATTGTAGATCACAATCCCAGCCAGCATTGCAAAGGCGCTGAGAGAGATCTGGTTGGGTAATACCTTAAGCGCCGCAAAGACAGATGCAACCAATAAAATCGGCACAACGAGTCTGGGCGCCAACTTTGCAAAACGGTGTTCGTCTTCTTCGCAAACAGCCAGCGCGTTGAAGCCGAGATGAAGCGCGAATGTCAAGAGGTATAGGGCTACTGATAAGGTGCTGCCGAGATGGCTGTACTGAAATGGGAACGTCAGCAAGATAAGAGATGAATAAGCGATGAACATTCCCAGGCTGATGTGGAAGTTTGAGCGCTTTTCGGCAACTTTGACTCCCACGAACTTCCATTCAGCCTGCGAATCGAAATCGGCCGACACTCTTCGAAAGCAATAATGCTGAATGCCCTTAAAGATCAAGAGACCAGCCAAGGCGAGATCAAAAGCTAGGAAACGGGGACCACGCAGCTCGGCTGTGATTACATTGAGCTCCGGCAATAAGAGTAAGAGTACATACGCAGCAGCAAGACCTCCTGAAAAAGATTGTAATGCTGTAGGCCAGCGAAAAGCTTTGGCGCGGCTGCGATTATCGCTACGTGAAATCAGCTCAAGCAGTAATCTGGCCCGTAAAACGACGAGTAAAACTGAGAGAAGAAGAAGAAGAAGGCCAAGCTCTACGGGAAAGCTTGCGGCTGCACTTTTGCCTGGAGTGCCGGCAGGTGCTGCCGCTAGTAGCTGTGTGAAAAGTGACAACATGGTTAACATAAGTGCCGGGAATGATCAGTGTCGCAATATAGAGATGGCTTGTGCAATCTCGCGGAGTGCAACGGCTAGAGGATGATCAGGCTGCTGAAGACAGAAAAGCCCATTGCCGCCATACATCATAATCTCGTCAGACTGTGGAAGAATTGCTAAGCATGGATCACCGTACGTTGTCTCTAGAGTTGAGCGGAGACTAGCCCAGTCAAGACTTGCAATGGCCTTATTAACAACGAAGCGGAGCGCAGGAACTCCCAACTTCCGCGCGACATCGACGGTCACTGCTGTTCCCTGGTAGTCCTGGCGATCAGGTCGGAGAAGCATTAGTAATAGATCTGCGACAGTGATTGACATTAACGTTGTTTCATTAATTCCAGGGTGTGTATCAACGAACAGGAAGTCAAGTTCGCCTGCAGCTCCAAACTCGCGATAGATATCGATTAATCGCTCTAGATCGTAGCCTTCTTTGACAATCCGAGCAATGTCAGTTGGTTTGGGGCTACCCGCAAGCAGCCAGATGTGACCAGCCCCTTCAATCTCATCGGGTGTTACATCAATCATCGCATGCTTAACACTGTACTCACGAGAGAGCAGTCCATTGACCGTGGTGGTGGGCTGATCCTGGCCAAAGAGAATGTGAATGCCGGGCGATGGAAGATCCGTATCAATCACTCCAACGTTATGCCCGCTACGGGCAAGCTCTACGGCAAGATTAGCTGTGACATTCGATTTGCCAGTACCGCCACGATAGCTGTGGGTGGCAATCATGAATGGATTGGCCAATGCGTCGCAAGCTGCTGATCCCAATCTTAGTCAGAGAATCCTCCGATCAGAGCCGGTCAACATGAAGACTCAACACAGCCATCAAGGCGCGGCATGCAACTTAATTCTTGCCAGGCGATAGAGCTGGGCGAAGTCGCCCAGAGCAGGTGAAACCTCCGGTCTGTGCGCTTCCTCGCAGACGTTCTCGGTCGATCAAGACTGGAGGGATTAGGCTCTCGGCTTTCTTGGCATGAATCCTCACCCTGAGACCTTCGACGACAGTCGACCAACTGAACCTTTCAATCGCGACGGAAGGATCAGGAAGGTCTGAACAAGCTTTAAAACACATCAGCGGGAATGGTCACGATCTGAGCTCCGTCGCCGCCTGTTGGAACGGTCGCACTGCGACTCTGTGACTGACCCGTGAGGGCACCGAAGCGGGGTATTGGAACATGCTCTGGAACGAGTTGTTGCTTGGGCTGGGAGGGGCAACACCCGTGGAGTCCTTCTTGTGCGACCCCAGCATCCAGGAGGCAAGGGCCGCAGGCTGGTCGTCATGGACCTCATGGCCTACATCATGCGCTTGGTCCAATGAAGGGGGTCACGTCAGATCAAATTCCGGGGGCTATGACAAGGCCCAGTCCCTGTTGGCGAGGCTGTGTTTCCGTGAGCTGTGAATCTGTCCGGACCAGCACCCAGCTCAACCCCGTAGCCTGGACTTCCTTCGTAAGTCCTCGCCGTGACCGTTGCTCCCAGCCCTGCCGTGATCGCTCTCGGCAGCGACTGCACTGCCGCTTTCCGCGCTGCCTACGAGAACCGCTACACGTGGGCGCCAGGCTTTGCGGGCTACAGCGGGCGTTGCGTGTGGGAACAGGGCGACCAGCGCGTGGAGGGCACCTTCACGGTGGGCGCTGACCTCAAGGCCCAGGTGGAAGGCATCGACAACGAAGAGATCCACAAGGCTCTGGCCTCCCAACTCTGGGAGGTGTGCATCCACCGGGTGCGCCGCAGCTTTGAGCAGACCCACGGCGAGAACACATTCACCGCCGGCGACACCGATGCCGTGGGCACTGAGGTGATCGTGGGCGGCAAGAACGCCGGCGATCGCTACCGCATCAAGGGTGATGTGGTGACGATGGTGCACCGCCACATCCACGGCACCGTGGTAACCATCTTCACCGAGAGCACCACTGACACCGGCAGCGGCTACCTCAGCCACAGCTACACCAGCCAGTACGCCGATCCCGCAACCGGTGCAGCCCGCGGCGGCAAGAGCACCTTCACCGATACCTTTGTGCCCCTGGCTGGTGAAGGCCCCTGGGTGCTGAGCGAGCGCGTGGTGGAAACCGAGGCCTTCGGTGACACCCCGGCCGGCCGTCAGGTGTTCCGCTTCGAGGATCTGCAGCCCAACGGCTGAGCTGATCTGGCACGGTGGGCCGATTACACCTCAAGGTTGCAACTCACCGCCAGCTCGAACGGCACGCAGCTGTTGGGTAGCTCCAGCAGCTGCGCGGTCATGGCGGCGATGTCGGCGGGTTGGCTCATCGCCTCCTTGGGCATGGCGTTCACGGCGGCGGCCATGTCGGTGTTGACCCAGCTGGGACAGATCGCGGTGACGCGGATGCCCTGATCCCAGCCCTCGTTGCGCATGGTTTGGCACAGCCCCATCAGGGCGAATTTGCTGGCGGTGTAGCCCGCCAGCCGCCCCTTGGAGCGTTTGCCGCTCATCGACACCAACACCACGATCCGCCCGGCGCCGTGGCCGCTGAGATGGGGCCAGGCCGCTCGGGTGAGCCACCACGGCCCCATCACATTCACATCCCAGAGCTGTTGAATTTCTTGCTCCTGCCCTGGCGCAAAGAGCAGTGGCGTTCTCGAGAACACACCGGCGCAGTGCACCACCGTGTCGATCGCGCCGAAATGGCTCACGCTGCTCGCCACCCAGGCTTCAGCTGCCGCTGGATTCTGAGCGTCGTAGTCATGCAGCTGTACGCGCGGCTGGCCTGTGCGATCCGCGCCAGCGATCGCCGGATCCAGGCTCGTGCCGCCTAAAGCGGCTGGATTGCGCAAGCCCAGACTGAGTCGATGGCCATCGGCGAGGAGGCGCTCGGCGATGGCACGGCCGATGCCGCGGCTGGCGCCGCTGATCAGGATCGTGCGCGGTTGGGCAGTGATCACGGCGGTGGGGCGTCAGTTCGGCATCGTGACGAACTCTTCGGCCACGGTGGGGTGCAGGGCCATGGTGCGATCGAAGTCGGCCTTCGTGGCCCCCATGCCGATGGCGATCGCGGCCATCTGAATGATTTCGGCCGCGTGCTCTCCCACCATGTGGCAGCCCACCACCTTGCCGCTGGCGCTTTCCACCACGAGCTTGAGCAGCACCTTCGGATCACGGGCCGGCAGGGCCTGGCTCATCGGCCGGAACCGTGCCCGATGCACCTTCACGACCTCGGCGCCGTAACGCTCGATTGCCTGCTCTTCCGTGAGGCCCACGCTCGAGAGTTCGGGCTGGGAGAACACGGCGCTGGCAACCAGCTGGTGATCCACCTGGCGCGGTTTGCCTCCCCAGATCGTGTCGGCCAGCGCCCGACCTTCATCAATGGCCACGGGGGTGAGATTGATCCGATCGGTCACGTCTCCCACGGCGTAGACGTTGGCCACGTTGGTGCGCTGCTCGGCATCCACGGGGATGCGATGCCCCTCGATCGCCACGCCGGCTGCTTCCAGATTCAGGCCCTCGAGGAAGGGGCGCCGGCCGGTGGCTAGCAGCACGCCGTTGCAGGGCAGCCGTTCGCCGCTCTGGCTGATCACGGTGAGATCGCCGGGGCTGCCTTCAATGGCGGCGGGGCTGTGGGTGAAACGAATGTCGATGCCATCGGCTTGCATCGCTTCGGCCACGGCGCGGCCGGCCTCCAGATCGAAGCCCCGCAGCAGGTGGTCGCCCCGCACCAGCTGGGTCACCGACACGCCCAGGCCATGGAGGATGCAGGCGAATTCGCAGGCGATGAAGCCGGCTCCCACCACCACCACCCGTTCGGGGAAGCGCTCCAGATTGAACAGGTCGTCGCTCACCCACCCCAGCTCGGCGCCGGGAATGCTGGGGCGATGGGGCCGCCCGCCCACGGCGATCAGGATGCGCTCGGCGTTCAGCCGCCTCTGTTCGTTGCCGCTTGGGTCGATCACGCTGACGCTGCGGGCATCGGCGAAGCGGCCCCAGCCCTGCACCAGCTCCACCCCCGCTTTCTCTAGAAAGCCGATGTGCAGTTGGTTGAGCCGATCCACTTCAGCGCGCACCCGCTGCAGCAGCTCAGCGCTGTTGTGGCTCGTGGCACCCACGCTCCAGCCGTAACTGGCAGCGTCGTGAAGGTGATGGCGCATGGCGGAGCCATAGACCATCAGCTTCTTGGGCACGCAACCACGAATCACGCAGGTGCCGCCCACCCGATCGCCTTCCACGATCGCCACCCGGGCTCCGTAGGAGGCGGCCCGCTTGGCGGCTGCCAGGCCGCCGGAGCCGGCACCGATCACCACCAGATCGAAATGCTCGCTCATGCCCGAACGCGGCGGATGCCCTGCGGTTGCTGCCTAAGGGTAAGCCGGTGACGATTGATGCCAGTTCAGTGATTCTTTGGGGCTGGATCTTTCGGCGATTTGAGGTGTGAATGAATCACACAATGCATGATCACGCCGTTGCTTCGGATCACGCATGAGCGTGTGCATCGAGTCGGCTGGTGCTGGTGATGTCCGCAGCCGCCGGTGCAGGTCGTCCATGCTGTGGCGATGGACTGGAATGCTGAACCGATCGCTGCGGCCGAGCCCCTGAGCTGGGCCGACTTGGAACGGCGCCTGCCGCCTTGCAGCGAAAGCGAGCTGCAGCTTCAGCGCGTGGAAGGCCCCACCAACGCCCAGGCGCGGCTGCGTCTGTTTGGTCGGCCGGAAAGCGAGGTGCGCGTGACGCTCTACCGCGACCATCACGCCTGGTGCCCCTACTGCCAGAAGGTTTGGCTGTGGCTCGAGGAGAAGCGGATTCCCTACCGGATTCGCAAGGTCACGATGTTTTGCTACGGCGAGAAGGAGCGCTGGTTCAAGCAGCTGGTGCCCTCCGGAATGCTGCCGGCGCTGGAGCTCGATGGTCATCTGATCACCGAGAGCGACCTGATCCTGCAGGCGCTGGAGGAGAGCTTTGGACCGCTCGGTGAGGGGCTCCAGGATCCCGATGTGTTTGCGCTGCGGCAGCTGGAGCGGCGTTTGTTTCGGGCCTGGTGCCAATGGCTTTGCTACTGCGAAGGCGAAGGCACCCACACCGCGCCGGCAGAGCAGCACTTCATCCGCATGGCGGGGCTGGTGGAGGAGGCGCTGGAGGCCACATCGGGTCCGTTTTTCCGCCCGAACTTCGGCACCGCCGACGTGATCTTCGTGCCCTACCTCGAGCGGATGAATGCCTCGCTCGCTTACTACAAGGGTTACGGCCTGCGCACGCAGCACCCGGCCATCGATCGCTGGTTTGCGGCCCTGGAGCAGCGCTCCACCTATCTGGGCACCCAGAGCGATGTGCATACCCACGCCCACGACTTGCCGCCCCAGATGGGCTGCTGTCTGGCCAGCGGCAGCGACGACCAACAGCGTGTGGCGCGGGGGATCGACCAGGGCCCCTGGCCGGTGGAACACCCTGCCGTGGTGGAGACCCGCCAGGCCCCGCCGGCTGGGGCCGCGCTTGAGGCCTTAGCGCGGATGCTGCGGCATCGCCGCCGCCTGTTGCAGGTGAATCCCGAGGGGGAGCGCCGCAGCCAGGCGGCAGGCGAAGCCCTCGATCAGGCGCTGCGCTGCGCCCTCACCAACCTGCTGCGTCAACCCTCATCGCCGCTGTTGGCGCCGCCAGAGGGAATGGCTGCCGGCTTGCGTTACTGGCGCGATCGGATCAGCGTGCCGCGCGACATGGGGCTGCATGCGGCGCGGTTGATGCGCTCAGCGCTGGAGAGCACAGCCGCCCTGGCCGGTGATCAACAGGGGCCGCCACTGCCGGTGCAACACCGCCGCGATCAGAACCCGGAGCCCTTTGTGCAGGCGGCGTGAGCGTCAGCGGCCGTTCACGTTCTCGCGTTTGGCCATCAGGTAGCGCACCAGCTCCTGCTGCAGGGTGAGCAGTTCGCGGGTGCAGCCGCGGAAGGCGGCCCGGTGACGGATCTCGTCGTGGCGGGTGTTGAGGTCGCGCAGCATCAGCTCGATGGCGTCGAGTTCGGCTCGGTTCATCCACCCAACAGGCATGCCCACCGACCCTATCAACGGCCTTAACCGCGGCTACGTTCCGCTCAGATGCCACGAGGCCCGATGCACACGTTCGCCCCTAAGCGGTTGCTCCGCTGGGCTGTGCCGGCAGCCCTGGCTTTGCAGGTGGTAGTGCCGTCGGGCCGTGCCTTGGAGCTGGACGGTCAAACCTGGTTCAGCCGGCCGCCGTGGAAGGTGGAGTTCCGCAACTACTACTGGTATGTGGGGCAGACGGGTGCGGAGTATTACTTCACGGTGACCCTGCCGGAGCAGGCCGGCGCCGGCCTCGGTGGCCTGGTGATTCAGCAGACCCGCGGGGTGGATCGCAGTTTTCAGTTCTCCCCCGGGCGCACCCGCGCCTTCCTGGGGCTGCCGCGGCGGGAGGGTGCCTCGATTCCGGTGCAGGCGCAGTTTGATGACGCCCAGCGCCGCATCAGCGTGCAGTTCCCGCAGCCGCCCCAGCCGGGGCAAACGGTGACGGTGGCGCTCAAGCCCTGGAACAACCCCTTCCAATCGGACACTTACATGTTTGCGGTGCAGGCGCTGCCGGCCGGGCCCAACTCGCAGCCCGCCTCGCTCGGCTTTGCCACCATGCAGATTCTTGAGGGGATTCGCTTCTGAGCGCTCCTTGAGCCCCTGCTCAGAATGGTGTTCTGCACTACATTATGCTGATTTTGAATAAGCCTTCACGCAGTGTTGTGTGTGGCTTTCACGAGGGGTTTGCAACCGTAATTTGATCGTCTGATCGGTTCTCAGTTTCGTTATCGCCACGCTGCGCCCCACCGGTTCCGAGGCCGCATCGCCCCTCAGTGGCGCTGATTCGGAGGTGATGGCTGTGCTGGCGGCCTACGTGGCTGAGCACTACGCGAGCCCCCTGCGCATGGCAGACCTCGCTCGTCATTGCCACGTGAGCGTGCGCACGCTGCAGAACCTCTGCCATAGCCATTGCGGTGAACCGCCGCTGAAGGCGCTGCGTCGGTTTCGCCTGCAGCAGCTGCATGCGCAGGTGGCGCGCCGCTCCTGGACGCCTCTGCGCCAGCACTATCTGGCCTGCGGCCTCACCGGCTCGGTGGCCGATCGGGATCTCTTCCTGGCGATGTATGGCCTCACGATCCGTGAGCATCAGGAAGCCAGCCGTCTGCAGCAACCCGCCCTGAGCGTGCTGCAGGCGCCGGCGGCCGCTACGCCACGCAGCCTGCAGGCCTTCATCAGCCTCAGCGCTTAGGCCGGCGGCTGCAGGGAGGAGTGATGGTGCTGGATCAGCCAGCGTCCGTCGGCTTCGCTGTAGCCATACACAAACGTGTAGCGCGCCTGCACCGGCTCACCCTCGCGGAAGCGGAAGCTGTAGGTGCCCGCATCCACCGCCTCGTTGCAGCCCAACTGCAGCGTGCGGCTCTCGATCTGCCCCACCGGCCCGCGCTGCAGGAACCCCAAGAAATAGTCGCGGATGGCGGCGGGATCGCGGCGAGGGATGGGCGACAGGGTGGGCAGCAGCAGCGCTTTCGGGTCGTAGAGCGCACTCACCTGATCGGGGTCGCCGCTCTGGAGGGCCCCATTCCACTGCTCAAACAGCGCTTCCACCTCGGGACGGCTAATCGGCGCACACTGAACCTCGGCCATGGCCGGTGCCACAACCACCACGGTGAGGCTGATCAGAACTGCAGCAATCCCGCTTAGGGTCCACCCATGGCCCTGCGCTTGCCCCCTTTTCAGGCTCTGCCTGCACCTCCCGGCAAGGATGCGGATTTGCTGGAGGTGCCGCTGGCCGTGCTGCAGCCAACCCAGCTGTGTGTGGGTATGGCGGAGATTCGCAGCCGCCAGCAGGACTTTACTAAAGACGATCCGAAGGAGCAGCGCCGCTACATCCAGCGCAAACCCACGCCGCTGGTGCGCAGCGCCGCTGGGGAGCTGTGGATGGTGGATCGTCACCACCGCTTGCGGGCGTTGTTGGAGCTCGACCCCCAGGCCACGGCCTTCGGCTACGTGGTGTTGCAGTTGCAGGTGTCGGAGCGCCATCAGGTGCTGGAGCAACTGCATCAGCGCGGTTGGCTCTACCTCTACGACGGCCGTGGTCTCGGCCCGCTGCCGCCCACGGCCCTGCCCACCAGCCTCAGCGGCACCCAGGACGATCCCTATCGCAGCTTGGTGTGGAAGTTGAAGCGGGAAGGCCTGGTGGCGGCCGCCCCGTTGATTCCTTTCCATGAGTTTCGTTGG
The DNA here is from genome assembly GCA_016882545.1 of Cyanobacteria bacterium M_surface_10_m2_179. GTDB lineage: Bacteria > Cyanobacteriota > Cyanobacteriia > PCC-6307 > Cyanobiaceae > Vulcanococcus. The sequence goes on along the minus strand of VGPW01000009.1, from coordinate 4,641 downwards.
GGCGCTTGGTTGCGCAGTCGTCATCTGCCGCCCTTCAGCTCCGAGCGGCTGGAGCCGGCTCTGCCAGCGGCGCGGGCGCTGGTGCGCTCCCATGCCGCTGCACATCTGGCGGGTTGGATCGGTGCAGCCTGATTAGCCTGATGGCATGGCCACGCACGTGTTGCTGCCGATCGACGGTTCGGATCTTTCCGATGCCGCTGTTGGGGTTGTTGTTGGTCTGGCGCGCCAGTGGGGAGCACGGCTGAGCTTTTTCCACGTGCAGCCCAGCTACTACGGCCGGCCTGATCTGGCGGTGTATGGCGAGGGTTTGGTGCTGGACCCCGCCCTCAGCGAGCAATTCCGCCAGGCCAATGCCCGCTTTGCCGACGACCTGTTGGCCAAAGCGCTGGAGCAGGCCCGCTCCCAGGGGGTGGAGGCCGGTAGCGACACCTGCATCAGCCCCCTGGTGCATGAAGCGATCCTGGATGCCGCGCAGCGGTTGGGCTGTGATCTGATCGCCATGGCCTCCCATGGTCGCCGCGGCCTGGCGGGGTTGCTGCTGGGTAGTGAAACGCAACGGGTGCTCGCCCAGGCCTCCATGCCTGTGCTCGTGATCCCGGCTCCGGCGCTCACGCCTGCGCCTGCAGCTCCCCAGCCCGGCTGATCAAGCCATCGGCGGTGCCGCGATACACCGCTTCGGCTTCTGCGGCGCTGCCGCCGATGCAGGTCATGCCGAGCTTGCCAAATTCCGAGAGGCAGCCGAGCAGGTGAAACACGCTGCCCCGCAGCCGAGCTGGGTCGTAGTGCAGGTCGGCTTCGGCCACGATGTCGATCAGATCGGCCGGCAGCAGCCCCCGCAGCTGGGGATGGGTGAGGTTGTCGGTGGCGGTGTAGTGCAGGGCCTGGCCGGTGGGGGCGCGGAACAGGCCAGTGTCGGGATCGAGCTGGCCGGTGGTGATCGCCCTCAGCGCCATGGTGGGGTGGGTGGTGCCCCCCTGGCGCAGGTTCACCTCGATCGCCTGCAGATCCCAGCGCCCCTCGATGTGGCGGGCGATGAAGTCCACGGCGTAGCGCTCCAGTGCACCTTCGCGGGCCAGCGCCTCACCCACCGCCTGGCCGTAGCGCATCAGCTCCAACCGGTAGGCGTCGTCGGCGGGAAAGCGACAGCCGAGGTAGGTCTGTCCGCCGGCTCCTCCCAGGATCTGCTCGTGGGTGGACACCAGCTCAACGCGGCCACCGGGATGAATGGTGCCCTGCACACTCGGCGACTGCAGCCGCTCACCCCCGTCCAACCAGGCCTCCACCAGCGCCCCCTGCTGGGCCAGCAGCTCGCGCCAGCCCGCGGCAGGCATCGGCAACAGCTCCAGCGCCGCGCCGATCCGCTGCAGCCGTTCGCGGCTGCTGTAATCGCTCAGCTGCAGGGGGGCGAGCTCGAGGCAGGCATTGCCCTCGCCGCTAATCCCCTCGTTCAGCTTCACCACACAGCGGCCCAGCTGGGGGTGGGCCTCCCAGAGGTTGGCGGTGGCTTCGGCAAGATCCTCGAGGTTGTGGGCCAGGCCACTGCCGGGTGGATGGGGCACGCCGCAGCGCTCGAACAGGGCTCGACTGCCGGCCTTGCTGCCCCAGAAGCCCAGGGCTGGATCGGTGCCCAGCAAGGGCACCTGCAACACCTCCGAAAGCCGTTTCTCCAGCTCGGTCACCACAAAGCAGCTGATGAAGCTGCGGCCGGGCCGCAGCAGATCGCCGATGCGTTTGAGCAGGGCTGGACGTTCCAGCAGCTTTTCGGTGAGCGGCCGGTTGCTGGCGTCGTCGGTGTCGAACAGATGCAGGCGCCGCCGCGCATGGGAGGTGGGCACGCCCGGCAGCAATTCGAGCACCGCATCCACCACCAGCTCCGGCAACAGCTTGCTGGTGACGTAGATGGCCCGCACGCCTGGATCCCGGAGACGAATCAGCGAGAACAGTTGGCGTTCCTCGTAGTGATGGGCACCGGTGACCAGCGCCATCAGGGCGCGGTCCATCGAGAGCGATGGCACCACCAGCACATCGAAGTCGCCCGCTGCACCGCTGTGTTCGCATCCCCATCCCGGTTGCAGCTGGGCTTGCAGTTCCTGGAATGACAGGGCCATGGCGAGGTGAAAGCGGTTGCGGTTTAAAGCGCCAGCTGCAGTTGCACACCCGCCGCCAGGATCCCCGGCACGGGGCGGGGTGCGCCGCTCGGGTTGACGATCCACTGCAGGGTGGGCTGCAGGCCGAGGTTGCGGTTGAGCTGGATGCGGTAGCCGAGCTCCATCACTCCTTCATAGGCGCTGCGCGTGAGCTGGTTGCTGAGGCTGCTGCGGCCGATGCCCAGGATGGCTACATCGAGAGGGCGTCCGGGCAGGGCGCCCTGCATCACCAGGCCGCCGCCCACAAAGCTGGGGGCGATCACCTGGGAGCGATCCGGTGCATAGGAGGCGCCGAGCCAGAGACGATCGCTCAGCCCCAGCGGCAGACCCGTGGGCACGGTGAGGCTGCCGTAGATGCCGTTGCCGTTTGTGCTGGTGAGGAAGTCACCGAGGCTGAGCAGGCCATCGGGCAGCTGGTTCTCCACGCTCAGCGGGTTGGCGCAGATGCCGCGCCGCGGGCTCCAGCGCACAACCCCCTGCGCCGTGCGGCAGGCAGGCAGGGCCTGGGCGCTCATCGCCCCGGGCTGGAGATCGAGCTGCAGAAACTGAGCCACGCCGGTGTTGGGCCCGATGCCGCCATCGGAGAGGCCCAGCCAGCGGGAGATGGGCTGGGTGCTGCTCAGATCGAAGAGGCCATAGCGCAGGCTCAGTTCCGGGGTGGCCTGGGCCGTCACCACACCACCCAGGGCGGTGTAGGGGTTGATCGGCAGCCCCTCCACCGTGATGTTGAGGGTGTTGTTGAAGGCCGAGTGCACGTAGTTGCCGACCACCGGCACTTCCACGAAATCGGGGTTGATCGGCAGGATCCCCCCCTTCACGCTCAACCAGCCGTTGCCGCCCTGCCGCTCGATCGACAGCTCCGAGAAATAGAAGCCGGCCGGATAGGCCACCTGTTGTAGGGCGAACAGGGCCCCGATGGCGCTGGTGTAGGTGGCGTCGCCGGCGTCGTGATTCACGGTGACGCTCAGCTGCCAGTGGTCGCGCTCGCGCCAGTCGGCGCTGGCTTTGTTGAGACCAGAACTGAAGTCGAGGTTGAGCGTTCCCTGCTGAATCCAACTGCCGGCGGAGCGTTCACCCCCATGGGGATTGAACAGCGGCTCGGCCGTCAGGCTCAGTTCCAGCTGCATCCAATCCGGCAGCCCCAGCAGCTCCTAGGCGTTCGGCCAGCCACTGCTCAGGGCTAGGGGCTGCGGCTGGGGCTGCAGCTGCGGCTCCAGGTCTGCGCTGCTGGCCGGGTTGGCGAGAGCCAGGCCTGCGAGCAGACCCAACCAAGAACGCCCCCGCCTGCCGAGGCAGCGGGGGCGCAGGGCTGTGGCTTGCTGGCGCCAGCGCACGCGAGGAGGGATCAGGCTTTTTTGCTGCGGGTTCTCGACTTGGCCGGGGCAGCCTCAGGTTTGGCGGGTGCAGCTTCTGCCTGAGCGGCCACCGGCACGGGGGCGAGGTCGCCCTCACCGCTCACCACCACGCTCACCACGCGGCCGCCCTGGCGGATCACGCGTTGCAGCGCTTCGTTCATGCGGCTGAAGGGCACGCGAGTGGTGTAGGCGCCATGGCGCACGAAGCGGTTGTTGGCGATGCCGGTGGCGGTGATGGTCACCACACGGCTGCCTTCGCCGGCGGCACCGGCGCTCGGGCTGGACACCAGCAGCTCCTGGCTGCGGAAGCCGTAGGCCGGCGTGCCATCGATGCGGCGGGCGTTGCTCAGCTCGGCCACCGGCAGCTCGCTACTGCCCGATGTGGAGGCGCGGAAGGGGCCATCGGTGCTGATGTGGGCGTAGAGGCTGGCGGCCGACACGGTCACGGGCACCGGTCGGTTCTGGTGCAGGGCGCGACCCAGCTTGAACTGGGTGCCGCTGCCATCACCCTTGGCCGAAGCCGCGGCGCCGCGGGCCAGCTGCATCAGCCAGGTGAACTGGCGGCCTTCATGGCCAGCGGTGTAGTTCCAGCCGTGGAGGTGAGGAACGTTGTCGTTGCCGAAATTGCGGTTGTATTCGGCGCTGTCGAGATAGGAATCGATCTCGGCGTCGTAGCCCTGCTCCTGCAGGATCGTGAAGTGGTGGAGCATCTCCTCTTTGTTCTGAGGAGCGCGGCCCAGCAGGTGCTTGTGGTTGAGCTCGATGAACCGATAGGGATTGCAGTTCTCGAAGAAGCGTGAGCGATAGAGCGCACTCTTGGCCACGGTGCGCACGAGCTCGCGCACGTTGAGGTAGCCTTGCGGAACAGCGATTCAGCGCTCTCGAGGCGCTCGTTGCTCATCAGGTATTGGCCACCAAGCACCTGCTGATACACCGCGCGAATGATCGCGTTCTGTGCATCGGTGGATCCATTGGGTCGATGTTTTTTGCGTTCACCGGCGGAGAAACGCTCGATACCCATGGCAGGTGCTTGAACAAGAGCCATGACGGTCGGGCAGGCATGGAGAAAACAGCCGGACCGTAGGTGCGTTGTCTGATGTTGTCCTGCAAACATTGCGAGCTGTTTACGGACGTTTCAG
>VGPW01000008.1 GCA_016882545.1 Cyanobacteria bacterium M_surface_10_m2_179 | reverse complement strand
TGGGCGATCTGGGGGGCCAGGAGGCCGGCGAAATCGGGGCCGAGCGAGGGCGAGGTGGCGAAATCACCGCGGGGGCCCACCTGCAACCGCCCACTGCCGTAGGCGCCGTGCTCCGGGTCGTGCAGTGCCCACTGCATGTAGGTGCGAAAAGCCACGGCGCCGCCAGCAACCCGCAGACGCTCCACCAGCCAGGCGGGAGCGGGATGGGCGATCGCGGCGGCAGAGCTCACGGGCGGGCGATGGACTCAGGGAGAATGCTGGCCACTGGAGCAGGCGCGATGGCTCGAGTGATGGGCTGGTTCACCGGAGCGATCCTCAGCCTGGTGCTGCTGCTGGGCCTGGGCGCTGGGCCGGCACTGGCCTACGACAACCCCGACCTGCTGCCCGATCACCCCACCCCGGTGATCGATCTAGCCAAGATCCTTACCGACAACCAACGGGCCGCGCTGGAGGCCGAACTCAACGATTTCGAGGCAGTGAGCGGCTGGAAGCTGCGGGTACTCACCCAATACGACCGCACCCCCGGCCTGGCGGTGAAGGACTTCTGGGGCCTGGATGAGCGCAGCCTGCTGCTGATCGCCGATGAGCGCGGCGGCAACCTGCTCAACTTCAACGTGGGTGATGCCCTGTTTGCACTGATGCCGCGCACCTACTGGGTGGAGCTGCAAACGCGCTTCGGCAACGTGTATTACGTGCGCGACAACGGCCAGGACGCCGCCATCCTCGATTCCCTGCACACGGTGAAGGGCTGCCTGGAGATCGGTGGCTGCCAGGTTGTGCCGGGTCTGCCCCAGGAGCAGTGGCTGCTCACCCTGGCCACCTCAGTGTTGGGGGGGCTGATCGTGGGCTTCGCCGCCTATCCGCGCAAGCCGGAGCACAGCGTGGAGTGGGCCTGGGTGCTGCTGCTCTCGCCGCTGTGGGTGATTCTGTTCGGCGTGTTCGGCGTGGCGCCGATCATCACGCGCACGCCCGATGTGCTGCCGCTGCTGCGCAATGCCCTGGGCTTTGTGGGCGCCATCGTGGCGGCCTATCTGATCGCCCAGAACACGATCGGCAAGCAGCGTTTGAACGACAGCGAAAGCTGAACGGGCCGCAGAGGGCCGGCTGGTTCAGCTGCCCTGGGCGAGGCTGCGGGGGCCGAGCTTCTCCAGCTTCTCTAGGCGGCAGCGCAGCGACTCCGCCGGTTCACAGGCGGGTTGCTGGGCAATCGGCTGGGCAACGCCGGCTGAGGCACGCAGCTCCGCCAGGTTGCGCTCATAGAAAGCGCGTAGCAGGCCGTAGCGCTGCACGGGTTGGCCGTAGTAGCTGCGGCCGGCCAGGGTGGGGAACGAGGCCCACTCAGGCGCCAGCTTGGCCGCCAGGGCCGGGCTGAACACACCCTCATCCGCCAGGCCCAGAGCACCGCGACGCTGGATCAGAAACAGGGCAGCCTGATCCTGCACATCCGGGCCGAAGCCCACCAGCTGCAGGGCGCGGCTGGCCAGGGCCCAGGTGAAGGGCATGAACTGATAGGCACCGGCGGCAGCACTGGCGTAGCCGCCCGAGTAGTTCACCCGATCGGGATGACGATCCAGGCTGGACATCAGCCCACCGCCGAACAGGATCCGATAGCCGTGATCTTCGCCGCGGGCCCAGGTGCCCTCGGCATAACGGATCGTGTTGAGCAGGGCGCGACGCTCTGGGCTGAGGGCATAACGAACAATGCGCTCCGCAGCGCTGGGGGCATCGACGCTGCCGAGCACCGCCAGCTGGGAGCGCGGCGTGGAGCCCGAGAGCCGTGGCACTTCCGGACGCGAGGCCAGCTGCAGGGATGCGGGGCTGCTCAGGTGCAGGGGGCCCATCAGATGGGCAGCGTTCTCGGCCTGGGCTGGAGCAGCAATCAGAACACCCGCAGCCAGGTGCAGGGCGGCAACAACGCGAGGCGTGGAGCGAAAGAAAGCCAAACGTGATCGGAGGGGAACAACAGGGATCTCACTGGAACTGAAAGAAACAGATGAGCAGTGAGAGCGATGGATGTTCTGCAGCTCCTGATCAATGACCAGCACAAAGCAACCGCAAGGGCGCCAGATGAGCTACAAACAACCAGTCGGGCAAGAGCTTGGAGAAGAACAACTTCTTTGCAATCAATGAATCGCTGGAGCGATTGATCACTGACAACAAGAAGCTGTAGCTGGTGCGACTAGCATTTGAATGCGGTGAGTTTGACTCACAAACACCCGCGAAGGAAAGGAATTAGTGCCAGTGCAATAACCGTCTACCGCTGATACAAACTGTGTTGCCTGATTCAGATCAGTAGTGAGCACAGGGATTCAAGTGCAGATCTGCTACGCGATTGAGCTATCAGCAGCTGCTGCAGATCAGCCGCTGGCTGTAGCGAAAAGCACCTCCGCTGCGGCCACGTCGCCATGCAACGGCAGGGGGCCGCAACGGGGTGGCACGAGCGGTTGATCCAGCTGCCAGTCGCCCTGCTCGAGCTGCTCCCGGCCCAACAGGCGATGCCAGCCGTGGTTCTGCAGCGCCGCTTCCAGCACCGGCGCTTCGGCAAAGCCCTCACGCCGCACCAGATGCACGCCAACATCCGCGGCCAGGGCCTCACAGAAGGTGCTGTAGCCCGGCTTGGTGAGGATGCGGCCGCACAGGGGCATCAGCTCCAGCGGCCGCAGATCCGGCGGCAGCAGCGACACATTGGCGGCACCGGCGCAGAGGGCCGGATCACTCACCAGAAAGTGGTGCTCCGGCCAGCGCGCGAACAACCCAGCCGCCAGCGACAGCCCCAGCCCCCCAAAGCCAACCAGCACCAGTCGCTCGCGGGGTTGATCCAACGCCAGCCGCTGCCGCAACTGCTCCGGCCGATGTCTGGGGCGACCCGGGGTAAGCCCCACCGGAGTGGCGGGCACCCCCCACGGCATCGGCATCGCGAAGGGGCACTGGATCAACGCATCCCCCTGCCGGTAGGCGGCCAGAGCCCGATCAGCCCACTGCTCAAAAGCGCCGCCCATGGGGCGATAGATGGCATCCCAGCCGAAGTTGCCCATCCACACCAACGGCGCCCCCACAGCGGCCGCCAAGGTCGCCGCGGCCGGAGCCACATCACCCAGCACCAGCACCGGCTGCCGCTGGGCTCGGATCCAGCTGGCCTCCCGTTCGATCTGATCGGGCAGGCGCTGCTCCAACTGCTCCAGCGCCGCCAGGGTGGCTGCAGCATCGGCGCCGAGGGCATCGGCCTGAATCACGCCCACATCCCAGCGGCAGGGCCGCTGTTCAAACGGAACATCCCCGAAGGCCAGCTGCAGGAAGGCCGGCGGCAGCGGCGTGGAGAGCACCAAACGCCAGTGGGGGCAGCGCCGATGCAGGGCGGTGAGCACGGCGGCCACCCGCGAGCCGTGGCCGAAGCCGTGGCCGCTGATGCAGGCCACGATCAACATGGCTGCAGCGCGTCAGCGCGCATGAGGGTGTGGCGATAGCGCAGGCTGCCATCGGGGTCATACCAGCGATGGCTGAGCTCGATGATCGCCCCATCGCGCCATTCCACCCAGCTGAAGTGGCGCAGTGGGCGGCCCTGTTCATCGCTGCTGTGGCGCGGCACAAAGGCGGTGTTGAGGTAGGCCGTGCCGGCTCGATCCACGCAGTGGCTGAGGCGCTCCCCCTGGCCGCGCTTGAGCCGGTGGTGCATGTGGCCGAACACCACCAGCGGCAGGGGGCGATGGCGACGGATCTGATCAATGGCCAGGGCCAGATCCTGATCCCCCCAATCGCAGGCGGGTTGTTTCCAGTCGCGGCCGCAGGGATCGGCGGCGGCACTGCCCAAACCACTCGGCCCGCAATGGGCCAGCAGGATCAGCGGCAAGGCGGGGTCAGCGCGCAGGGCCGCCTCGGTGATGCGATCGGCGGACTGCTGCAGCGTGAGCGGCCCGAACACCGCCAGCGCGGCCTTGTTGAGGTGAAAGCCACCGCCGGCACTCGCCGGCCGGGCACCCACCACCGCCACACCCGGTGGGTGCAGCTCCCGGAGGTTCCAGCCGCAGTGACGGTCGGCGAGGGCATCGAGCTGGCGTTGCAGGGTGCGACCACTGGCATCGCGGCCAGCGTCGTGATTGCCCAGGATGCAGGCCATCGGGAGCTGGAGCTTGGCCAGGCGGGCCGGGATCTGGGGCTGTCCATCGCTGAGGTCACCCACCACCAGCAGGGCATCCGGTGCCAGCTGCTCCAGCAGCTGCTCATCACTGCGATCCCATTGCCCGTGCAAATCTCCGGCAATGGCGATGCGGAGCTCTGCCAACCGGATGCCTAGGCTTCCGCCATCCTGCACCAGGTAGGGCCAGACCCTTGGTTTTCGCGGCAGCCCAGAACACCAGCAACGGTTGTCCGCCCCACGCGCAGCTCCCGGCTGCGATCGCTGAGCTCAAACGCCAGCGCAAGGCCGTGATCCTGGCGCACTACTACCAAGAGCCTGAGATCCAGGACATCGCCGATTTCATCGGGGATTCACTCGAGCTCTCCCGCAAGGCCGCCGCCACCGACGCCGAGGTGATCGTGTTCTGTGGGGTGCACTTCATGGCCGAGGTGGCCAAGATCCTCAGCCCCAGCAAAACGGTGTTGCTGCCCGATCTCGAGGCCGGCTGCACCCTCGCCGATGCCTGCCCCGCCGATGCCTTCGCGGCCTTCCGGGCCAGCCACCCCGATCACCTGGTGGTGAGCTACATCAATTGTTCGGCGGCGGTGAAGGCCCAGAGCGATCTGATCTGCACCAGCAGCAACGCCGTGGATCTGGTGCAGCAGCTACCGGCGGATCGGCCGATCCTGTTTGCGCCGGATCAAAACCTCGGCCGCTGGGTGCAGCGCCAGAGCGGCCGCGAGCTCACCCTCTGGCCCGGCAGCTGCATCGTGCACGAAACCTTCAGCGAGCAGGCGCTGCTGCAGCTCAAGCTTCAACACCCCGGAGCAGAAGTGCTGGCCCACCCGGAATGCCAGCAGCACCTGCTCGACCACGCCGATTTCATCGGCTCCACCAGCGCCCTGCTGCGCCGGGCCGCAGCCAGCGAGGCCAGCGGCTTCATCGTGCTCACCGAGCCCGGGATTCTGCACCAGATGCGCAAGGCCGTGCCTGGCAAGGAGTTCTTCGAGGTGCCCGGCGCCGACGGCTGCAGTTGCAACGCCTGCCCCTACATGCGCCTCAACACGCTCGAGAAGCTGTGGCAGTGCCTCAACGACCTGGCCCCGGCGATCGAACTGGAGGAAGCAATGCGCCAGCGGGCCCTGGCGCCGATCCAGAAGATGCTGGAGATGAGCCGCTAGTAGCTGTAGTTAGCCACGAACAGGCTGGTGTCATCGGAGGGTTCCGAGCCGGGCTCGTACACCCCGCGGCTGGCAGCACCGTTGGCGCGGGCCCGGGCCAGCAGTGCCGCCTGCCCCGCCGCCCGATCGGTGCCGCCCCAGTGCTTGATGCAGGAGTGCTGCAGAGCCCGGCCATAGGAGAAGCCCAGGTGCCAAGGGGCAAACCCCTGGGCCGCCACCTGATTGATGGCGTTGAGGCAGAGGCTGGCGTCCTCCTCGCTGAGGCCGCCGCTGAGAAACAGGATCGCCGGCACCGCCGCGGGCACGGTGCGGCTGAGGGTGCGCACCGTGAAGTCGCCCACCTCCTCGGCGCTGGGCTGCTGGGGGCAAGCAGCACCGGCACAGGTCATGGAGGGTTTGAGCAGGCTGCCCTCCAGGAACACACCGTTGATCGCCAGGGCTTCATAGGTGGTGCGCAACACCCATTCCTGCACCGAGGCCGTGGTGGTGATGTCATGGTCGCCATCCATCAGGATCTCGGGCTCCACGATCGGCACCAGACCCTGCTCCTGCACCGTGCGGGCATAGCGGGCCAGGCCCCAGGCGTTCTCGCGCACCGCCAACTCGGAAGGGGCGCCGTTGGCGCTGATCTGCAGCACCGCCCGCCATTTGGCAAACCGGGCGCCTCGGGCGTAGTAGCGGGCGGCCCGCTCCGCCAGCCCTTTCAAGCCGGTGCACCAGCTCTCGCCGCTCACGCCGCCGGCCAACGGCTCCACCCCCTGATCCACCTTGATGCCGGGCACGATTCCCTGCTTCTGAAACAGCTCCACGAGCGGAGCGCCGCCGGCCTCAGCTGTGCTGTCTTGAAACAGGGTTTCCTCGTAGAGGATCACGCCGGAGATGTGGTCGCTCAGGCCCTCGGTGGTGGCCAGCAGGCTGCGATAGGAGCGGCGGTGCTCCTCGGTGTTCTCCAGGCCGATGGCCTCGAAGCGTTTGCCGATCGTGCCGGTGGATTCATCCGCCGCCAGCAAGCCTGTGCCCGGCGCTGCCAGAGCCGCGGCCGTGGCAGCGAGCTCATCGCGGAAATCGTTCAGCGCCATGGCCTGCAGCCGGAAGAATCACCCCCTGGCTAGAAACGGCGCCGGCGGGCGTCAACGGAGTGGGCGTGAATCGCCGTCGCCCCGCAGCACGGCCGTTGCGAACGCCACCACGCGCGTGGCCATCGCCAGGGCCTGATCGCTGTCTTGGGCATCAAAGCGATCCACAGGCGCTTCCTCATCCTGCGGGTAGCGGGTTTCGCTGCTCATCCGCGTCAGGGCCTTCAGGGACAGGGCCTGGAGCGTGGTGATGTCGAGGCCTTGCTCGCCCAACACGTCCAACAACCGATCGAGCGAGTGGCTGTAGGGGGGAACCACACCACAGCCCAGCAGCAACCCCTTCAAGGCTTTCTCCGCAGCCTGACCAGCGTGATAGCAAGCCTGGGCATGGAAACCTTCGGTTGCCGTCAGACGCGCCACCGCCAAATCGCTGTTGGCTTGGCGAAACCAGGCCTCAACACGCGGTGTCATAAAGGCTCCAGCGGCACCGCATCACGACCGATAGCCGCCCAGTAGGGATCGCCACCGGAGCGCAACTGCTGCCAGCGGCTGTGGGTCAGCGCGATCACGTCATCGCCAAGACCCGCTGTCAGGAGGGCATCGGCCAGCGCAGACGCTTGCCCCTCGGAAGGCGCAACCGCGAGCAGATCCACATCGGAGCAACCATCCCAGTCGCCCCGTGCCAGGGAACCGAACAGCAACACCTTCGCGTTCGGAAAGGCGCCCACGAGCGGTGCGACTCCCTGGCGAAGATGCGCAAGCCGGATGCTGCGCTGCCGTTCCCGGATAGCGGCAAGGCTGGTCATGACCACACGCTACCCACGCTCCACAAGCCCCAGCGCCGATGCCCCTCGCCCCAGGCGGACTGCTGCAGCTCAGCCCCGAAGGGCTCTACTGCCCGGCGGCGCAGGCCTGGATCGATCCCTGGCGGCCGGTGCCGCGGGCGTTGATCACCCACGCCCATGCCGATCACGCCCGGCCAGGCTGCGGCGAATACTGGGCGATCGGCGCCAGCGAGGGGATCCTGCGGGAACGGCTCGGCGCCGAGATCACGCTGCTGCCGGTGGACTACGGCCAGCTGCACCGCATCGGCGCGGCGCGGGTGTCGTTCCATGCGGCGGGTCATGTGCTCGGCAGCGCCCAGATCCGGCTGGAGGCCGGCGGCGAAAGCTGGCTGGTGAGCGGCGACTACAAACGCTGCGCCGATCCCAGCTGCGAGCCCTTCGAGCCGGTGCAGGCAGATGTGCTGATCAGTGAGGCCACCTTCGGGCTACCGATCTACCGCTGGCAGAGCGGCGCCGAGATCGCCGCGGAGATCCTGGCGTGGTGGCGCAGCGCGCCGGATCGCCCCTCGGTGCTGTTCGCCTACGCCTTCGGCAAGGCGCAGCGGGTGCTAGCGGAGTTGCATCGCCTCGGTGTGAGCGACGAAGTGCTGCTGCACGGCGCCGTGGAGCGGCTGATGGCGCCCTACCGCCAGGCGGGCGTAGCGATGCCGCCAACGCGGCCGCTGGCGGAGCTGGAGCGCGGCGCCGATCTGAGCGGACGCCTCCTGATCGCACCACCGGCAGCCCATCGCAGCCGCGGCCTGGGGCGCTTCACCAAGGCCCAGAACGGCTTCGTGAGCGGCTGGATGGCCGTGCGCGGTGCCCGCCACCGCCGTGGCTATGGGCGCGGTTTCGTGATGAGCGACCACGCCGATTGGAGCGGACTGCTGCAGAGCGTGCGCGAGAGCCGGGCTCAGCAGGTGTATGTGACCCACGGCCAGAGCAACGTGCTGGCGCGGTATCTGCGGGAGGTGGAGGGGATCAACGCCGAGCCGCTGGAGGGGCACTTCGAAGCCGAACGCTTCGACGACGAACAAGCCACCGCGCCGGCAAGCTGAGCCATGCACGCCTTCGCATCGCTGTTTCAACAGCTGGACGGCACCAGCAGCACCAGCGCCAAGCTCGAGGCGCTCAATGCTTATTTCCAGAGCGTTCCAGCCGCTGATGCCGCCTGGGCCCTGGCCCTGCTGATGGGCAAACGGCGCAAGCGCCTGATCACCGGCCGGCGGCTGCGGGAGATCTGCCTGGCAGTCACCGGGCTACCGGAGTGGTTGTTCGAGGCCTGCCACGCCCAGGTGGGCGACTCAGCCGAAACGGTGGCCCTGGTATGGCAGCAACGCCCCGATCGCTCCGCGACACCGAACCAGGCCGGCACCGGCCTTGAGCAATCTCTGGCCCAGTGGATGGAGCAGCGGCTGCCGGCCCTGGCGGCCCTGCAGGGCAACGAGCAAGCCGAGGCGGTGCAGGCCTGTTGGCGATGCCTCCCCGCCGATCAGTTGCTGCTGGTGAACAAGCTGCTCAGCGGTGGCTTTCGGGTGGGGGTGTCCACCGGGCTGGTGACCCGCGCCGTCGCCCGCAGCGCCGGCCTGGAGGAGGCCCTGGTGGCACACCGATTGATGGGTGGATTCACGCCGAGCGCCGAAGCCTTTGCCGCCCTCACGGCAGCAGCGGGCCATGGCGAAGATTTATCCGCCAAGCCCTATCCCTTTTTTCTGGCCAGTCCCCTGGAGCTGGGCCAGCTGGAGCACACGTCTCCCGAGAGTTGGCAGCTGGAGTGGAAGTGGGATGGCATCCGCGGTCAGCTGATCCACAGAGCCGGTGGCTGCAGCCTCTGGAGCCGCGGCGAGGAACTGATCAATGAGGCCTTTCCCGAGCTGATCGCCCTGGCAGAGCTGTTGCCCCAGGGAACGGCGCTGGATGGGGAGGTAATCGTTTGGCATGGCGATGCCGAAGCACCGGAATCCTTCGCCAGCCTGCAGCGACGGCTGGGGCGCAAGGCTCCCAGCCGCAGCCTGCAGCGCGACTGTCCGGCTGCCTTTGTGGCCTACGACCTGCTTGAGCATCAGGGAACAGATCTGCGCCAGCAACCGCTGCAGCAGCGGCGTGCCCTGTTGGAGCAGCTGCATCAGCACTGGCTGCAGCAAGCCGACACCGCAAGCTCGGGGCGACTGCGCCTCTCCGCCACCCAGAGCCTCCAACGCTGGAGCGAGCTGAATGAACGCCGCGATCAGGCCCGGCCACAGCGGGCGGAAGGCTTGATGCTCAAAGCCCTCGACTCGCCCTATCTGGTGGGGCGCAAGCGCGGCCACTGGTGGAAACACAAGCTCGAGCCGCTGCGGCTGGATGCGGTGCTGCTCTACGCCCAGGCCGGTAGCGGTAAGCGCGCCAACCTCTACACCGACTACAGCTTTGGCCTCTGGAACGGCGAGGGCGCGTTGGTGACCTTCGCCAAGGCCTACTCGGGCCTCGACGATGGCGAAATCCGCCAGCTGGATCGCTGGATCCGCGCCCACACCACCGAGCGCTTCGGGCCGGTGCGTGCTGTGGAGCCGCTGCAGGTGTTCGAGCTGGCCTTTGAAGGCATCCAACCCTCGAAACGCCACAAATGCGGCTTCGCGGTGCGCTTCCCGCGCATCAGCCGTTGGCGGACCGACAAACCGGCCAGCGAAGCTGACAGCCTCGCCAGCGCCCGGGCGCTGATGGAGCAGCTGGCATGAGCCCTGCACTGGCGCCGATCGAGGCCTGGTTCAGCCAGCAGGGCTGGAGCCCAATGGCCTTCCAACGCCAGTGCTGGCAGGCCTACCTGGCGGGCGAGAGCGGCCTGCTGCAAGTGCCCACCGGCTCTGGCAAAACCTACGCCGCTGTGATGGGTCCGATCGCGGAGATGCTGGCGACGCCACCGAGCGATCCGAAAATCCGCGGCCTGCGGCTGTTGGTGATCACACCGCTGCGGGCCCTCAGCCGCGACCTGGCCCTGGCGATCGAGCAGCCGATCAGCTCCATGGGCTGGCCGCTGCGGGTGGCCATCCGCAATGGCGACACCGCCACCTACGAGCGCAGCAAACAGCTGCGCACCCCGCCCGAGATCCTGATCACCACGCCCGAATCACTGAGCGTGCTGCTGGCCAACGCCAAGGCACCGGAGCTGTTCGCCCAGCTGCAGGCGGTGGTGCTCGATGAATGGCACGAGCTGATGGGCAGCAAGCGGGGCACGCAAACCGAGCTCTGCCTGAGCTGGCTGCGGCGGATACGCCCCCAGCTGCGCACCTGGGCGATCAGCGCCACGATCGGCAACCTCGAGGAGGCCGCGCAGGCAGCGCTCGGGCTCACAACAGCACCACCCCGGATCATCACCTCCGACATTCAGCGGGCCACGGCGATTCGCAGCCTGCTGCCCGAGAGCATCGACGGGTTCCCCTGGGGCGGCCATCTGGGGCTGCGCATGTATGAGGAGTTGGTGGCGGGCCTCGATCCCGCGGTGAGCACACTGCTGTTCACCAACACCCGCAACCAGGCCGAGCGCTGGCACCAATGCCTGCGTTTTGCCTGCCCGGAAATGGAGGACGCCCTGGCCCTCCACCACAGCGCCATCGACCGGGCCGAACGGGAAGCGATCGAGGCGCGCGTGAAGGCCGGCGAGCTGCGCTGGGTGGTGTGCACCAGCTCCTTGGATCTGGGGGTCGACTTCCAACCCGTGGAGCGGGTGGTGCAGGTGGGCAGTGCCAAAAACCTGGCGCGGCTGCTGCAACGGGCTGGTCGCAGTGCCCACTCCCCGGGCGGCACGTCGCAGGTGTTGTTCATGCCCACCAACGCCCTGGAGCTGCTGGAGGTAAGTGCCATGCGGCGGGGGCTGGAGAACGGCCTGGTGGAACACCGCCGGCCGCCGCAGCTCCCCCTGGATGTGCTGCTGCAACACCTCACCAGCCTCGCCTGCGGCCCGGGTCTGCAGCCGGAACAGGAACTCAACGCGGTGCGCAGCTGCTGGAGTTTCCGCGCGCTAAGCGAGGCGCAGTGGCAGTGGTGCCTCACCTTTCTCGAGCATGGCGGCACCTGCCTGGGCGCCTATCCCCGCTACCACAAACTGGTGCGCGAGGGCGATGTCTACCGAGTGGTCGACAAAACGATCGCCCGGTTGCATCGCTTCAACATCGGCACGATCACCGCCGATCGCTCGGTGACGGTGCGCTTTGTGCGCGGCGCGGTGCTCGGTCATGTGGAAGAGGCCTTCATCGGCCGGCTCAAACCCGGCGATGTGTTCTTCTTCGCCGGACGGCAGCTCGAATTTGTGCGGTTGCGGGAGATGACCGCCCAGGTGAAGGCCACCACCCGCAAGAGCTCCACGGTGCCGGCCTGGGCCGGCGGCCAGATGGCGCTCTCGGATCTGCTCAGCCGCCACCTGCGCGACGAGGTGGACATCTGCGCGCGGGCCCTGGCTGGTGAAGCCAGGCTCGACACACCCGAACTGCAGGCCCTCGAGCCACTGCTGGAACGGCAGGCCAACCTGTCCGGCCTGCCCCGCAGCGATCAACTACTGGTGGAGCTCTGCCGCAGCCGCGAGGGCAGCCACCTGTTCGTGTATCCGTTTGAGGGGCGCTTCGTGCATGAGGGCATCGGCTTCCTCTGGGCTTGGCGGCTCGCCCGTCACCGCGCCAGCACGATCACCGTATCGGTGAACGACTACGGCTTCGAGCTGTTGGCACCCAAGACCTACCCCTTTGAGGAGCTATTGGATCTTCATGGCGATGCTCTGCTCGATCTGGAGCAGCTCGAGAGCGATCTGGAACAGGCCCTCAACTTCTCCGAGCTCTGCCGACGCCGTTTTCGCGCCATCGCCCAGGTGAGCGGCCTGATCAGTCAGGCGATGCCCGGCCAGAACAAAACCGGCGGCCAGCTGCAGATCAGTGCAGCTCTGCTGTTCGACGTGTTCCAGAAACACGAACCCGGCAGCCTGCTGCTGGAGCAGGCCCGCCGTGAGGTGCTCGATGAACAACTGGAACAGCACCGTCTGCGCTCGGCCCTGGAGCGCATGGCCGCAAGCACCTGGCGGGTGGAGCGGATCCCGAGGCCTGGGCCTCTGGCCTTTCCGTTGTTGGTGGAACGCCTGAACAACCGTCTCAGCAACGAGTCGCTCGTGGACCGCGTGCAGCGGCTGATCGCCGAGGCCACACGGGCGGAGCAGTGAGCTCAGAGGCTGGCGAGCCAGTCCTGCAGCAGGCTGTCGCGATACGACGCGGGGATCATCGAGCGGTGAAAGGCCGCCAGCTCACAGCCGGGGTGATCGGCCGAGGCGATCTCCAGGGCCTCCTGACGGTTGAACGCATGCACCGCATCAATGCCGGAGCGATCGGGACAGGCAAAAAACACCTCGAACGACTGCAAGCCCATGGGTCTTATGCGACTCACCCTGCACTAGCAACGGTCGCTTGGTCCTGCAGCGCCGATCATGGAGTGCTCGCCTGTTCCGCATGATCACCGCGCTTCTCAACATCCTCTGGGTGGTGCTCGGTGGGCTGGTGATGGCCCTGGGTTGGTGGCTGGCGGGCCTGGTGTGCGCACTCACAATCGTGGGTCTTCCCTGGGCCCGATCGTGCTTTGTGATCGGCGCGTTCTCGCTCTGGCCCTTCGGCCAGGAGGCGATCAACAGGCGCGCGCTGCACGGCCGCGGCGATCTGGGCACAGGCCCCCTGGGGCTGCTGGGCAATCTGCTCTGGTTTCTGCTGGCCGGTTGGTGGCTGGCGATTGGCCACCTCACCTCTGCCCTGGCCTGTTTCATCACCATCGTTGGCATCCCCTTCGGGATCCAACACATCAAGCTCGCCCTGATCGCCCTCGCGCCCGTGGGCATGACCGTGGTGCCGGTGCGGCGTTGAGGCCGGCCAAACGAAATCCAGTCACAATGAAGGGATGAGGAGTGCCTTGGCGCCACGTCAGCTCGACGCGATCACCGCCGCCTGCCGTCGACATCAGGTGCTGCGGATGCACGTTTTCGGATCGGTGTTGAGAACCGATTACCAACCCGGAGCGAGTGACATCGATTTGCTGGTGGAGTTTCAACCCCTTGATCCAGCAAGTCTCTACAAGACCTATTTCGCTCTACTCAACGAACTCCGTCACAGCTTGGCCTCCAAGGTTGATCTGGTGATGGCCGACGCTGTGAATAACCCCTTCATCCGCCAGACCATCGACGCCACCAAGCAGGAGATCTATGCAGCGTGACCCGCGCGCCTACCTGCTCGACATCTTGGAAGCTGCAGCAGCGATCAAGGCGGCCACCGCAACCCTTAGCGAATCCGATTACTGCGCTTCGCGACTGATCCGCTCAGCGGTTGAACGTGAGTTCATCATCATCGGCGAGGCCCTCAGGGTGATCTCGCAACGCGATCCTGACCTGTTCGCTGCGATCCCCGAAGCGCGACAGATCATTGACTTCCGTAATTTGCTCACCCATGAGTATCTGAAGATCAGCCATCGGGTCGTTTGGGGGCCATCGCGAGCGATCTGCCTTCGCTCACAGCCCACTGCTCAACCTTGTGGAATTCATTGCAAGGCACCCAGCCTTGATGAACTTTCCCCCGAAATCCCTTCGCCCAGGCGCGCCGGCATGAAGCTGGCGGCATGAGCGTGATGCACTGCCCCCTTTGCCTCGGCCTGGCGGCCCTATCGGTGGCGAGGGCCATGGGCCATCTCAGCCTGCTGCTCCTGATGCTGCGACAACCTGGGCAGGCAACGGGTGAGAGGGCTGGGGATGCGCAACCTCGGTTGGCGGGAGTTTGAGCAGGCGGTAGACGGCATCGCGGCCCAGTGCCGTGGCGGCAGCTTCAGCGGCGTGTTCGGCATTCCCCGCGGCGGCCTGGTGCTGGCGGTCACGCTCAGCCACAGGCTGGAGCTGCCGCTGCTGGAGAGCGCCCAGCCCGGTTGCCTGCTGGTGGACGACGTCTACGAAACCGGTCTCACCCTGGAGCCCTACCGAAACCTGCAGGACTGCACCGCCATGGTGTGGGTGAGCAAGCAGGAGCCGCAGTGGTGGCAGGCGGTGGAAGTGGTGGAATCGAGCGAATGGATCGTGTTTCCGTGGGAGAGCGCGGCGGCCGCTGCCGCCGATGAGCAGGCCTACCGCGCCTCACGGGCATGACGCGCCGCACGCTCTACCTGGCCTCCCCCTACGGCTTTTCGGCCCACTGGCGCCAGCGCCTCCTGCCGGACTTTGTGCACGCCCTTGAAGGTCTGGGGCTCGAGGTGTGGGAGCCCTTCACGCGCAATGGCCAGGTGAACCTGGCCGAACCGGGCTGGGCCTGGCGGGTGGCCCAGGCCGACCTGCAGGACGTGCGCGATGCCGATGCGCTGCTGGCCATCGTCAACGGAACACCACCCGATGAGGGCGTGATGCTGGAACTGGGCGCTGCGATCGCGCTCGGCAAGCCGATATTTCTGTTTCGTGACGACTTCCGGCGCTGCAGCGACTCGGAGGACTATCCGCTCAACCTCATGGTGTTCAGCGGGCTGCCGCAGCAGGGCTGGCAGGACTGGCTCTACACCTCCATCGAGGAGCTGGGCGATCCCAGCAAGGCCCTGGTGCGCTGGCTGCACGATGAAGCATTAACATCTGTTAAGAACGCTTGACCACCATGGCCAGCTCCGATTTCAAGGTTCCCTACCAGCGCACTGGCTTCGTTCCTTTCGCTGAGTCCCTCAACGGCCGCCTGGCCATGCTGGGGTTCGTGATCGCCATCGCCACTGAAGCGCTGAGCGGCAAGGGCATCCTCGGCCAGCTGGGGCTGGGTTGATGAGCCCCCTGATTCCCGCTCTGTTGATCACCGCCTGGCTGGTCACCGCCCTGGCGCGTCGCTCCGCCAACGCCTGATGGAACGCCCCGAGCTGCTGATCGCCTTCCTCGCCTTCGGGGCTGCGGTGATGAGCCTTGGGGCCTGGCTGTGGTCCAACCTCAGGGAAACGCAGCGCTGAGGGAGCACCGCTCCAGCGCTATAAGGCGTATCCGGCCCTGCCATGGGGCCTCTGCCGGTCAAACCAGTGCTGACCACAAGCTTTGCGGAGTTCGCCGGCCACGCCGACTACTCCTTGCTCGAGGGGCTGCAGGCCGATCCGCAGGCCACCGTTGATGGCCGCGACCATCGCCCCCGGCAAGTGCGTTCCGGCCACTACGTGCCGGTGACACCCACGCCGCTGCCGGCGCCGGAATACGTGGCCCACAGCAGCAGCCTGTTTGAAGAGCTGGGGCTGAGCGAAGCCCTGGTGCACGACCCCGCCTTCACCCGTCTGTTCTCCGGCGACAGCAGCGTGGCCACCGGGGCGATGCGGCCCTACGGCTGGGCCACCGGCTACGCCCTCTCGATTTACGGCACCGAATACATCCAGCAGTGTCCCTTCGGCACGGGCAATGGCTACGGCGACGGCCGGGCCATTTCGATTTTTGAGGGACTGTTTGAGGGCCAGCGCTGGGAACTGCAGCTCAAGGGAGGCGGCCCCACCCCCTATTGCCGCGGCGCCGATGGCCGCGCCGTGTTGCGCTCCAGCGTGCGCGAGTTCCTCGCCCAGGAGTTGATGCAGGCCCTGGGAGTTCCCACCTCCCGCTCGCTCACCCTCTACATGTCGCGCGCTGAAGGCGTGCGCAGGCCCTGGTATTCGCCCCAGTCGCGCTCGTTCGATCCCGACGTGATGGTCGACAACCCGGCGGCCATCACAACCCGGGTGGCGCCATCGTTCCTGCGGGTGGGTCAGCTGGAGCTGTTTGCGCGGCGGGCCCGCAGCCAGGCCCATGCGGGAGCCCTGCGGGAGCTGCAGATGATCACCGCCCATCTGATCGAGCGCAACTACCGCTCAGAGATCAACGCCGGCCTGCCGTTCAGCGCCCAGGTGCTGGAGCTGGCTCGGCTGTTCCGCGGCCGCCTCTCGGCCCTGGTCGCCCAGTGGATGCGGGTGGGCTACTGCCAGGGCAACTTCAACAGCGACAACTGCGCCGCCGGTGGCTACACGCTCGACTACGGCCCCTTCGGGTTCTGCGAACTGTTTGATCCACGCTTCCAGCCCTGGACAGGCGGCGGCGAACACTTCTGCTTCTTCAACCAACCGGCGGCAGCGGAAGTGAATTACGGCATGTTCGTGCGCTCGCTGCGGCCGCTGCTCGAAGGCGACAACGCTGCCCTCGAGGAGCTGGATGCCATTGAGCAGGGCTTTGCCGATGCGATGCGCCAGCAGCTCGAAGCGATGTGGGCAGCCAAGCTGGGAATCAAGGCCTACAAAGCCGAGCTCACCAACGGCCTGCTGCAGCTGCTGGCCTCATCCCACGCGGACTACACGATCTTCTTCCGCAGCCTTTCCTCCATCCCCGGCAACGTGGAGCCGCTCAAAACCAGCTTCTATCGGCCGAGCGATGAAGAGCTCGATCAACGCTGGCAGAGCTGGCTGCAGCGCTGGCGGCAACAGATCGGCGACCCAGCGGAGACATCAGCGGCAATGCAGCGCGTGAATCCCGCCATCACCTGGCGTGAATGGCTGATCGCCCCGGCCTACGAACGGGCCGCCGAGGGCGACTTGAGCCTGATCCGCACCCTGCAAACGCTGTTCCGCGATCCCTACGCCACCCCGCCACCAGAGCTGGCCGCCACCTACGACCGCCTCAAGCCCAGGGAATTCTTCAATGCCGGCGGCGTGTCGCACTACAGCTGTTCATCATGAGGGGGCTATGGCCCTCTCGATTCACCCGGCAGCGATGCGCTCTGCTCTCACCCTGCTCGCCCTGGCCGGCCTGCTGGCCCCAGCCGCGCACGCCCAGCTGGAGCATCACCACCATCCCGCCGCACACGAGCCAGCGACCCATAACCACGACGTGGGTGCTGCAGGCAACACCTACGACCTGCGCTGGATCGACGCGATGGTGCAGCACCACACCGGTGCGCTGCGGATGAGCGAGTTTGTCTTCGACATCGGCTCACCAGGGGTTGGCGCCCTGGGCAAAACAATCTGGCGCGATCAGGCCGAGGAGATCAAGGCGATGGGGCAGTGGCGCAAGGCCTGGTATCCCGAAGCGCCGGTGTATCCCGTGGCGCTCAGGCCCGGCGGTGATCCCAACGCGCTGGATGGACTGACGCGGATGAGCAGCGCTCAGATCGAGGCGATGCAGATGGTGGTCACCAAGCCAACCCCCAGCAACCGGGTGACCTGGTTTCTGGAGGGCATGCTCCAGCACCACGGCGGCGCGCTGATGATGGCCCACGACGCCCTCAACAAATCCACGAACCCAACGATCCGGCGCCTAGCCCAGAGGATCATCGTGGCGCAACGCAGCGAAATCATGCAGCTGCGCAACATGCTGCAGCGCGACGGACAGAACAAATCCTCATATCACCAATACGACAGCCTGTTCAACTTCCGTTAAAAGCAATCAGAATGACTAGCTCACTCAGGGAGTGCAAGGGCCATTTGCCTGGATCACCACCTCATCCCCGAGCTGCACAGAGCTGAGCAGGGTTTTGAGGGTGGGTTCGGCCACATTCACGCAACCGCCGGTCACCCGCTGGCCGATGCGCTTGTCGTCATTGCTGCCGTGGATGGCAAAGCTATACCAGCGAAAGTGGCCGTCGTAGGTGTTGAACTTGAACGGCTGCTTGACACTTTCCACCGGCGCCAGGCTCACATAGCCAATGCCGTATTCACCCACCTCTCCATCGCCGCTGAAGTCGATGGCGTTCATGCTCTTGAACAGCATGCGCTTGAGCTCCGTTTCCGTTTTGCCCGACTGCTGGATCAGCGCCGGATCCATCGCAAAGCGTCCGTTGCTGAGGATCGCATTCACCTTGAAACGGCCCAGCGGTGTGTAGCCCTCCTCAAAACGACTACCTGGGCAGGTAACCCCGTTTTTGCCATACCCCACCTTGAAGATGGTGCGGTCGTCGCCGCGCGGCAGCACCCCAAAACTCTTCGACGAATCCTTGAGATCCAGCTCAATGCGGATCGGCCCGGTCACCGCTGAGGTTGTCGTGCTCGACGAACGGCTACCCCCGCAGCTGCTCATTAACAAGCCAACGCCAACCAGGGCGAATGCAGAGAGGCGGCGCATGCGGGGCAGAACGGCTCTGCGCCCATGATGCCGAGTTGTTCCGAGGTAGCCAGACGCGCTGTAGCCCTCAACGGGCCGTCACCAGCAGTCCATCGCGCGGGCTGGGGCTGGGAATCAGCGCCAGGCTGAGGTCTTGATCGGCTACCAGCTCGAGCTGCACCTGCTGCAGCAAGCCCACCGCCATCAAACGAATCTCCAGCTCCGCCAGGGCTTTGCCCAGGCACACCCGCTCACCACCGCCAAACGGCAACAGGGTGAGGCCGTTGTTGGGTTCGAGATGGCGAGCCGGGCGGAACGCCTCCAGATCGGCAGCGCCATTGCGACTCGTGCGGTTGGAGGACGCCAAGGCAACCTGCACCACCCGCCCTGCCGGCACCAGCACCCCATCGAGCAGCAGCGGCCGGATGGTGCGCCGGAAAAAACCACCCACCGGTGGATTCAGCCGCATCACCTCCTGCACCACCGCATCCAGCCGCGGTGTGGACACCGCCTCCCCAGACGGCCAGGGGAGAGCCTGGATCTCTTCCTGCAACCAGGCCAGCACCGGCGGATGCTGCAGCAAGGCCGCCATCAGACAGCTCAGCGAGGAGGCGGTGGTTTCGTAGCCAGCAAAGAGCAGCAGCAGCAACTGCTCCACCAGGTCGTCGTCGGTGAGCGGCAAGCCCGCTTCATCGAGGCCACCGCTCAACAGATCCAGCCCACCGGTGGGACGATCCCGGGCGCACTCCAACACACCCCGCAGCCGCTCCAGCAGACGAGCGCGGGCCTGCAAAGCCTTGGCGAACGGGGTGCCGGGAAGGGCGATCGGCACAGAAAACAGGGCCCGGGTCCAGATCTCAAAGTCAGCGAAGAGGGCTTCGATGTCGTGGCCCTCCAGCCCCAGCACCACCGACGCGATCACGGCGAAGGCAAACCGCCGCATCCGATCCACCAGGGCCACCGGCTCGGTGCTGAGGCGTAGGTCGCTCGCCAACTGATCCACCAGCTGGCTGATCTGCGGGCTGTAGCGCCGCAGCGCCGCCGCTGAAAACAGCTGGCCCACCACCCGCCGGCGGGCACGGTGATCGGCGCCGTTGCGGTTGGCCAGGGAACGCCGACCGAGCAGCTGGCGCACACTCTCAGGCCACCAGCCTTCGGTGGCCTCGCTCTGGCTGAGCAGGTCGTCGATGGCCCGCTCACCGCGGATGAACACCAACGACTGGCCCACCAGCTTGGTTTCGAACACATCGCCGTAGCGCTGAAACCGGTCTCCGGCGAACTGGGGATCGCGGAAGAAGGCCAGCGCCTC
Source organism: Cyanobacteria bacterium M_surface_10_m2_179 (assembly GCA_016882545.1). Lineage (GTDB taxonomy): Bacteria > Cyanobacteriota > Cyanobacteriia > PCC-6307 > Cyanobiaceae > Vulcanococcus. The sequence continues at coordinate 19,157 of VGPW01000008.1, read as the reverse complement.
CAGCACACCGCTCACCGCACCGGTGCTGGGCAGCGCACGCCCCTCAGGGGCTTGAGGATCAGCACGCATCAGCCGCCGGGCTTCAGAAGATTCCGAGCGTTTTCTTCTTGCAGTAGCCGGCGCCGATGTTCATCCAGCCGGAAAGGCAGGCCTGGCCGTTGGTGGGCTGCACCTGGTAATAGATCGGCGAGTAGCAGCTCTGCTTGAGGTCATTCACATAGCCCAGCGGGCACTGGTCATAACCGGGGAGCTTGGGGATGCGGTTCTGGGCCACCGCTGCATCGGGACGCAGCAGAGGGGCAGCCAGCAGAGCAGCCAATGCTGCAAAGGGAAGCGATCGCATCGGTGAACCAAGTTCTGCCCCAACCCTAAGAACCACTACTGGAACTGCCAGAGTTGGTCGCATGAGCTACACGATCTACAGCCACGACGCCTGGGGCACCGCCAACGTGGGCACGTTCAGCAGCCTGGAGGAGGCGCGGGCGGTGTTTCAGACCCTGCAGAACGACCGCTGGTTTGTGGCCGATGGTGGTGTGCGACGCCTCTCGATCGTGGACAACAGCGCCGCCCCTGGTGGAAGCGCTTTGGAGGGCTTCAGCTTCCCGGCAGGCTGACGATCACGACAGCGATCCTTACAAGCGATCCTTAAAACAGTCGGATCGAATACGCCCAGCTCCGTTCCCAGCTGATGAAGATGGCAATCCACACGATGCGGTGCACGGGGCGATGCAGAGGATCTACCGATTAATCGACGCTTGCTTTGAGCCCCATCAGCAGCTCGACGACTGTTACGGCAGCCTGGAGGAAGCGCTTCACGACGCGGTGTCGTGGCTGCAGCAGGTGGGAACCGAACCCCATCAGCAGCTGATCGGAGTGGAGGTGTGCGCCGCCAACGGCGACTGGCGCACCTGCCGCCTGCCGATGCCACTGCTCTGCGCGCTGCCGTCCTGATCGCAGCCCTCAGGCCTGATCAGCACGCGTCCAGTAGCGGTAAAGCCACACGCCACCACCACCCCAAAGCAGGGTCCAGAGCACAAAGGTGATGGCGGTGCCCAGCTGGCCGCCCTCCAGGGAATACACGCCAGCGTTGATCAAACCGGCATCGATCAGCGAACCGCCGATGCCCCAGCCCAGCACCCAGGTGAGCAGAAAGCCAATGGCCTGCAGATTTCCGGTCATGCAGCTGCGCTGAAGCGGCGGTTTACTTCCTGCCAGTTCACCAGATCCCACCAGGCGCTGATGTAGTCGGGACGGCGGTTCTGGTAGTGGAGGTAGTAGGCGTGCTCCCACACATCAAGCCCCAGCAGCGGTGTGCCGCGCTCGATCTCCGGTTGATCCATCAAAGGGTTGTCCTGATTGGCGGTGCTGGTGATCGCCAGACCTCCATCGGCCGTGCGAATCAGCCAGGCCCAACCCGAGCCAAACCGCGCTGCAGCCGCCTGACTGAACTGGGTTTGCATCGCCTTCAAGGAGCCGAACTGGGCGTTGATGGCCGCCAACAACTCCGCCGACGGTTCCCCACCTTCACCGGGCGGAGCCATCACCGCCCAGAACTGGCTGTGGTTCCAGTGGCCGCCGCCGTTGTTGCGCACCGCGGCCGGGAAGCGTGAGATCTGGCCCTGCAGCGCATCAAGACTCAGCTTGGCCAGTTCAGGATGGGCCTTGATCTGGCCGTTGAGATTGGCTACGTAGGCGCCGTGGTGCCGGTCGTGGTGAATGCCCATCGTGGTGGCATCGATGGCGGGCTCGAGCGCATCGGGCGCATAGGGGAGGGGCGGCAACACAAACTCCGCCCAGGCCGGTGGGGCCATGGCCAACAGCAACACCAGCGCCAGGAGGCCGCTGAACAGGGCGCGCTTGATCACGGCTCAACCGGTGAGTGACATCCACCCTGACAGGGGCGCAGCGCATACTTGTATACAAGTGAGTCCGCTGCCATGGCGCCGCAACGCTGCACCTCCAGCCGGGAGGGGAAGGTTTTGCTCTCCTGCTGGATCACACCCGAGCAGCGCATGGAGCTCGATCGCATCTGGGCGGCCCAAGGCCACAGACCCCACGGCCGCACCCAGAAGGGCATGGAAGACATGATCGCCGTCTACCTGGCGGCTCAGGAGCAGATCTGAACCGATGAGCCAGCACCATCATCACGATCACGACCACAGCCACCACGACCACAGCCAGGCCGGCAGGGCGTTTCGTTGGAGCATCGTGCTCAACAGCGGGCTCACCGCCCTGCAGCTGGTGATCGGCTTCGGCTTCGGATCGCTCGCCCTGATCGGCGATGCCGTGCACAACCTCGGTGATGTGATTGGCCTGGTGCTCGGCTGGGGCGCCGAGCGGTTGAGCCTGAAACCTCCCCGCGGACGCTTCACCTACGGCTATGGCCGCAGCACCCAGATCGTGTCGCTGATCAATGCGCTGCTGATCTGTTCGGCCGGAACGGTGGTGGTGGTGGAGGCGATCCAGCGACTGGTGCACCCCGTGCCGCTGATCGCCGGCCCGGTGGCCTGGGCCGCCGCCGCAGGCATCGTGATCAACCTGCTGTCGGCGCGGCTGTTCGGTCACAACCACCACCACGACCTCAACCAGCGCGCGGCAGTGCTGCACCTGCTCACCGATGCGGCGGTGTCGGTGGCGGTGCTGGTGAGCGCCCTGGTGGTGGGCCTCACCGGCTGGTTCTGGCTCGATGCCATCACGGCGATCGGCGTGGGAGCGGCCGTGATCTGGAGTGCTGTGGATCTGCTGCGCGAGGCAATCGCCCTCAATCTCGATGCCACACCACGCCACATCAACCTGGCGGAGGTGAAGCAGCTGCTCACGGCTCTGCCTGGTGTGGAGAGCGTGGAGGCCCTGCACATCTGGGGGCTGAGCACCTCACGCACGGCCCTCACAGCCCACCTGGTGGTGGATGTCTCCTGTTTTGAGTCGAGTGCCCAGCACCCCCAGCAGCTGATCCAGCAGGCCCAGAGCGCCCTCGCCGGGGTGGGCATCCGCAAGAGCACCCTGCAGCTCGAAACCAGCCACCACCACTGCGGCGAGTCGCGATGAAGCTGCTGGTGGTGGAAGACGACTCCACCCTGCGCCACGCGCTGCTCCGCCTGGTGGCCCAATGGGGCTATGCGGCGCAGGCGGCAGCCAACGCCGGCGAAGCGCTGGATTGGCTGGAGCGTGATGGCTTCGATCTGGTGTTGCTCGATCTCGGCCTGCCCGATCGCGATGGCCTGGAGGTGTGCCGCAGGGTGCGACGCAGCCATGGGCAACACCAACCGTTGGTGTTGATGCTCACCGGCCGCGATGGTCGCGAGGACAAGCTCGCGGGCCTCGAGGGCGGCGCCGACGACTACGTGGTGAAGCCATTCGATCCTGAACTGCTCCAGGCGCGCATCCGCGCCCTGCTGCGCCGCGCCCACCGCCCCCTGCGTGCGCAGCTCACCTGGGGCAACCTGCAGCTCCACCCCGGCGACACAACGGCCCAGCTGGGGTGCAGGAGCCTGGAACTCACCCGCAAGGAGGCGCTGATCCTGGAGCAGCTGACCCGCGCCCAGGGCAGCGCCTGCAGCAAAGAGCAGCTGCTCGATGGTTTCGAGGATGGTCGCCGTGTGGTGGGCGACGACGCCCTACGCAGCCACATGCGCAATCTGCGCCAGAAACTCAGCGCCGCCGGCGGGCACGCCAATCTGATCGAAACGGTCTACGGCCTTGGCTACCGGCTCGCTGCCCCCTGATCCGCTGCGGCTGAAACGGCGACTGGCCCTGCAGGGGGGTGGCTTCGCCCTGCTGCTGCTGAGCGCTTTTGCCGGGTCGCTGTATTGGAAGGTGGCGCTGCAGCGCCAGAACGACCTGCGCACCGAACTGCGCCAGTTGATGGCAGCGGCCGCCAGCCAGCTGCCCCTGATCGCCCACGAAACCAGCGAGGCCGCAGGTGCGCGCAAATTTCAGCCCAACGCCCAACTGATCACAACGCCGGCGCTGGCGGAGCAGCGCATCCAGTGGTTCAGCCGCGATGGCTCGCTGCTGTTGCAGCAGGGGTCGCTGCAGCTGCCGCCGATCAACAGGGCCCGAACCCCCTGGCAGCAGTGGCCCGGAGGCATCAGCCTGTGGCAACCGGTGCTGGTGCGCAGCCCTGCGGGAGCGCCGCCCCAGCAGCTGGGGTCGGTGCGGGTGGCCGTCTCCGATCAGGCGGCCCAGGCAGATCTGCAGCGGCTGCGCAGCGGACTGCTCCTGGGCGGGATCGTCACCGTGCTGGCGGCGCTGCTGGTGGGCCGCCAGATGCTCAATGCCGCCTTCTGGCCGCTGCAGCAACAGGTGCGCGCCCTGGAGCGTTTCACGGCTGATGCCTCCCATGAGCTGCGCCATCCCCTCTCGGCCCTGCGGGCCCTGCTGGCGGCCGTGCCGGAGCCGCTGCGCCGTTAACCCCAACTGGCCTGGCGTGAACTCAACCAGCTCACCATCCAGCTGGGGGAGCTGGTGGATGATCTGCTGCTGCTGGCGCGGCAACGGCAGGAGCTCAGCGATCCCGCCGCGGCCCAGCGGGCCCTGGTGCGCTTCGATCTGCTCGAACTGCTCGACGATCTGATCCGCTGCTACAGCGCCCAGGCGAGGCAACGATCGATTCGCCTGAGCCTCAGCCCCGATCCCGCCAGCCACAGCGTTGCGATCGAAGCCCGCAGCGAGCAGCTGCTACGGCTGTTCACCAACCTGTTGCTCAATGCCATCCGCTACAGCCCCAGCGGCGGCCAGGTGGCCATCGAGGTGTCCACCTCCGCTCGGCAGATCACGGTGTTGGTGATCGATCAGGGACCCGGCATCCCCAGCGACGCGCAGGAGCAGGTGTTCGAGCGCTTCTGGCGCAGCAGCGATCAGGGCGGCCACAGCGGCCTGGGGCTGGCGATCGCCCGCAGCATCGCCCGCAGCCATGGCGGCGAGCTCTCCCTGCTCAGCGGTGAGCCGGGGCGTTGCACCCTGCAGGTGCTCTGGCCCCAACCACCCCCAATCTCATGACTTCTGCACGGGTGATGAGGCAGGTTTGGTGGATGAGCGCAGCGCTTTCCTCAGATCCCGGTGTGGCCGCCTTCGGGGCCAGCCTCACGGCCATCACCCTGGCGGAGCTGGGGGACAAAACCTTCTTCATGGCTCTGATCCTGGCCACGCGGCACCGGGCCAGAGATGTGTTCATCGGTGCCTTTGCGGCCCTCGCCGCCGTCACCCTGATCTCCCTGGGGCTGGGCTACGGGCTGCGGGAGCTGTTGCCGGCCAGCGTGGTGCCCTGGCTGGCGGCGCTGCTGTTTGCCGGCTTCGGCGTGAAGCTGCTGATCGATGCCCAGGGCATGGGGGCCGACGAGGCCGAAGCGGAGGAACAAGAGGCGGAGCAGGTGATCGACGAGGCCGAAAGCCGCTCCCGCATCACCACCACCTGGGCTGTGATCTGGGAAGCCTTTGCGCTGGTGTTCATCGCCGAGCTGGGCGATCGCACCCAGTTCACCACCATCTTTTTGGCCACAGCACCGGCCTTCTCCTTTGCCGGGCTGTTGGCGGGCACCCTGGCGGGCCACGCCCTCGTCACCTGGCTGGCGGTGGGTGCGGGGCAGTGGATCGGAGGCCGCATCAGCGAACGGCTGCTCTATCAACTGAGCGGCGGGCTGTTCATCGCCTTCGGGCTGTTCTCCCTGCACCAGGCCCTCACCTAATCCAGCCGATGGCACCAACCTCTCCTTATCAACCCTCGCTCCTGCGCCTGCTGCACGGCGCCATGGTGGTGCTGGTGCCGCTGGCCTGGCTGAGCGGCGCGGTTGTGTATTCCAATCTCGACGGCCGCTGGCTGCCCCTGCCCGTTCAGCTCCCCGGCGACTGGATCGAGATCCACGGCAGCATCGGCGTGCTGCTCTGGCCGCTGGCGCTGCTGTTCGCCCTGGTGGCCTTCAGCCTCGGCCGCCACAAACTCCGCCAGCCCGCGAACGCCACCGCCCTGATCGGCCTGGGGCTGGCGGTGGGCAGCGGCAAGCTGATGCAGGAGGACTGGCTGCGCGAGGGCCGGCTCGACCACGTGGTGTATCACCTGCACCTGCTGGCCTGGCTGCTGATCGCTGCGGCCCTGCTCTGGCATGTGGAGGCGGTGCTTCGGCGTGGTGGCCGCAGCCTGGCGGGGTCGATGTTCAGCCCAACCCTGCGAGCCAACGACCATCCCCGCCTGTGGCTGGATCAGCTGACCCGCCCGTTTCAGAAGCGCTGATGGCGTGAGAGTGGAGGCCGGTCTGTTGATCTGCCTGGATGAGCGTCACGCCCCCGATCGCCGGCCGCGAAGCTGAACTGGAGCGGTTGATGCAGCAGCACCAGCCCCTGCAGAGCAGCATCTGTCCCGAGCGCTTCCAAAGCCTGCGCTCGGCCTTTGCCTGTGCGCTGCACATGCATCAGCCAACGATCCCGGCGGGCGCCGATGGGGAGCTGATCTCCCATCTCCGCTACATGTTCGAGCACCCGGGTGAGGGCGATAACCACAACGCCGAACCCTTCGCCCAGTGCTACCGGCGCCTGGCCGACCTGCTGCCGGAGCTGATCCAGCAGGGCTGCGCGCCGCGGATCATGCTCGATTACTCCGGCACCCTGCTCTGGGGCTTTGAGCAGATGGGCCGCCGCGACATCCTCGATGCGCTGCGCTACCTGGCCTGCGACCCGCTGATGCAGCAGCACGTGGAGTGGCTCGGCAGCTTCTGGGGCCACGCCGTGGCGCCCTCCACACCGATCCCTGATCTGAAGCTGCACATCCAGGCCTGGCAGCACCAGTTCGCCGCCCTGTTCGGCAGCGAAGCCCTCAGCCGCGTGCGGGGGTTTTCGCCGCCTGAGATGCATCTGCCCAACCATCCCGACACCCTGTTCGCCCTGGTGAAGGCGCTTCGGGATTGCGGCTACCAATGGCTGCTGGTGCAGGAGCACAGCGTGGAAAACCTCGATGGTTCCCGGCTGAGCAGCGCGCAAAAGGTGTTGCCCAACCGTTTGATCGCTCGCAACAGCAACGGCGAGAGCGTGAGCATCACCGCGCTGATCAAAACCCAAGGCTCAGACACGAAATTGGTGGGTCAGATGCAGCCCTGCTACGAGGCCCTGGGCCTGGGCCCGCTGCCCCTGGGAGAGCGCCAGGTGCCGCCGCTGGTGAGCCAGATCGCCGATGGCGAAAACGGCGGCGTGATGATGAATGAGTTCCCGGCAGCCTTCATCCAGGCACACCAGAAGCTGCGCGATCAGCCGAGCACCGCAGCTCTGAACGGCAGTGAGTATCTGCAGTTGCTGCAGATCGCTGAAAGCGACTACCCCGCCATTCAGGCGGTGCGCCAGCAACAGCTCTGGCAACAGCTGGGTGATGCGCAGGGCCCCGCAGCTGTGGATGCGGCCATCGCCCGCTGCCAGGCGCTGGATCCCACGTTCAGCATGGAAGGGGCCTCCTGGACCAACAACCTCAGCTGGGTGCAGGGCTACGAGAACGTGCTGGGGCCGATGCAGCAGCTCAGCGCTGCCTTTCACCAAACCTTTGATTCACAGATGCACCACGACCCTGCCACCACGCAAACGGCTCCTTACCAGGAGGCGTTGCTGCATCTGCTGCTGCTGGAAACCAGCTGCTTTCGCTACTGGGGTCAGGGCACCTGGACCGACTACGCCCGCGAACTGCATCGCCGGGGCGAGGCGGTGCTCACAGCCCAAACACCGCCGTCACCCCGCTAGCCGCGCAATCTTTCGTTACAGTCGCCAGAGTTCCGTGCTGGCTGCGTGGTCGCCACCGTTGCCATTGATCTCGCCAGCCTGCTGTTCGGGCTTCCCCTACGGCAACTGGCGGCAGGCGCAAGTCTGATCAGCGATCAGATCAACGTGCTCATCCAGGCGCCCAGTGCTGGCCGGCTCAGCCCTGGCTGAACGCACCCACCACCGCCATCACCAGCAGCGCAATGCTGCTGAGAAAGCTGATCCCGAAACCGGGGCCCCGCTGACCAGGGGCGAGGCGATAGCCCACGCCGTAGGCCACGCGGCCGCCCACCCAGATGAAGCCGAGCAGTGAAGCCCAGGTTTCACTGGCCATCAGGGCTGCCAGCCAGAACACCGGCAGGAAGAACACCAGCTGCTCCAGGGTGTTCTGCTGCACCCGCAGGGCACATTCAAACGGCTCCGGGCCCGTGGTGGCCGGCGGCATCACCTTGTGCTTCACCCGCGCCTGGCCCACGGCCATCGCCGTGCCCTGATAGATGATCACGGCGGCCAGGGTGACAACGGCCGGAATGGTGGGAACGGGCATCAACGGCTCGCAGCAGAGGCCCCAACAATGCCACTGGTTCAGCGTCCGCAGGCCTGGCGTACCTCACGGTTCGAACCCTCAAGGGTGGTGCCAGTCCCAGGGTTGAAAGAGCTGCTGAGCATCACTGCTTCCGCTCCCAGCAAGGCGGTGGTGCAGCGCCAGAGCTTCGCGTTGTCGGCCCAGCGCTTCAGGACATGGGATTGCTCCAGCGCTGCCCGGCACACCGCAGCTGATCCCGTTTCGGCGCACCGCTGGCGCTGGGCCTCGAGGGCGCTCCAGGCCTGAGCGTCAGCCGGGTGAGGCCACAGCAGCACCAGCGCGGCCAGGGGGGCGATCCAGCGTTGTTGCATCGGCCAATCCTGAGCGATCACACAACAAAGCCCGGGACGTGGGTCCCGGGCGTTTGCCTGCTCAGCCGATCGGCCCGCAGAGGTGGGGCCAGCATTGCAATCGTGATGCCTATGAACAACCGTGATCCGTGGATCAGGGTTCTGAATCTTGAGTTGTGGGTCGGAGCTGCCGGCGCTGGCACCTGGGGCCAGGTGTCTAGGGGGACGTCCCGCAGAGTCCGGGGCACCTGAAACGGCGCGATGGACGGCGTGAAACACGCACCGGGGTCGTCAGAGATCCGTTGAGAGTGTTGGAGCAGGGGCCGGATCGTCAGCGCGCTCCTAGCTGGTGCTCAGGGGGGGTGTCGTCCATCAATGGCGCCTCCGAATCCCGTTGCCTTCACGATGAACCGGCTTCACACCACGGGCAAGCCCCGCAGCGGGATCGACATCGCTCTTCACCCAGCGCAATCACCGTTCATGAAGGGCGATTACGACGCGAGCCGCTCCACCGCGCAGGCATCCGATCAGCACCTGGTTTCAACGCTGCTCCTGCAGCAGGTGCTGGAGGTAGGGGATCAACCGAAAGGCAGGTTCCCCGGGATAGACGATGTCAGCGATACGCCAACCCTCGGGTTGGCTGTTTTGGAGGATGTAGCGCAACTGCTGCAACGGCTCATCCGATCGATTCCGCAGCCCGGCCCGCACCGCCACCAGCGCCTGCAACCGTCCCGACGGCAGTGGGCTGCAACCGAGCAGGGAGGCAGAGAACGTGGTCACCTGGGTGCCGCTGAAGAGATCGAAATCCACAAAGCGTCCATCGGCCGGTGTGAGCGCCTGGGCTCGCATCAGCAACTGATAGAGCTCAGGCGTGAATCGCTGCCGTTGGCTGGCGATGGTGTGATCAGCCGAAGGTCCCTGCTGCTGCAGATGCCAGCGATAAAGAGCCTGAATCTGGCTGCGCACGGGAGTCGGGCAGAGAGACGCGCGGGCAGCCGTGCTTGTGGCAACGCTGGAGGCGACCGGAAGCGCCACGGTAATGAACATGGCGGCTGACACGACAAAGACTAGAGGCGAGTGCACCACAAGCAGCGAGCTGACCACCCATAGTGAGGGCAGCGTTGTCCTGCCTGTGAAAGAGATCAGTCTGTTGGAACTGGTGCTGCGCGCCGCTGCACGGGTAGCTGCTGTTTCAGGTGTGATCGGCCTACTCGTCTGGCTCACCTGGGTGATGCTCGATGTGAAGAACATGCAGTCAGGCTTCACCCTGCCCTACTGAGCACACACCGGCTCAGCTGCCAAACGGCAGGGACGAATGATGCAGAACGATCCGCACCGTGCCATCGCTCTCACGCACGAACCCCCAGGTTTTATCCACCGTGGTCACCTGGCCCGCTGCATCGGTGAAGCTCACATTGCCCATGGTGGTGGCGTGGCTGCCACGGAGTTGGATCACATGGTTGCTAACCTCACAACTGCGCCAGGGCTTGATGGCAAACCCCTTGTCCTTGGGGAAGGCCGGATCGCCACCCACGAAATAGGCGATGGCTCCAGCCCGGGTGGCCCGGAACGTTTGAGCACCGGAGGCAAGCGTGGGCTTGAAGGCCACAGGCCCGTATTGATAGGCATAGGCCTGATCGATCACCGCTTCCGCCGCGACCTTGGCCTTGGCATACCCGCCAGAGCGGTAGGCGGCACCGATGTTGAGCAGCCCCTGGCACCAGCCCCGCTGGGCCGCCACCACCTGAGCCTGCGTGATGTTGCTGTCGAACACCTGCACGGTTGGTGCCGCCTGGAGCGGCCAGGCCAGCCCCACCAACAGCACAGGCAGCCCCCACACCAGACGACGACGGGTCACAGAGACGGGGCAGACAGAGATCTCACCATGACCAACAGCACGCCCAAACGCAAATAGTACATTTACACCAGCGGCGACGAGTCATGGAGGAACCTCGCTTCCTGGCGGTGCGGGTGGGTGATCTGGTGGCCGTTCAGGCCAGCGCCACCTGGTGGATCGGTCAGGTGATTCACGCCGAAGGCGGCGCACGCTGCAACGCCAACTCACTGTTTCAGATCGCCTGCATCGACACCGGCGCGATTCGAACGGTGAATGCCGACGCGGTGGTCGACATCGTCCGTGCCCGTGGGGCTAAAGCCCCGGGTACGGCCCAGACGATGCACGATCGAGACCAAGCTCAACCAGAAGCGTCAATAGTCACAGGATCACCGACGATCCAGAATCACAGCCTTCTTAGCAAGAGAGAAGACTCTGCAAGCCAAGCAGAAGCCAACAAGAAAACCGATGCAATCAATAAAAGCTCAAGGAATGAACCAAGGCTAACAACACAAAAACTGGGGAAGCACACCGATGAAGGACAAACTAGAGGTGATGATGCACAACAGAAGCGTCAGCAATGGGAAAGGGAGGAGCCCCCAAGAGTGATGGATGAAGTTGCGTAGAGGAGGAGATATAACTAGAACCATCCACATTGAGACCATTCGCAAGAGGCGAACTCTCACCAAGAGGATAGGAATAGTTTCCAGATAGAGTTAGACCAAGGGCGTCAGTGGCTTGGATAAGCGACTGAGACGAGGAGTCAATCGAACGAAAGGAGTCAAACAGCAGGCGACGCAGGCGAGGAGATTCACCCAAATACATGAAGAGATCCCCGTCAATGTTCATATTATTAACAAGCTGTGCGTCAAGATACAAGCCATAAGACTTGATGTTAGCGAGGACCTCAGGGGAATAAGAAACGATCGACGATGAGCGATCATCAGAAACGAGCCTGAAGCTGGATCGAACATTCAGATCTGAAACGCCTTGATAGGCGTATCGAAAGTCACCAGTTGTGTGGTCGTAGTACTGATCGGAAAGGGCATCAATACTGACAGGGTCAGAGGGGTCGTAGGGACCGGTGTAGTCGACAACTTGCTGGACGTAGGATAAAGGCTGGCTGTCAATAAGAACGCGATTGGTAAGACGATGCAACTCCGATGGGGAAGGCAACCGACCGAGAGTAGACACGAAGAGACCAATAATGTCACCAGCAACGGAGCGATAGGTAGGGCTGGCAGCAAAGTAGGGAAGGCTTGCCCGCGTTGATTGTGATGTGTAATTAGTAATATCAGAGTCAATGCCATTCGAGGCGATCAGGACAGGATTAGCCAAGTAACCAATGAAGCTAGCGTCTAATGAATAAGAAGCACCTGTCACTGGATCCAGACCAGGTAGGTTATCGGCCAGTGTGAACTGATCTGCAATTAACCAGTCAAATCCAAGATCAGCCCTGATCCTGCCAACAGGCCGCGTGAGAAGAGTCTGCTCGTCGGCATCGGCGTATCCATAATACTTAGCAGCGTCGTAATATGGATTGTCTGCAAGGCGTGAATGCGCAACATACTTAGCGGCACGCATAGTTGCAGCTTTAACCAAGCCATCAGGGTGATCGATCTGATAGAGATACAGGGTTTCAAGGCCTAGATTGTGGAAACTCGAATAACCGCTTGTTAAGCCGATACGTCCTTCAAGACCCGGTTTAAACAGAGAAAGTACGTTACCGGAACGCGTGGATCGAACTTCAACAGGGCTGCCATCCTCTTGATTACCAATAAAGGCGATATCAGAAAAGTTATCGGCATCAAAATCACCAATTCTGAAACGTGTTTCAGAAAGGTTGGACAAGCCGGGGGAACTAGTAAATGCATAGGTCTCACCGGCAAACTGGAAGCCACCGGGAACTCGCGTAAAGACGCGAAGACGATTGCCACCACCCGAACCAGCACCAATAACAATGTCACTTAGACCGTCTCCGGTTACATCATTAACATCAACATATAGGCCATGGTCCCACGAGGCATTAATGTCTGCACTAGGAATTAACTGACCAGCTTCATAGTCTGAAAATGCATTAAACCGAAACTTAACCTGAAGCGTTCTCCCGTCGACAACAGTGACGACATCAGATCCAGAATCACCATTGACAATGGTAATGTCACTGTAGCCATCTTTATCGAGATCACCAAAAGCAATGCGACGCTGAACAGACGTATCAGAAGAAATCAGCTTAGGCTCCAGACTAGAGGAACGATAGATTTGAATCGAGTCGCCGATATCGAAGGTTTTCTGCTTTGCAAACCAACTGCGCTGCATATTGTCGATGATCTTAACGATCATGCCTTGGCCAGAGTCTTCATGTGGAAGGATATGACAGTGCTGAAGAAATCCACCGGTATAGTTATCAAAGGTCGTAGCCGTCGTAATACGACCTGGCTCTAACTGGTTAAAGATTGCAGGAGTAGGATAACGATTACTGCTTGGGGAAGAATAGGATTGATACTGAATCAAGCCTGCCGGCAGTGCAACATTATCCATGCGCACAGGTGATCCAGCGTAGGATTCACCATTCAGCACGTTTGCAGGATCGTATTGAACCAGCTGGTCAATTAGGGAGTAAAGACGATCCACAGACAAGTGATTATCTGTGATCTGTTGGTTTAGAACACGAAGCAAAGCCGTTGTGACAACAGTATAGGGCTGTGTTTGGGCAACCTTGTTAACAGCATAGAGTGCAGCTGTGGTCAGATTGTTCAGGCGGTCGCGAGTACGCTGGCCAGCCTCACTTGCAGTTAATGTGTCGAGTAGAATGAGAGGGAATCGCTCTACACCAACCTTTTTCAGAAGCTTCGCATACCGCTGCGATTTGGCCACATCATAGATATTTTCTCGAGTGATAGTATAGTAAGCGCCATCAGCTATCTGTTGGTATTTGTCTTTGGTGAGATCTTGTTCAGTAACATAGAAGCGAAGAAACTCTGCGGAATATTGCTCAGAGGTGGAGAGGATTCTGGCGAGATCTTCCCTTGTCAAAGAATCCGAAAGTTGTTGCGAGAACTGTGAGAGTTCGTCAGGAGTAGGTATCCTGCCGAGATAAGCAACAAATAGCTTAATAACGTCGCGACTAGCAGAACTGTCAGCGATCAAAGGGGCTAGAGGGGTTCGCTGCTGAGGTGCGTCGGTTGTGGGAACAATCTGAAAGTGATTTTGATGTGGATGGAACGGATGCTGCTCTGTCGCCCAATTCTCATGATGCCAATATTCCAAGGAATCAAGCTGGGTAATAAGCGCAGGGTTATAAGGTAGAACGTTGTCGTTAATCAGAAAGGGTGGATTGTAGCCTGCGTATCGATTGGGTTCGCCATTCTTAAGTATTTTTGTCGTGTTGTAAATACCACCATTGATTTTCCGAAAGCGATTCGGACCCTCGATAAAGGAATCACCAGACCACGTAATACGTCGGTCCCGAAGAGGTTGGTATGCGGCAAGATCAAGATTAATAGACTCATAGGGCTTCTCAGGAGTGATATCAGAAGGAACGACTGATGGAGCAGAGACAGTCGGACCAGCTACTGAAAGTGTGCCAAGTTCAATATCAGGCCAGATCCAGCCACCTGCACGTAGACCAGCGCCAGTCCATGCTTCGGATATAATCTTGTAGTCGCCAGGAGTCTTGAAGTAGGCAAGAGTTTCATAGCGACGGGCCGGACTAAGGTATAGATTGTTACTGAGGCTTGGGGATGGAAGATTAGTGACTGTTTCTCCGACTGGGTCTTCTAGTTGCAAACCGTTAAGGATGGTATTATTGATACCGGTAAACGCTTGCTCCACAGTGGGAGTTTGGTAGCCATCCTTTCCATAGATATAGAGATCAACCGAATCTCCCCATGTTGACTTATCCTTGATATCAAATGGTATACCATCAAGCGTCTTGATGATCTTGGTATTCAGAAAGCTATTGCTGGTGTAGTTGATAAAGGAGAAGGAATTCCATTCACCAGTAGTGAATCCTGTTTTAAATGGCAGATACTCACCATTAATGAGGTAGATATTGCGTGCTGTCTCCTCAGGCGTAAATCCACTGGTAATCGCCTCGAAGCGCGCTGTTTGCTGGTTATATGTAACGTTGAAGTTCTTTATACCAATAAAATTGCGCTTGGCCGAGCTGAAGTCAGGCAAGTAGGAAAGGGCATCACCAATCTGTAGATTGCCAAATGCACCTCCATAAACTTGACCATTTGCTGATCCATGAAAGTGAGGGTGCCACCAAGACAGACCTTCATGATGCGACTTGGGGACTTTGATTGTGTTTGTATAGTCACTACGATTTTCAATATCAACATTATCGCCGTATCCTTTAGGTGATACATTAAGGCCATGAAAGTGAGTGTTAGTTGAACCTGCTCCACCACTTTCCATAAAGGCAACGCCCGAAGTGCTCGTAGCTGGATGCTTGTGGATACTTTTAACGTCACCAAAGAACTTAGTTACAAGATTAAGTGTTTGGCCGGGGTCAAGTGCTATGTGTGAGCCTGGGCTATCGAAATCAACTAGGCCAGTGGAGTCGAGATGACCGTATGAATAAAGATAGACAGGAGAGTAGGTGCTTTTATTTTGATTATTGAGATCCTCGTATGAAAAGAGCAGTTCATTGCTTGTATTATCATTTGTCGGGAAACGGAGACCTAGAACATTCTCAACAAAAGATGAAAGGCCAGCAATCCGAAACGGACCATTGCCGAAATAATTGGTGTAGTTAATGATACCATTCTTAATTCCATCTTCGTCATCGGGACCTCCATCGTAAACGTAGTACTTCGGGAAAAAAGCACCACGCAGGGATTCGGGAACAAATGAACTACCGGACATACCTAATGGGCATCTGAATCAATAGTAACGCGCCTTCGCCAAAGCTGAATGAGAACAGACTGAGAAATGAGTGACAACCAATGGAGAGAGTATTAAGAATAGCGAAAGGACGTGTTGCATCCATTCTCGCCAGGTAAAGTGTTAAATATTGGACTTTCAGCGTGAAACACAAGCTATTGATCACTGTATTGCTAGTTGCGGCACTTGAAGCTTGTTTTTGTACAAGTGCTAGTCGTGCGGAAGATCAAAGAAGCGTATTAGAGGTCTTTAGAGCAAAAAAGAGTATTATAATAGATAAACCTTGCCCTGGTGTTTGGAGTGTCATCTCTGATTTTAGCGGAATTGCTAAATGGTACTCAGGTTTCAAGGTTTCTACGAGAATTAAAGGGGTAGCCGGTCAGGTTGGTGAAGTTAGGGGGCTAACAAGAAGCACAAATGGACAGTTGGTCCATGAAGAGTTAATCTATATTGATCCGCAAGATATGGAATTGGCATATACACATACCTTCAATGGGCCCGTAAAGGAAAGCATTGCAATCGTTGGTCTTACACAAATAGCTGCAAACCAGTGCCTTGTTAGTTGGGGGAATGTTATGAAGCTGAATCAAGGACAGGACCCAGTTCTTACAGTGAAGAGGTTTAATGATGCTTACAGTAAAGTACTATCCGATCTCAAGGTCTATCTTGAATAAGGTTTTGTTGGGTTAGTATATTACGTATTGGCTAAGCGATCTTAGTCAACTCAACTGGCGAGACCTGATCGCACTACATGTGCCAAGATCGTATCTGGCACAAAGCCTGTCAATATCTTTTTGGACTAGAAGAGAATAAGTCGGGTTTTGGAAAGGCTAATGAGGCTGTTCGCTTCTCTGATTGCAAGCTCGGTGTTTGCAGCAGCTGCAGTGCCATTGGCAAGCGGAGCAGCAGAGCAGAGTTTAGACCATATAGCTAAAGAGGCTGGGGTAAATGACTGTCCTCTCAACTTGCCATACGATTCTGTCAACATCCTTAAACAGCTGACGCGCTGCATTGAGAGTTCAACCCTATCATCTTTGCAAAGAGACCGTCTGTGGAGGATTAGAGAAAGCCTTTATGAGCTCAGTCGTACCAATCAAAGTGCTGGATTAGAGGCAGTCGAAATGGTTCTGGCTCGTCTTCAGAGTCAGGTGAATCAACTCAAGAAAGACGTCTCTGAATTATCAATTGCCCAGGCAGAATCGGATAGATCTTACAAAGCCAAAGAATCTGCGCTCAATCAGACAATTACCCAACTCCGCGACCAAGTAGCAGAGCTTAAATCTTCTAAGTCACCTGTGCTTGCAGCGCAGCCAGTAACACTGCCAGCAGAACAACCGCCCAAAGAAGCACCTAATTTTAAACCAACTCTAACCATATCTGGCTCGGCGAACCTTGTTATAGGAGGTGTGGATGGACCAAATGATAGCCTGTCAAGTAATTTCTGGAATTCAAGGATCACCTCTGTTAACAGGTCTTTTGCTAATGAGTCTGTAGAGTTAATGCCTGAGTCTGTCTCTGGTGCGACAAACAGTGCCGGTGGGTCGGCTTTTGCATATTATAAGTCTGGTCAGAGTAACCAGTTCTATCCACCGAGCGGATTAGATGCAGTCAATGACAAGATTGCGTCAAACTATTCTCTTGCATCTAGCTGGACTGGAGGCAAGGTAAAGTTTACATCTCTCAGTCGAGGTGGTAATCTTATTATAACAGACCCATCTGACCCCAACTATGACAAGGCTGATCCCAAGACATTGGATAAAGCGGGTTACGAACTTGCTGTAAATCTGAAGGGTCAGCCGATCTTACCAAATTCTGGGTTAGGAGGTCTTAAGAATCCCGAAGCAGATTATAGTCCTGTCGATTCTGCAAGTTTCAATCAAAAGAACCTTGGTTCTGATATCACCTTTGCAGGTGTTCCATTAGCGAAGAGTGACATTCAGAAATTAATTAATTTGGGCAATGCTGCAAGAACTGAAAAGGTTAGACGAGATGCAAAGGATTCATTCACCTATATCGCAAAAGCTGGCGATACTATTAGCACTGTTGCTAACTCAAACTCAACATCGGCAAGTCGTTTACTAGAATTTAATCCGCAGCTTCCGCAGTCTGTTGACAAGAATACAATCCTCAAACAAGGTACACGCCTTAACGTTCCAACTGTGGGATGTGTTAAACTATGCCAAGGTTTGAATACAGTTTCAGACGGTGGTTTAGTCACTAATACAACACAGTATGATGACTTGCTTAATATAGCCGTTGCAGAATACGGATCACTCACAACCAAACAACAGAACTCGAAGGGTGTTAAGCAGGCAGCTCAGGCCTTCATTCGCTCTCTGGCTGGAAGTGATGTGTCTGACAATATTGAGACTGAAGACTTTAATTTCCAACGAAGCTATACCTTTAATAATGACGTAAAGGTGCATTTTCGGACCAGCTTCACTGGCACGGATCTACTCAATATCTCTTTGAGATATCGTAATATTCTTCCCTACGGCGAACGTGGCAGATTTCCTGCTTTGAATCTTGCCTACGGCTTTGGAAGTATTGATAGCAATGATGTGACTTTTGATCGCCTTTGGTGGAAGATACCTCTGAATAAAGATGCTAATTTCATTATAGGCACACGATATAAAGACTATGATATGCTTCCTGTTCAATATGGCACATTCTATCCCGTCGAACAACAGAACTACTTTTTTGCAAGTGGTGCAGGCTTAGCAGATTATGTAGGGTCTGGTGCTGGTGTAACAATTAAGAATGTTGCGAAGAACTTCCTAGGTGGCAATCTCCATATTGGAGGCGGCTACATAGCGAACCAAGCTGATGCCTTGAATCCTGTCAGTAATAGTTACCAGCAAAAGGGCATCATTGGTCGTGACACACGCTTCAGAGCACCTCTACAAGTTGGATACGTTTCAAATGATGGTAACGTTATAGCATCGTTGAACTACGTCTATAGTAGAGGTGATACATTGAATTCGTTTGTCGGAACAAACCTATCAGCTAATCCTTTCTTCTATGACGTTGATTCATATAGCCAACTAGGACTAACGTTTGCGTGGCAGTTCAACGAGGATGTCTCGCTCAATCTTGTATATAATAACTTTATGTATACATCTAGGTATGATGTCAATGTGCTAGGGGTACCAATGGCTAAAGCTGGCGATCAAGCGAGAGCTCAGAGCTGGATGGCTGCCTTAGTCTTCACAGATTTTCTCGTTGATAACAGCACCTCTGCACTTGCAGTAGGCCAAGTTCCCTATGTCTATAGTAATCAATCTGCATGGGGTACAAACGTTGCACCGTTTGCATTCGAAGCCTGGTATAACTATCCTCTTTCTGATCGTGTATTTATTCAGCCTGCTCTCTTCTTTGTTACCAATCACGACGGTTTTGCATCTGGGGGCACCGACTGGGGCAGTACATTTAGAGTTTATCTAAACTTCTAAGTCATAGGCATTTAGGTAGTAGTCAGGAGGCTTTCCTGAAGGATACTTTAAACCATTATATATAGACCGAGGTACGTGCGTTATAAACACGGTTACCAGCTACCCATTGCGAACTAGTATATGTGACGTGACCCCCTTTATCGGTCCAGTGCTTATGAGAGCGGGTGGTCGTAGTCATGCTGCAGCTCCTTGTTGAGCTGCCTCCAGGGGCGTACGCCCCTGGAGGGCCGAATGTGGCCTGAATGTGTTGTACTCCCAGCGCCAGCGATCAGCCAGGAGTTGAGCCTCGGGAGCTGTAGTGAACAGCTCGGTGTTGAGGAACTCATCCCGGAATCTTCCGTTGAACGATTCCGCAAAGCCGTTCTCCCATG
>VGPW01000007.1 GCA_016882545.1 Cyanobacteria bacterium M_surface_10_m2_179 | reverse complement strand
ACCCTGGCACCTGGCGAAACTGCACCACCTGAGCGCGGCTGGTGCGCAGCGCCAGATCAGAAAAACCACCGGGTGGCGTGAGCACACGGCTGCCAGGCGGCGTCGAGGTCATCAAGGCGCGATAGAGCGGGGCCTTTTCTTCAGGAGCAGCGAAAGCCTGCCAAGGGCGAAGCACCGCGCCCCGGCTGGTCAACCAAGCTGAGACCAGGACCAACGCCGACAGGCCAACAGGGCAAAGACTCGGCCAGACCCGAGAACGGATGGTGCACGCACCAACCAGGGACTGAAGAGCCCTCGCCCCCAGCAGCACCAGCGTCAGCGGCACCAAGGTGTCGGCCAAGCGGAAGGGATAGAGCTGCAGCAGCACGCCATCGGCGTCCACCAGGCTGGCGAGCAAGCCCACACCGAACGGCACCAGCACCAGGGCAGACCAGAGCCACAGATCACGGCATGCCTGAGTTTCGTGGCCAGGCAGATGCCTGACTGCCCCGCGGGCCAGCCAGGCCCCCAACACACTCCAACCGGCCAACACCACCAGCAGCACCAACCAGCCCTTGCCCCAGCTGGAAGGCACCAGGTGATGCGGATGGCGGAACACCACGTAGAGCCAGGCTGAGCTCAGGCCCTGCGGCAAGACCGGTGCAGGCATCGCCAGCTCAGCCACTCGCCCCAACACGGGCTTGTAGAGCGCAAAGGCTCCGACCAGCGCCGCTGCCAGCGCCAGCCAGCCGCGACAACGCCGCTGGGCTGAGCGCCGCCAGGCCAGAGCCGCGAGCGTGAGAGCGCCATAGCCGCCCACCAGCACATGGGCGGAGCAGGCCAGCCCGGCCTGCAAACCAGCCAAGCCCGATCGGCCTCTCCGCCAGCTGACAAAAGCCAGCAAGAGCAGGCCGTAAGCAAAGGTTTTGGGTTCCGCTGAACCCAGCATCCACTCCCCAGCCACCATCCCCTGGCGCGGCAGCCACAGGGCCAGCGCCGCCAACAACCAGGGCAGCCCCAAGCCCAGCTCCGCCGCGAGCACCAACACCCCCCAACACCAGAGGGCATAGCCCGAGAGGCGAATCACCACCGAGCCCGCCACGAACCCCAGCTGACTCAGCACGCGGCCGGTCAGATCCAGAAACAACCACTGGTGGGGCTGAGCCTGATTCAGGTACCAATCACCGGGCAACCAGGTGGGCTGAACGCGCTGCAGCGCCAGCGGGAGCTTGTCGGCTTCGTTGGTGTCAAAGCAATCGGCGAACAGCACCACCAGCGACACGACCGCCAGAAGCAACAGGCCTTGGCGGATTCGTGGACGGCGACACGCGGCACCAACCTGATCAGAGAGACTTGTCGCCACCTGTCGGTGCACTGCGCCCGCCCATGCTTGCAAGCGCCCGTTCTGAGGCCGCCAACGACGCCGCTCAACGGGCTTTCCCGCTGGCGGCGATCACCGGCCACGGCACCCTGAAGCTGGCGCTCCTGTTGGCGGCGGTGGATCCGGGCCTGGGCGGCGTGGTGATCGCCGGCGGCCGCGGAACCGGGAAATCTGTGTTGGCGCGGGGCCTGCACGCCCTGCTGCCACCAATCGATGTGCTCGATCTGGGCACCGCACCCGCGGGCCAGCCAGCCCCGGCGGCGCTCAACATCGACCCGCAGCGCCCCGACGACTGGGACGAGCCCACTCGCCGCCGCCTCACCGAGCTGGGGGCCGATCCCAGCGGCAACGATGCAGGGGTGCTGCTGCCCACCAAGGTGATTCCGGCACCGTTTGTGCAGGTGCCGCTGGGAATCACGGAAGACCGCCTCGTCGGATCGGTGGACGTGACCGCGTCGCTGGCCAGCGGCCAGGCCGTGTTCCAGCCGGGCCTATTGGCGGAAGCGCACCGGGGCGTGCTCTACGTCGACGAGCTGAACCTGCTCGACGACAACATCACCAACCTGCTGCTGGCGGCTGTCGGCAGCGGCGAGAACCGGATCGAGCGCGAGGGCCTGAGCCTCAGCCACCCCTGCCGTTGCCTGCTGATCGCCACCTACAACCCTGAAGAGGGAGCGGTGCGCGACCACCTGCTCGATCGCTTTGCGATCGCCCTCTCAGCCAACCAGGTGCTGGAGCTGGATCAACGGGTGGAGATCGCCCGCAGCGCCATCGGCCACGCCGAATCCACCCAGGCCTTCGCCGCCCGCTTCCAGGAAGACACCGACGCCCTGGCCACCCAGCTGTTGCTGGCCCGCCAGTGGCTGCCGGATGTGCAGATCACGCGCGAACAAATTGCCTACTTGGTGAACGAAGCCCTGCGGGGCGGCGTGGAGGGGCATCGCAGCGAGCTCTATGCCGTGCGCGTCGCCCGTGCCCATGCCGCCCTCAGCGGCCGCGATCGGGTCGAAGCCGACGACCTTCAGGTGGCAGTGCGTCTGGTGATCGCTCCACGGGCGCTGCAGTTGCCGCCGCCGGATCCCGATCAGCCGATGGAGCCCCCGCCGCCACCGCCCCCGCAGGGCGAACAGCCGCCGGAGGAGCCCGAGCAGCCTGAGAACGAGCAGGAGCCCGACGAGCCCGAAGACGACAACAACGACGAAGACGACGACACCCCTGAGGATCAGGCACCCCCATCAATCCCGGAGGAATTCCTGCTGGATCCGGAGGCCACCGCCATTGATCCCGACCTGCTGCTGTTCAACGCCGGCAAAGCCAAGAGCGGCGGCAGCGGCAGCCGTGCCGTGGTGTTCAGCGATTCGCGCGGCCGCTACGTGAAGCCGATGCTCCCCCGCGGTCCGGTGAAGCGCATCGCCGTGGACGCCACCCTGCGGGCCGCCGCGCCGTATCAGAAAACACGCCGCGAGCGCGAGCCCCACCGCAAGGTGGTGGTGGAAGACGGCGACCTGCGGGCCAAGCAGCTGCAGCGCAAGGCCGGCGCCCTGGTGATCTTTCTGGTGGATGCCAGCGGCTCGATGGCGCTCAACCGGATGCAGAGCGCCAAGGGCGCTGTGATCCGTCTGCTCACCGAGGCCTACGAAAACCGCGACGAAGTAGCCCTGATCCCCTTCCGCGGCGAAGCCGCCGAGGTGCTGCTTCCCCCCACCCGCTCGATCACCGCCGCCCGCCGGCGCCTGGAATCCATGCCCTGCGGCGGCGGCTCCCCCCTGGCCCATGGCCTCTCCCAGGCCGCCCGCGTGGGGGCCAATGCCCTGGCCACCGGAGATCTCGGCCAAGTCGTGGTGGTGGCGATCACCGATGGGCGCGGCAACGTGCCCCTCGGCCGCTCCCTCGGTCAGCCGGAACTGGAGGGTGAGGAACCCGTGGACCTCAAGGAAGAGGTGAAGCAGGTGGCCAGCCGCTACCGCTCCCTCGGCATCAAGCTGCTGGTGATCGACACCGAGCGCAAATTCATCGGCAGCGGCATGGGTAAAGACCTGGCCGATGCCGCCGGTGGCAAATACGTGCAACTGCCCAAGGCCAGCGATCAGGCGATCGCGGCGATTGCGATGGAGGCGATCAGCGGGGTTTAGCGCTGGCCGGTCTGGACCGGCTTCTCCTTGCTGGAGCCGGTCTGGGCCGGGTAGAGCTCATCAAAGAACTTGCCCAGCCCGATGCTCACGCTGCGCAGGCCATTCATGAAGCGAGGATCGGCGGTGAGTTTCTCCACATCGCCGCCCACCTCGTTCCAGCGCGCGGTGAGCTTCTCCGCGTTAGTGACGGTGGTTTTCAACTCCGACACCGTCTTTGGGTTGTCGAGAGCGTGGGTGAAGTTGCGGATGCTGGCGGTGGAGGCGTTGAGGTTGTCGATGGTGGGCTGAGCCTTGTTGACAGCCGCCTCCAGCTCCTTGATCAGCTGCTGACCGTCCTCCAGGAACTTGGTGGCCTCCTTGGCGGTCAGATCGAAACTTCGGGTGGTTTTTACCAGCTCCGGCACCAGGTTTTCGCGATCCACCTGCTCCAGCAGCTTCTGCATCGTCACCGTGAGGCTGGAGATGCTCGCGGCATTGACGCCGTTGAGAGTGTTACCCGCACACACCGTGAGGCGGCGGTTGCAATCGGCGGCGGTGGGCCCAGGCGTACCCGCCGGCAGTTGGCGACTGGAGGCAATCAGAGCCACAACCGCATCACCACCCAGGAGAGAGGCTTCCTGAACCTGTGCCACCAGCGGCAAGGGCAGCTGCAGGGATGGATCGTCGATTTCAAGCTCAACCACGACGGCGGAGGAGGTGGTGGTGAGCTTGTTCACGTTGCCCACCAACACGCCCCGGTAGGTCACGGCTGAACGCTCCGCCAGGCCGGAGGCATCAGCGAAATTCAGCTGAAAGCGCCAGGTGCGGCTGGCCAGCGATACCCCCCTCAGCCACAACCAGAACAACCCCGATCCGGTAAGGGCCGCAATCAGGGTGAAGCCCACCATTGCTTCTCGCACACTGCGGCGCATGGATCTCAGAGCTCCGCCGGCTGCATCGGTCCGCTGAGACTAGCGGTGCGGAACTGCAGCACATAGGGATTGGTGGTGGTCTGAAAGTCAGCCACAGATCCCTGCCAGCGAAACAAGCCCTCGTACAGAAGCACCACCCGATCAGCCGAGCGCAGGATGGTGCTCATCACGTGGCTCACCACCACCGAGCTGCCGCGGGCCAGGTTGGTGGTCTGCACGATCAGATCCTCGATGCGGGTGCAGGCGACCGGATCGAGACCAGCGGTGGGTTCATCAAAGAGCAGCAGCGGCACCGTGCCATCAGGCTGACTGGGATCGTCGATCACCGCCCGCGCAAAGCTCACCCGCTTCTGCATGCCACCGCTGAGTTCGCCTGGATACAGGTCTTCCGTGCCGGCGAGGCCCACCGCATCCAAGGCCTGGCCCACCCGCTCGCGGATCTCCCGTTCGCTCATGCGACTGAAGCGATCCAACAGAAAGCCCACGTTTTCACGCACGGTGAGCGAGGCCAGCAGCGCCGGGTTCTGAAACACCAGCCGCACATCCGGTGGATGGCGCTGATCCAGGCGGAGGTAGGTCTGCGGGATGCCGTGGATGCTCAGCGTGCCGCTGCTCGGCAGGAGCAGGCCCGCCAGCAGGCGCAGGATCGTGGATTTGCCGGCTCCGGAGGGACCCACCACCGCCAGGCGCTCGCCCGGTTGCAGCTGCAGATCCACATCACTGAGCACACTCTTGCTGCCCCAGCGCACGCTCACGTCGTGCAGTTCCACCACGGGTGCAGGCACTGGACACTCACGCAGGCAACCGGGCCATCTTGGCGGTTTCTCCGTACAGTTCCAGCACTCTCCTGGGGTGATGCGCGCTCGAACGCCACGCAGCAGCCAGCGCACCAGACCCAGACCCAGCTGGGTTGGACGCGGGGATCTGCGCCAGCAGGATCTGGTGAGCCGCTCCCGGCGCGCGGCCCGCTGGCTGCAGCCGGGGCTGGTGGTGAAGCGCTGGATGCTCACCTCGGGCATCGGCCTGCTGCTGGCGCTGCTCGGCGCGGCCGTCTGGGCGGATCTGCAACCGATCTATTGGTTGCTGCAGTCGATCCGCTGGTCGCTGCAGAACGTCACCCAGGTGTTACCGCGGGAGATCACCGGCCCCTTGGTGCTGCTGGTGGGCGGCGGCCTGATCTGGCTGGGCCAGAGCCGCAGTTTCGGCACGATTCAGAAGGCGCTCGCCCCTGAAAAGGACACGCTGCTGGTGGATGCCCTGGCCGCCAAGCGGCGGCTCAACCGCGGCCCCTCGATCGTGGCCATCGGCGGTGGCACGGGCCTCTCCACCCTGCTCAGCGGCCTGAAGCGCTACAGCAGCAACCTCACGGCGATCGTCACCGTGGCCGATGACGGCGGCAGCTCAGGGGTGCTGCGCCGCGAACTCGGCGTGCTCCCCCCCGGCGACATCCGCAACTGCCTGGCGGCCCTCGCCACCGAGGAGCCGCTGCTCACCCGTCTGTTCCAATACCGCTTCCGCGCCGGCACGGGCCTGGAAGGGCACAGTTTCGGCAACCTCTTCCTCTCGGCCCTCACCGCGATCACCGGCAGCCTGGAATCAGCGATCACCGCCAGCAGCCGCGTGCTTGCCGTGCAGGGCACGGTGGTGCCGGCCACCAATGCCGATGTGCGCCTCTGGGCTGAACTGGAGGACGGCCGCCGCATCGAAGGCGAGTCGCAGATCGGCCATGCCTCCAGCCCGATCGTTCGCCTGGGCTGCACCCCTGAACGGCCCCCGGCCTTGCCGCGCGCCATCGAGGCCATCGCCAATGCCGATCTGATCGTGCTCGGCCCGGGCAGCCTCTACACCTCCCTGCTGCCCAACCTGCTGGTGCCCGAATTGGTGAGCGCCATCAGCCGCAGCAAGGCACCACGCCTCTACATCTGCAACCTGATGACCCAGCCCGGTGAAACTGACGGGTTGGACGTGGAGGGCCATCTGCGGGCTATCGAGGCCCAGCTGGCCAGCCTTGGGATTCAGCAACGCCTGTTCAATGCCGTGCTGGCGCAGGAAGATCTGGGGGACTCGCCCCTGGTGCACCACTACCGCCAACGCGGCGCCGAGCCGGTGCGCTGCAATGTGCGGCGGCTGCGCAGCCAGGGCTACGACGTGATGCTGGCGCCCATGCAGGGAGCCAGGCCATCAGCCACGCTGCGTCACGACCCGCGCAGCGTGGGCGTGGCGGTGATGCGCTTCTTCAAACGCCAGAAACAGGACGGCCGCAACCCGCTCGAGACGCGGGCTCAGTAGGCGTCCTGCATTTCGTAGAAGTCGGGCTGCACGTAGTCCTTGCGCAGCGGGAAGCCCTTCCAGTCCTCAGGCATCAACAGCCGCTTGGGATGAGGATGACCTTCGAAGCTGATCCCGAACATGTCGAAGGTTTCACGCTCCTGCCAATCCGCACCACGGAACAGGCCGTAGAGACTGGGAATCGACAGCGCACCATCGCGGGGCAGGAACACCTTCAGACGCACCTCCTCCGGCTTGAGATCAGAGGCGAGCGGCTCACTGGAGCTGCACTGATCAGCGAGGGCACCCAGTTTCACTAGGTGATAGAAGCTCACCAAACGTCCGCCGGGGCCTTCGTCATAACCGCCCTGGCACTGGAGGTAATCGAACCCGGAAGCCTTGAGGGCGGTGGCGATCAAGGGCAGGAAGGGCGCTTCCACGCCCAGCACTTCAACACCCAGATGATCCGGCTCCAGCAGCTCGTGCTCAAAGCCCTGGCTGCTGAGCCAGCGGCTCACCGGACCGGGCTC
This sequence comes from Cyanobacteria bacterium M_surface_10_m2_179, assembly GCA_016882545.1. Lineage (GTDB taxonomy): Bacteria > Cyanobacteriota > Cyanobacteriia > PCC-6307 > Cyanobiaceae > Vulcanococcus. Next base: position 32,513 of record VGPW01000007.1, on the reverse strand, counting down.
GGGCGCCGTGAGGGTGGTTGGAGCGGTGTCCTCGGGCATGGCTCAGGCGGGGTTGATGACGGGATTGGCGGCGAGATCGGCGGCAGCGACAGGCAGACCCTCGGCGGCGACCAAGGCAGCCTTCTGGGTTTCAGCGCGGAGATAGCGGCCGTCCACAATCGGCTCCACCGCCTTCATCTGGTGGGACACGGTGCAATAGCGGTGGGTGGGCAGCAGATTGCCGCGCTCCGACAGCGCTTCGTTGCCCACCTTCTTGCGCAGCTTGATCACCGCATCAAAAATGGCCTCGGGGCGCGGCGGGCAACCAGGCAGATAGAGATCCACAGGGATCAGCTTGTCCACACCGCGCACAGCGGTGGTGGAGTCAGCCGAGAACATGCCGCCGGTGATCGTGCAGGCACCCATGGCGATCACATACTTGGGCTCCGGCATCTGCTCGTAGAGCCGCACCAGGGCCGGCGCCATCTTCATCGTCACCGTGCCGGCCACGATCAACAGATCGGCCTGACGCGGGCTGGAGCGAGGCACCAGACCGAACCGGTCGAAGTCGAAGCGGGATCCGATCAGCGCCGCGAACTCGATGAAGCAGCAGGCGGTGCCATACAGCAGCGGCCAGAGGCTGCTCAGGCGAGCCCAGTTGTGCAGGTCGTCGAGAGTGGTGAGGATGACGTTCTCGGAGAGATCCGAGGTGACAGCCGGAGCTCCCACGGGGTTGCAGCTGGCGCCGCGCTGATCGCGCAGGGCACCGATGGAGAGGGCCTCGGCCATGCCGGAGGTTGCAGAGGAGGGGGTCATCTCAGATCAGCTCCACTCAAGGGCGCCCTTGCGCCAGGCATAGGCCAGGGCCACCACCAGGATGGCGATGAACACCAGGGCCTCAACGAAGGCCAGCAACCCCAGGCGGTGGAAGGCCACGGCCCAGGGATAGAGGAAGACGGTCTCCACGTCGAAGATCACGAAGACCAACGCGAACATGTAGTAGCGAATGTTGAACTGGATCCAGGCACCGCCGATGGGCTCCATACCCGATTCGTAGGTGAGGTCCCGTTCACCCGTGCGCGACTTGGGCGACACGATCTTGTTGGTGACGAGCGCCAACACAGGCACCGCCGCCGCGATCAGCAGGAAGCCCAGAAAGGCGTCGTAGCCGGAGAGAACGAACACGGGCTGCAACTGCCCAACCGTTGGGGCAGTCTGGCATCCATGGCCCAGGCCTGGGGCAGCGGCCTCGGCGTTACGGGCGCCGCGTTGGGTGTCTGCAGGCGTGTCCGGGAGTGGTACCAACCTGGGCCAAATGTGGTCGCACAGTTGGACGGTCTCCGGGCGGCAAGCGAGCCGCCGGGTTCCAACTTCCTAGAGTCGCCGCCACCAGCGCCGGATGCCGTGAGCGAGGACCCAATCCAGGAGCAGCCGCCCGCGAGCGAGCCCGAGCCGCAGGCCGAACTAGAGGCTGGTGCTGTGGCTGCGCCTGAAGCGCCCGAGGCACCCGTTGATGATCCCGATACCCACCGATTTGAGTGCCGCAGTTGCGGCTTCGTGTTCGACCCGGGCGAAGGCATCAAAAAGCTGGGGATCGCGCCGGGCACGCCCTTCAGCGCCCTGGATCCGATCAGCTTTCGCTGCCCGGTCTGCCGCAGCAAGACCAAAGCGTTCAAGGACATCGGTCCGCGCAACAAGCCCAGCGGCTTCGAAGAAAACCTGGGCTACGGGCTCGGTGTGAACCAGCTCACCCCCGGCCAGAAGAATGTGTTGATCTTCGGCGGCTTCGCGCTGGCCTTTGCCTTCTTCCTTTCCCTCTACTCCCTGCGCTGAGCACGGCATGCCTCGTTTCCTCTCCTCTCTGGGCGCCCTGGCGCTCTCGCTGGTGTTAGCCCTCGGCCTGAGCGGCTGCGTCAGCACCGGCCTGCCCAGCGCCAGTGCCAGCCCCTGGCAGGCCGTGGACATCCACACCAAATCGAACCCCCTGGCGCTGGCCTTCACCGACAGCCGCCACGGCTTCCTGGTGGGCAGCAACCGCCTGATCCTGGAAACCAACGACGGCGGCTCCTCCTGGCAGGAGCGGGCGCTGGATCTGCCGGAAGAGGAGAACTTCCGGCTGATCAGCGTGGATTTCGCCGGGGATGAAGGCTGGATCGTGGGGCAACCCGGCCTGCTGCTGCACAGCACCGATGGCGGTCAGAACTGGAGCCGCCTCTTCCTCGACACCAAGCTGCCGGGCGAGCCCTACCTGGTGACCGCCCAGGGCAGCAACCGGGCGGAGCTGGCCACCAACGTGGGCGCGGTGTATCGCACCAGCGACGGCGGCAATTCCTGGCAGGCCGAGGTGGAAGACGCTGCCGGCGCCGTGCGCGACCTGCGCCGCAGCCCCGAAGGCCGCTATGTGAGCGTGAGCAGCCTGGGCAACTTCTTTGCCACCTGGAACCCCGGCGACGCGGTGTGGACGCCCCACCAGCGGATGAGCAGTCAGCGGCTGCAATCGATGGGCTTCCAGCCCGATGGCGCCCTGTGGATGTTGGCGCGCGGCGCCCAGCTGCGCTTTAGCCCCGATGCCGCCAACCCCGATGAATGGAGCAAGCCGGTGGTGCCGATCGTGAATGGCTACGGCTATCTCGATATGGCCTGGGATCCCAACGGCTCGATCTGGACCGGTGGCGGCAGCGGCACGCTGCTGGTGAGCAACGACGGCGGCAAGAGCTGGCAGAAGGATCCGGTGGGAGCTCAGCAGCCCACCAACTTCACCCGCATCGCCTTTTTCAACGACGGCAAGGGCTTCGTGCTCGGCGAGCGCGGCTCGCTGCTGCGCTGGGTGGGCTGAGGTGGAGGGGCTGACACCTTTCCCTCTGTAACCAAGGCGCCAGCGTGATCCCGCCTGCCGCCTCGATCGCCCTAGGATCGTCCAGCTGAATGCTCGCTGCTCATGGCCGCCGGCTCAACGGGTGAACGCCCGTTCTTTGAAATCATCACGAGCATCCGTTACTGGGTGATCCACGCCGTGACCCTGCCGGCCATCTTCCTGGCGGGCTTCCTGTTCGTGTCCACCGGCCTGGCCTACGACGCCTTCGGCACACCTCGTCCGGATGCTTACTTCCAGGCTCAGGACGCCAAGGCACCCGTTGTGAGCCAGCGCTATGACGCCAAGGCTTCCCTCGACCAGCGCCTGAAATAAGCCATGACCCAGTCGACCGCCACCTCCACTCCCCGCAACTACCCGATCTTCACGGTCCGGTGGCTCGCGGTGCACGCCCTCGGCGTTCCCACGGTGTTTTTCCTGGGTGCCCTGGCTGCCATGCAGTTCATCCGTCGCTGAGGCCTTCGCCATGGAACGCAATCCCAACCCGAACAACCTGCCGGTTGAACTGAACCGCACCAGCCTCTATCTGGGCCTGCTGTTTGTGTTCACCTGCGGGATTCTGTTCTCCAGCTACTTCTTCAACTGATCGGGAGCACCTGCGATGAGCGGCAAGAAATCCAACCTTCCTGACGGCCGGATCCCCGATCGCCTTCCCGACGGCCGCCCGGCCGTGGCCTGGCGCTCACGCTGGACCGAAGGCACCCTGCCCCTGTGGCTCGTGGCCACCGCCGGCGGCATGGCCGTGATCTTCGTGCTGGGCCTGTTCTTCTATGGCTCCTACACCGGAGTGGGTTCCGCCTGATCAGGCGAACGCAGAACGGTCAATACTGCTCTGAGGCCAGGCGTTCCGCTCTGGCCTTTTTTAATGCCTCACCCAAGGCTGGGCCCGGGCGATAGCCCTGCTCCAGCAACATCTGCGCCGTCACCGGTGCCACCAGCAGGCGCCAGCGCAGCAACCAACGCAGCAGGGGCCTGCGCCAGGGAGGCTGGGGATGGCGTGCGGCAACCAGCACCAGCTGCACCACCTGAGGGGCGTCGGCGCCCGTCTCAAGCTGCTCTGCCCAGGCCGCGGCCGTCTGGGGAAGGGCAGCAACTGCTGCTTGCTGCTGCAACTGGTGCAGCAACTGGCTGCTCCGCCTGAGAAGCTGCTGCTGGCGGTGGGGCAACTGCAGCCGCTGGGCCACAGCGGCAGGATCATCGGCGCCCATCAACAGCGCCGGCAGGGGCGGTAGGCCGAGCCGAGCCGCCCAGCGCAACCGCCGCTGCCAGGTTGGATCGCGCTGCAGCCCCTGCTCCAACAACACCAGGGCACCCCACTGCTGCAGCTGGCTCAGCGCTGCAGCCCAGGGCTCGTGATCCAGCAGCAGCTCCAGCTCCATCCGCAGGCGGGTGCTGAGGGCGGGCGGCGCCTGATCAGCGGGATCGCCTGGCTTCCAGCTCCAGGGCCAGCGCTGCAGGGTGCTGCGCAGTTGCGCAAGGCTGGAGGGTTCGAGGGCAAAACCCAGCCGGGCGGCGTAACGGGCCGCCCGCAGAGCGCGGGTGGGGTCGTCGCGCAGGCTGTGGGGGTGCAGCAGCCGCAGCTGGCGCGCCGCCAGATCCTCCAGGCCGCCGTAGGGATCCACCACCGCCTGCTCCTGCAGGTTTCGGAGCGGCAGGGCCATGGCGTTCACGCTGAAATCGCGGCGGGCCAGGTCGTCCTCCAGGCGGCCAGGACGCACCTGCGGGTTCTGCGCCGGCCGGGGATAGTGCTCATGCCGGGCCGTGGCCAGATCGATCCACACGCCCTGCCACTCCAGTTCCACCGTGCCGTAGGCGTGATGGAACTGGCAGCGCACCGCCCCGGGGCCCTGCTGGGCGAGCAACCGCTGGGCCAGGGCATGGGCCGCTGGCTCAGCGGTTGCCGGGTCAACACCTGGATCGCGGTATTGCACCAGCAGATCAATGTCGGGCAGGCCGCGCCAGGGATCGCGGTGCAAGCGATGCAACAGAGCATCGCGCAGGGCGCCACCCACCAGGTAGAGCTCAACATCCGGCTCAGCCACCTGCTGCAAGGCAGCGATCAGGCCCGGATGCAGGGCTTCCGCCAGATCCATCACGCCAGGAAGCGCGGGTGGTCGCGAAGCCAGGTGGCGAAGGCTGCCAACCCTTGCTCGAGTGGGGTGTGGGGCTTGAAGCCCACCCAGGCCTCGAGGGCCGAGGTGTCGGCGGCGGTGGCCACCACGTCGCCGGGTTGCATGGGCTGAAAGTCTTTGATTGCCGAGCGGCCGAGGGCCTGCTCCAACACCTCGATGAACCGCAGCAGCGGGGTGGGCTGGGCGTTACCGATGTTGAACACGCGATGGGGCACTGCGGCGGTGGCCGGATTGGGATCCAACGGATCAAAGCTGGGGTCTGCGGTAGCCGGCTTATCCAGGCAACGGATCACACCCTGCACGATGTCGTCGATGTAGGTGAAATCCCGCTGCATGCGGCCGTGATTGAACACGCGGATCGGCTCGCCCGCCTGGATGGCCCGGGCAAACAACATCGGTGCCATATCGGGCCGGCCCCAGGGGCCATACACCGTGAAAAAGCGCAGTCCGGTGGCTGGCAGGCCGTAGAGGTGGCTGTAGGTGTGGGCCATCAATTCATTGGCCTTCTTGGTAGCCGCATACAGGCTCACCGGGTGATTCACGGCCTGCTGCTCGCTGAAGGGCATCTGGCGGTTGCCGCCATACACCGAGCTGCTGGAGGCATACACCAGATGCTCCACACCCTGATGGCGACAACCCTCGAGGATGTGCCCGAAGCCCACCAGGTTGCTCTGCACATAGGCCCCGGGGTTCTCGAGCGAATAACGCACGCCGGCCTGGGCAGCGAGATGCACCACCGCCCGCGGCCGTACCGCCGCAAACAGAGCCGCCATCGCCTCGGCATCGGCGAGATCCAGCCGTTCAAACCGCCAGGCACTGCCGCAGGCTGCTGCACACTGCTGCACCCGATCGAGCCGGGCCTGCTTGAGGGCTGGGCTGTAGTAGCTGTTCAGGTTGTCAAGGCCCACCACCGCCTCGCCGCGCTGCAACAGCTGACAGGCCACCTCAGCGCCAATGAAACCGGCGGCGCCGGTGACCAGGATGGGTTGGGTTGCAGTCATAAAGAAACGGGGGTGCCGCTCAGGGGCAGTCGCTGAGGCGACGCTGGAAATCGGCGATCGTGGGCTCGAGGCCCTGCTCCAAAGCCACGCTCGGCTGCCAGCCCAGCTCCTGTTGGGCCAGGGTGATCAGTGGCTGACGCTGCTTGGGATCGTCCATCGGCAGGGGCTTCTCGATCAACGGCAGCGCCGGATTGATCCGGGCCCGCACCAGCTCCGCCAGCTGGCGAATCGTGAATTCACTGGGGTTACCGAGGTTGATCGGGCCCGTATGGGCCCCGTTCATCAGGCGAATCAGCCCTTCCACCAGATCGTCCACGTAGCAGAAGGAGCGGGTCTGGCTGCCATCGCCGTAGAGGGTGAGCGGCTGGCCGTTCAGCGCCTGCACGATGAAGTTGCTCACCACGCGGCCGTCATCCGGCAACATGCGCGGCCCATAGGTGTTGAAGATCCGGGCGACGCGGATCTGCGTGCCGTGCATGCGCTTGTAATCGAAACAGAGGGTTTCGGCGATGCGCTTGCCCTCGTCGTAGCAGCTGCGCAGGCCGATGGTGTTCACGCAACCGCGGTAGCTCTCCGGCTGGGGATGCAGCTCGGGATCGCCATACACCTCAGAAGTGCTGGCCAGCAGCAGCCGCGCCCCCACCCGCCGCGCCAGCCCCAGCATGTTGTAAGTGCCCAGGAAGCTGGTTTTGGCGGTTTTGATCGGGTTGTGCTGGTAGTGCACCGGTGAGGCTGGGCAAGCCAGATGCCAGATGCGATCCACCTCGAGCCGGATCGGCTCGGTGACGTCGTGGCGGATCAGTTCAAAGCGGGGGTGAGCGATCCAGGCTTCGATGTTGGCTTTGCGGCCGGTGAAATAGTTATCGAGACAGATCACCTCCTCGCCGGCCTGCATCAGCCGGTCCACCAGATGTGAACCCACGAAACCGGCACCGCCGGTGATCAGGTTGCGCGTCAGTCCCTCCGGCATCGCTCAGCCCTCGCCCACCACCCACACCTGCAGCCCGGCGGCCCGAGCGGCGCTGGCATCGGCCTTGGCCCGGGCGTCGAACAGCCAAGCGGGCCGCCGCATCAAGGCTGCCACGGCCGGCCAGTCGATCTGGGCGAACTGCTGCCATTCCGTGAGCAGCAGCAGCGCATCAGCCCCGGCTGCCGCCTGCTGCACCGTGGACATCTGCTGCCAGCTGCCCTCACCCTCCCCGGCGGGGCGGCCCAGATCGAGGGTGATCTGCCGCTCGCTCACCTTGGGATCCACGATCTGCAGGATGGCGCCCTCATCCAGCAGCTCTTGGCAGATACGGATGGCTGGGGATTCACGGGTGTCGTTGGTGTCGGCCTTGAAGGCAAAACCAAGCACCCCGATGCGCTTGCCGCTCACGGTGCCGAACAGCTTGGTGATCACCAACCGGGCAATGCGCTGCTGCTGCCAGCGGTTGAGCGCCACCACCTGCTCCCAGTAGTCCGCCACCTCCTCCAGGCCGTAATGGCGGCAGAGATACACAAGATTGAGGATGTCCTTCTGGAAGCAGCTGCCACCAAAACCAGGCCCAGCCTGCAGAAATTTGGGGCCGATGCGGCTATCAGCGCCAATGGCGCGGGCCACCTCCCGCACATCAGCGCCGGTGGCCTCACAGAAGGCGGCAATGCCGTTGATCGAGCTGATCCGTTGCGCCAGGAAGGCGTTGGCGGTGAGCTTGCTCAGCTCACTGCTCCAGAGGTTGGTGCGCAGAATCCGCTCCTGCGGCACCCAGCTGGCGTAGATCTCTGCCAAGGCCTCCACAGCAGCGGGATCCTGACCACCGATCAACACGCGATCGGGCTGCTCCAGATCCTCAATCGCAGTGCCCTCTGCCAGAAACTCCGGGTTGGAGAGCACAGAAAAGCTGCTGCCCGCCTGTTCACCTTGGGCTGCCGTGAGGATCTCCTGGATCACCGCAGCGGTGCGCACCGGCAGCGTGCTCTTCTCCACCACGATCGTGTGACCACGGGCCGCCCTGGCCACCGTGCGAGCACTGGCCTCCACCCACTTGAGATCGCTGGCCTGGCCAGCCCCCAAGCCTCGGGTTTTGGTGGGGGTGTTCACCGAGATGAACACCAGATCAGCGGCGGCGATGGCCGCCTCCACCTGCGTGCTGAAGTGCAGATTGCGGCCGCGGGCACGGCCCACCACGGCATCGAGGCCGGGCTCGTACACCGGCAGTTGGCTCAGATCGGGATCGTTCCAGGCGGCAATGCGCTCAGCGTTGAGATCCACCACCGTCACCTGGATGTGGGGGCAGCGATCGGCAATTACCGCCATCGTGGGTCCGCCCACATAGCCCGCGCCGATGCAACAGATGGCGCGCACGGCTGCAGGGCTGGACATCAGAAACGCTGCAGTCGCATCAGCCCTCGCAACCTAAGCGAACTGGCTTAGCAGCTCAGCCGCGGCCATCGGCTGTTCGGTTTGCTCCTGGAGGTTCTTCACGATCACCTGGCCCAGCAGCGCTTCGTCCTCACCGATCACCACAGCCCAGCGCGCACCGCTGCGATCAGCCCGCTTCAGCTGCTTGCCGAAGGCCGAACCGCTCAGATCGAGCTCCACCGCCCGACCGCTGCGGCGCAGCTGACGCGCTAACACCAGCGCCTGACCCTCCGCCAGGCCGCCGCGGCTCACCACATAAATGTCTGGCGCCGTCGCCTGGCTCTCACCCACCTGCGCCAGCAGCATCACCAGGCGTTCCACCCCCAGCGCCCAGCCGATTGCCGGCGTGGGGGCACCACCCAGCTGTTCCACCAGGCTGTTGTAGCGGCCGCCGCCACACACGGTGGCCTGGGCTCCCAGCTGGCTGGAGGTGATTTCAAAGGCGGTGTGGCTGTAGTAATCGAGTCCGCGCACCAGCCGGGGGTTGAGCTGGAAGGGGATCTCCAAAGCCGTGAGCCCCTCTTGCACCCGTTCAAACCGTTCGCGGCTCTCGGGGGCCAGGGCCGCCGCCAGGGTGGGAGCGTCCTGCAGCAGGGCTTGGGTGGTGGGGTTCTTGCTGTCGAGGATGCGCAGGGGGTTGCGGGCCAGGCGGTCCTGGGAATCCGGGTCGAGCTGGTCCCGCCGCTGCTCGAGCCAGGCCACCAGCTGCTGGCGGTAGAGGGCCCGGTCGTCGGCGCTGCCGAGGCTGTTGAGCTCAAGGGCCAGCTCCTGCACCCCCAGATCCGCCAGCAGATCCCAGGCAATGGCGATGGCTTCCACATCGCTACGGGCATCGGCGAAGCCCAGAAATTCCAGGCCGATCTGATGGAACTGCCTCTGCCGGCCGGCCTGAGGGCGCTCATACCGGAACATCGGCCCGCCATACCAGAGCCGCTGGGGACCCTGGTTCAGCAAGCCGTGCTGGATGGCAGCCCGCACCACCGATGCGGTGCCTTCCGGCCGCAGGGTGCAGCTGCGCTCGCCGCGATCCAGAAACGTGTACATCTCCTTGCCCACCACATCGGTGGCTTCGCCAATTCCCCGCGCAAACAGCTCCGTGGCTTCGAGGATGGGTGTGCGGATCTCAGCCACAGCGGCCCGCTGGAAATGGCAGCGCGCCGTGGCTTCCAGCTGCTGCCACACCCCCATCTGCTGCGGCAGCAGATCCACCATCCCGCGCAGACTCTGCAGCTTCTCCACAAACCACACCTGGCTGGGGTCAGTCTGCGGGATCGGCGTGGATCAACCGTAGGGTTGTTGGCCCTGCTCACGGGCTGTGGCCACACTATTGATCACCGGTGGGGCTGGCTTCATCGGCAGCCACACCTGCCTGGTGCTGCTGGAAGCGGGCCACAACCTGGTGGTGCTCGACAACTTCAGCAACAGCTCCCCCGAAGCGCTGCGCCGCGTAGCCTCCCTAGCTGAGCTGCCGCCCGCAACCCAGCAACAACGCCTGCGGGTGATCCAAGGCGACATCCGCCAACCAGCTGACCTGCAGCAAGCCTTCACAGCAGCCTCGATCGATGCTGTGATCCACTTCGCCGGCCTGAAGGCGGTGGGCGAATCGGTGCAACACCCGCTGCGCTACTGGGATGTGAATGTGGCCGGATCGCGCCAGCTGCTGGCGGCGATGCAGGTAGCCGGCTGCCGCACGCTGGTGTTCAGCAGCAGCGCCACGCTCTATGGCTACCCCGACCAGGTGCCGATCCCCGAAACAGCGCCGGTGCAACCGATCAATCCCTACGGCCACAGCAAGGCGGCGGTGGAGCGGTTGCTGGCGGATCTGGCGGCCAGCGAGCCCGGATGGCGCATCGCCAGCCTGCGCTACTTCAACCCGGTGGGCGCCCACCCGAGCGGGCGCATCGGCGAAGACCCCAACGGCATCCCCAACAACCTGTTCCCCTTCATCACCCAGGTGGCCGTGGGACGGCGCCAGCAGCTGCAGGTATTCGGCAGCGACTGGCCCACATCTGATGGCACCGGCGTGCGCGACTACATCCACGTGATGGATCTGGCGGAGGGCCATGCCGCCGCCCTCACCACCCTGCTGGGCGAACCGCCCCAACTGCTCACGCTCAATCTGGGCAGCGGCCAGGGCCACTCGGTGCTGGAGGTGGTGCGGGCGCTGGAGAGCGCCAGCGGCCGCCGCGTGCCCTACGCCCTGGTGGAGCGCCGCCCCGGCGATGCCGCCACCACGGTGGCCGATCCCACGCAGGCCAGCGCACGCCTGGGCTGGCGCACCCGCCGCGGCCTGCCGGAGATCTGCCGCGACGGCTGGGCCTGGCAGCAGGCCAACCCGGAGGGCTACGCCAGCGCTCCGCCAGCGGGCTAGCGCCGGAGCTGGGGGAGAATCAGCGCAACCCCACACCGCAGCTGCGTGTCCGCCCTCACCCGTTGCCTGCAGGAAGAGGCCGCCGCTATTGCAGCCACAGCGGAGCGCCTGGCACCCAAGCAGGTGGAGGAGGCCCTAGCCCTGCTCGATCGTTGCGCCGACAACCGGGCCAAGCTCGTGATCACGGGCGTGGGCAAGAGCGGCATCGTGGCGCGCAAGATCGCCGCCACGTTCTCCTCGATCGGCGTGATGGCGATCTACCTCAACCCCCTCGATGCCCTGCATGGCGACCTGGGGGTGATCGCGGCGGATGACCTCACGCTGCTGCTCTCCAACAGCGGCGAAACCCAGGAGCTGCTGGAGATCCTCCCCCACCTCAAACGCCGCGGCACCGCTCGCATCGCCCTGGTGGGTCGGGTGAACTCCAGCCTGGCCCGCGGTTGTGATGTGGTGCTGGATGGCTCGGTGGACCGGGAGGTGTGCCCGCTCAACCTGGCCCCCACCGCCAGCACGGCGGTGGCGATGGCCATCGGTGATGCGCTGGCGGCGGTGTGGATGGAGCGGCGCGGTGTGTCGCCGGAAGACTTCGCCCTCAACCACCCGGCCGGTTCGCTGGGCAAACAGCTCACCCTCACCGCCGCGGATCTGATGGTGCCGGCGTCACGGCTGGAGCCGCTCGCGGCGGCGGCACCCCTACCCGAGGTGATCGCCCACCTCACCGCCGATGGCGTGGGCGCCTGCTGGATCGCCAGCCCCGGCGACCCCAGCCGCATCCAAGGCCTGATCACCGATGGCGACCTGCGCCGGGCGCTGCAAAGCCATGGCCCGGCGGAATGGAGCACGCTCACCGCCGCGGATCTGATGACAGCCGACCCGATCACCGTGACCGCCACCACCCTGGCCATCGACGCGATCGCCTGCATGGAGCGCAATCGCCGCAAGGCGATCGGCGTGCTGCCGGTGGTGAACGACGCCCACCAGATGCAGGGCCTGCTGCGTCTGCACGATCTGGTGCAGGCGGGTTTGGCGTGATGCAGCGGCTGCGCAGGCTCTGGTGGCGCTGGATGTGGTGGTGGCAACGCCGGCGTTTGCGGCCCATCCAGGTGGTGGTGCTGGATGTGGATGGCGTGCTCACCGATGGCGGGCTTTGGCATGGCCCGGCGGGTGAGCTGATCAAACGCTTCGATGTGCGCGATGGGCTGGGCATCCGCCTGCTGCAGCACGCCGGCCTGGAGGTGGCCTTTCTCAGCGGCGGACGCGGCGGCGCCACCGAGGTGCGCGCCCAGCAGCTGGGCATCCGCCACTGCCTGGTGGGCGCCAAGGACAAACCGCTCGCCCTGGCAAGCCTGCGGGAGCAGCTCGACGTGACGCCGGAACAGATCGCCTTCGTGGGTGACGACGTGAACGACCTGGCGCTGCAGGGTGCGGTGGGGCTGCTGGTGGCCACCGCCGATGCGGCACTGCCCCTGCGACGCCGGGCCGATGCCGTGCTGCTTCGACCCGGCGGTCACGGGGCGGTGCGAGAGCTGGCGGAGCGGCTGCTGCGGGTGCACGGGCACTGGCAGCAGCTGAGCCGCGAAGGCTGGCGCGACCGCAACGACTAACGGTCCTCAGGCCGCCAGTCCGGCAGCAATGGCGCGAGCCTCGTCGAGCTGCTCGGCTGTGTCCACCGATAACGATTCACCCTCCACCGGGAAGGTGCCGATCTGAATACCCGCCTCGATCAACCGCAGCTGCTCGAGCTTCTCGATCTGCTCGAGGGGTGAATGGGGCAGCTGCTGCCAGCGCTGCAGCACATCAGCGCGGTAGCCATAGATGCCCACATGCCCCCAATAGGTGGTGTGGGCATGCCAGTGCTCCGGCTCCACCCCGCGCACATGCGGCACCGCCGAACGGGAGAAGTAGAGGGCCCGGCCATCGGCAGCCAGCAGGGTTTTCACCACGTTGGGGTTGTGGACCTTGTCGGGGCTCATCCGATACACGGGGGTGAGCACCTCGGGGGTGGGGCAACGCTCGGCGAATTCACCGGCCATCGCCTCGATCACCTGCGGATCGATGAAGGGCTGATCGCCCTGCACATTGATGATCAGGGTGTCGGCGCTGGAGCCGCCCGCCCTTGCCACCAACTGGTCCACCACCGAGGCGATCCGCTCACTGCCGGAGGCGCAGTTGGCGCTGGTGATCAGTGCGGCAAACCCCCAGGCCGCGGCTCGATCCACCAGGTCCTGGCTGTCGGTGCAGAGCACGACCGCCGCCGGAGTTGTGGCCTCGGCACAACGCTCCAACACCCGCTGCAGCATCGGCTTGCCACCGATATCTGCCAACACCTTGCCCGGCAAGCGGCTCGACTCCAATCGAGCCGGAACAGCAACAACGCTCTGCATCAGTCCCACAGGCGGAAGGCGTCATCGCGGGCGGCAAACCACTCGGCCGCCAGCCCCTCGCCCATAGTGCGCTGCTCACGAAACCAAGGGCCCCCAAGGGTCCAGTGCAACAGCGGCGCACCTTCGGCCTTGGCGGGATCCTGCACCGCCACCAGATGGTTCCAACCCTCCGGCAGGGCACCGATCTCGTGATCACCCGCCAGCCAATGGAAGCGATGCAGCTCCAGGCCCGTGGCGCTGTTCACGTAATCCACGCTGAGGGCCGTGCAGCGGCTGCAGTTCAGCAGCATCAGCGAACTCCAGTTTTTCTTGGGATAAGCGCTCTGCACCTCACCCAGGAACTTCACCGTTTCGCCGGGCTCATGCTCGTGCTGCACGCACTGCACAGCGAACTGCTCATCCCGCTGAGCCCACAATGCGGCGATATCACCGCGGGCGAGCATGTCGCAGTCCATAAAGATGGCCCAGCCCTGGTAGCCCATCAGATGGGGCACCAGAAAGCGGGTGAACGAGAAAGCCGTGCTCTGCTTCGGATCCCGTTCGCGGCGGTAGAGCCCCTGGCCCTCCAGCTGCGGCGTCACCAACGGCGTGATCGCCAGCGGAACACTGGTGTGCTGATACAGGCTGTCGATCAGCACATTCGTGGCGGCCCGTTCACGCGGGTCGTAGCCGATGAAGATCGGGATGGGCTGGGTCATGACTGGGAGCGTAAGTGGCTCCACAACGGCCGCCCCCGCTCCACCAGAGCTGCCACAGCCGCAGGATCGGCGGCCGCGGCTCGGCCCTGGGCCACGGCCCGATAGAGATCCGCCACCCGCCAAGCCTCGGTGTCGGGATCAGCGGCAAAGCGCGGAATTAGGTGCAGATGCAGATGACGCGCACCCTCGCCAAAGGCGATGGCATACACACGCTCGCAGCCGCTGAGCTGCTGCACCAGCTGCGAACCATGTTGCACAACCCGCCCCCACTCCGCGGCTTCCTGAGCCGTGAACTCAAGCGGGCCGCCCAGATGGCGCAATGCATCCAGCAACAGCCAACCGGGCAGGGGCGCCGGATCGGGGTGATGACGCAGCAGCCAGCGAGCGTCGCGACCGATTTCATACAAACGCCGCTGCTCGGGGTCGCTGTGGTGGTGGCAAACGCCGCAAGACTGCACACAACCCCATTCCGACTCCCGGCAGTCTGATGGGACAGGATTGACCCGTCGTAAGGCCCCACCCCATGCCCCTCACCCTGATCGCCGGCCCCTGTGTGATCGAGAGCCGCGATCTGGCGCTGCAGGTGGCGGAGGAGGTGAAGGCGATCACCGATCGCCTCGGCATTCACTACGTGTTCAAGGCCAGCTACGACAAGGCCAACCGCAGCTCGGGTGGATCGTTCCGCGGCCCCGGCGTGGAGGAGGGCCTGGCGGTGCTGGCGGAGGTGAAGCAACAGCTGGGGCTGCCGGTGCTCACCGACATTCACGAAAGCCAGCAGGCCGCGCCGGTGGCCGAGGTGGTGGATGTGCTGCAGATCCCGGCCTTTCTCTGCCGCCAGACCGATCTGTTGCTCGCGGCCGCAGAGGCCACGCGCGGCACCGACAAAGTGATCAACGTGAAGAAGGGCCAGTTCCTCGCCCCGTGGGACATGGCGCAAGTGGTGAAGAAGCTGCGGGAGGCCGGCGTGGAGAACCTGTGGCTCACCGAGCGGGGCAGCAGCTTCGGTTACAACACGCTAGTGGTGGATTACCGAGGGCTGCCGCAGCTTCAAGAACTGGGCTGCCCGGTGATCTTTGATGCCACCCATTCGGTGCAACAGCCCGGCGGCAAGGGCACGAGCACAGGCGGGCAGCGGGAGTTCGTGGCACCCCTGGCCAGGGCCGCCGTGGCCGTGGGGGTGGACGGCCTGTTCATGGAGGTGCACCCCGATCCGGATCAGGCCCTGAGCGACGGGCCGAACATGGTGCCGCTGCACCGACTGGAGCCGTTGCTGCGGCAGCTACTGGACATCCGCGGCGCCGTCGGCAGCAGCCTCGCCCCCAGCCATGCTTGAGCGGTGGCGCCGGCTGAGGCGGGAGCTGGGCTGGCACCAACGCAGCTGGCGGCGACAGCTCCTCGGGGAGCGGACCGAACCCAGCGAGTGGCAGGGGCTCGCTGCCTATCGGGGCCTGGTGCAGCAGGCCTGGCGACAGGCGCCGCTGCACCCCGAGGTTGTGGCCGATGTGTGGAGCGGCGGCCAGTTCCGGAGCACCGCTGGCCTACCGGCCTTTTTCAACCCGAGCCAGCGCGAACGGGAAGGCTCCTCCCACCATTACGGCCACGACATCCAGCTCAAACGCCATGCGGAACTGCCCCTGGTGGGCAGACCGCTGCCCTTCCTGCTGGAGCACGGCTTGAAGGTGTCTGAGGAGGCGCAGTTCGAAACACCGCGCCCCTGGGCCCGTGGCGGCTACCTGTGCATGGGGCCCCTCCGGGCCCGCTGGCTGCAGGAGCGCTATGGCTGCGCGGCCCAAGCGATCGGGCCCTGGATCCTCTATGCCAGGCCGCTGCTGGAGGACGCTGAGCTGGCGGAACGCCGGCAGCAGCTGGGCAAAACGCTGCTGGTGGTGCTGGCTCACAGCTGGGACCGAGTGCAGCGGCACAGCGATGACCAGGCCTGCATCGCGGCCGTCGAGGCCCTGAGCCAGCGCCAGGGCTATCGCAGCGTGATCTGGCTGCGCCATTGGCAGGATCCGCCTGCTCTGCCCCTGCCCCCCTCCTGGATCGTGGCCTGCAACGGCCACCGCTCCAACCCCTGGTTTCTCGACAGCCTGCGAACGCTGCTGGAGCTCAGCGACGGGCTGGCCAGCAACGCCTTCGGCACCCACCTGGGCTACGCCGTGGCCCTGGACAAATCCATCCACTGGCTCCATCAGCAGGCACAGCAAGACCTCTCAGCACTCACTGCCGAGCAGGCAGCTCGCGAAGCGGCGGAATGGCAGGAGCGCGAGCGGTTGAGCACAGCACTGCAGCAGCTGTTGCAGCAGGCCGACTCAGCGTCAGAGCCAACAGGCCGCCTGCGCGAGCTGCTGGAGCCCTACTGGGGCTTCACGCACCACCGCGACCCGCAGGCTTTGCGTCACTTACTGAGCCAGCCGTTGGCATAAACAAGGCGGCGGTTGAGTGCCGCCAGGCCGGGCCAGCCCATGGCGATGGAGGCAGGCCAGCCAGAGCCCTGCATCCAGGAGGCGTCGTAGCGAATGGCGCGGCTTCGGGTGGGATCGAAGCGCACGCGATTGCCCGCCAGGATGTGGCTGGTGGAGCAGGGGCCCGGCGTGAGCATCGCGGCCGAGAACTCCAACCCCAGCCAGCTGCACACACTGCTCAAGGCGCGCTCCGGAGCGAGCGCTAGCTCCTCATAGCCGAGGTGAAACAGAGGCTTGCCGCACTGCCGCAACTTGGCCTCGAAGCGCTGATTCAGGCGAACCCAGCGCAGGAAGGCACGAGTCGCCGGCAGGGCCTTGCCCTTGTTGCGGCCATCGCGGGCCCGGGAATGCACCCAGGAGCGCACATCGCGCACCAGAAACAGCACCCGCACATCCAGCTCCGGCAGCGCGGCGAACGGCAGCACCAGGTCGTCCTGATACGAATCCACCAGCCACTCCACCGGCTCAGCCTGTTGATGGGCATGGGCTTGCACCGCCTGGCACAGCCGTTCGAACTTGCTGGGCAGAGGCAGGTGATCGTGCTGGGGAAGCCAGGTGAGCAGCTCGCCCCACACGGGGCAACAGGCCGCCGTGAGCCCGCAGGTGCACAGCCGCTGGTGCCGCAGCTCCGCCCTCAACCGGGCAGGCCCCCGCCGCTCCTCACCCGGCCTGGGTTTCTCCAGGATGCGCGCGGCTTCTCCCAAACCCACGATCTGCGGATGCGCTCCCAAAGCGAGATCCAAAATCGTGGTGCCGCTGTGGCCGAGACCACGGATCAACAGCAACTTGGGCAGACCCATCAGCAGGAAACAACCCCAACCATGCTGCAACCGTAGGCTGAAGCGATGCCAGGACCCGACCATCTCTCGGATTCATGCAACCTGGATCCCCGATCCAACAGCAGAAACGCCGGCACCTTTCTGCTGGGCGTTGGTGCACAGAAAGCCGGCACATCCTGGCTGCACCAACAACTCAACCAGCGGAATGATGCGCATTTTGGTTTTCTGAAGGAGTATCACATTCACGACGCTCTGCACGTGGATGGATTCGCCAACTACGGCCGCGGCAGACGCTGGGCCTTCGGCCCACGCAGCCTCAGACGGCGCTGGCTGATGGGTGATCCAGCCCGCTATTACAACTATTTTCATACCATCCTGCAACGACCTGGCATTGCACTCACGGGTGACATCACCCCTCCTATGCCGCCTTGCCCGCCAGCGCGTTGCACAGCATTCGCGAGCAGTTTGAACAGCGTGGCATCAGGGTTTGCCCTGTGTTTCTGATGCGCGATCCGATTGAACGGTTGATTTCCAAACAACGCATGAAGTGCCGCAAATCGGGTCGGCGCGATGCGGCAACAGAAGTGGCAGCCCTGCGCAAACTGGGCAGCCAGCGCCCACGCGGCGCCGAGCTGCGTGGCAACTACGCACACACATTGACCGAGCTTAATGAAGCCTTCGGCCTCAACAACTGCTTCATCGCTTTTTACGAAACCCTGTTCACTCCAGACACCTATGGCGCACTCTGCTGTGCCTTGAGAATTCCCTACCGCGAACCCAACTGGGATGAACAGGTGAACCGCAGTCGAACCTCCACCACGGTCCCCGACGATGTGCTCGACGCCTTGGGACACTGGCAAGCCGCCAACTATGCGGCTGTGGAGCAGCATTGTCCCGAGGCCAATCTGGCCAGCCTCTGGCCCACAGCCCATCGCTGGTGCCGGCGTTAATCAGGCCAGCGGCTCGATCGGTGCCAGGCGGGGATCGAGGATCTTTGGCCCCATCCCCTCAAACTTCACGGCGATCGAGATCTTCTCGCCGCTGCCAAACAGGTGGGTCACCTGCCCTTCTCCAAAGGAGCTGTGCAGCAGCCGATCACCCACAGCCCAGGCCTTGCCCGCCGCCCGGCGGCGCACCGCGTTAGCCGGAGCGCCCGAAGCACCTCCCGCCTGGGTGCGCAGGCTCTCGTCGCGGTCGACTCGGGTGAGCCGATCCAGGCGCTGCTCACGGCGGATCGCAGCACCGCCGCTGCGGGGCACATCACCCTGCACGAGCGCCTCCGGTAATTCCGAGAGAAACACCGAGGGCACCGCCGGCTCACGCATGCCGCCCCAGAGACGACGTTCGCTGGCATGGGAGAGAAACAAGCGCTCCTTGGCGCGGGTGATGCCCACATAACAGAGACGCCGCTCCTCCTCCATCGCCGCCGGATCCTCCAGCGAGCGGTAGCTGGGGAACAGCCCCTGCTCCATGCCCACCAGAAACACCACGGGGAACTCGAGCCCCTTGCTGGCGTGGAGCGTCATCAGGGTGACGCGATCCTGTTCCGTGTCCTTGCTGTCGGCGTCGCTGGCCAGCGCACTGGAGGCCAGGAAATCCTCCAGGGATCCCTCATCATTCTCCTCCTGGTATTGCAGGGCGGCGTTCACGAGCTCATTGAGGTTGCGGCGGCGGTCTTCCGCCTCATCGGTGCCGGTGGCGATCAGCTCCGCCAGATAGCCGCTTTGCTCCATCACCAGCTGCACCAATTCCGAAGGAGGCGCCTGCTCCAACCGCACCTGCAGGGTGTTGATCAACTCGCAGAACTGCAGCAGGCCCTTGGCGGATCGGCCGCCGAGGCTGCGCACGGCTTCGGGGTCGCGCACCACCTCCCAGAGCGGAATGCCCAGCTGATTGGCCGCATCCGTGAGCCGCTCGATCGTGGTCTTGCCGATGCCGCGCTTCGGAACGTTGAGCACCCGCAGCAGGCTCACCGTGTCGGCTGGATTCACTAGCAGCTTGAGGTAGGCGAGCACGTCCTTGATCTCGCGCCGGTCGTAGAAACGCAGGCCGCCCACCACGATGTAGGGGATACCCCAGCGCACCAGCGACTCCTCCATCGCCCGCGACTGCGCATTGGTGCGATACAGCACCGCCATATCCCCCCAGCGCAGATCGGGGTGGGCGGCATCGAGCATGCGCATGCGGTGCACCACGGCCTCCGCCTCGGCGATCTCGTCGTCGCAGCGGGTCACGGTGATCAGCTCACCCTCGCCGCGGGTGGGGCGCAGGATTTTGTCGATCCGCTCAGTGTTGTTGGCGATCAGGGCGTTGGCGGCCTCGAGAATCGTGGCGGTGGAGCGGTAGTTCTCCTCCAGCTTCACCATCGTGCGGGTGGCGTCGTCGGGTGCACCATCACCGAAGTCGTCCTGAAAGCCCATCAGGATCGTGAAGTCGGCGGCGCGGAAGCTGTAGATGCTCTGGTCGGCATCACCCACCACAAACACCGATCGACCGTTCCAGTCGTCGAAGGTCTCCGGATCCCGCCCATCGGTCACAAGCAGTTTGATCAGTTCGTATTGCGTGCGGTTGGTGTCCTGGTATTCATCCACCAACACGTGGCGAAAGCGGCGGTGCCAGTAGTGGCGAACCTGCTCGTTTTGGCGCAGCAACTGCACCGGTAACAGCAACAGATCGTCGAAGTCGAGCGCGTTGTTGGCGGCCAGGGCTCGCCGATAGCGCCGATACGTCTCCGCCATTAACTTGCCGCGCTGACCACCGGCATCGGCCTCCAGCTGCTCAGGCATCCAGCCCTGGTTCTTGGCATTGCTGATCGCCCAGCGAACCTTCTTGGGTTCGAACCGCTTCGGATCGAGGCCCAGCTCCTGGGTCACGATCTCCTTCACCAGGCTCTGGGTGTCCCCCTCGTCGTAGATCGAAAACTGCCGCGTCCAATTCAGCCCCTCGGGATCGCGGAACTTATCGATGTCGAAGCGCAGCAGCCGCGCAAACAGGGCGTGGAAGGTGCCGATCCAGAGGTCCTTGATCACCTCGCGGTAAATACGCGAACGCAGCTGGCGCTGTTCCACCGGCGGCAGGGTGCTCCAGGGCTGGCCGAACTGGCTCTGGGCAAGCTTCTGGGCCAGCAGCAGCTCCAGCCGCTCCTTCATCTCGCGGGCGGCCTTGTTGGTGAAGGTCACCGCCAGCAACTCGGCCGGATCCACACCGTGCTGGCCGATCAGATGGGCGATGCGGTGGGTGAGCGCCCGCGTTTTACCGCTGCCTGCCCCAGCCACTACCAGTAGCGGCCCGGTGTGGTGGTCCACCGCCTGTCGCTGCGCGTCGTTGAGGCCGGCCAGAAAGCTCATCGAGGCAGGGTATCGCTGCTGTTCATCGGCATGGCTGCCACACGCTGGAACAGATCCATCAGGGCCCGGAGATGGTGGGTCACGGTGAACTGCTCCAGAGCCCGGGCGCGCCCCGCTGCCCCCAGGCGAGCGGCCAGGGCCGGATCATCAGCCAGCCGACCGATCGCCTCCGCCATGGCCACGCCATCGCCCTCCTCCACCAGCAGACCGCTGTGGCCATCGAGCACCACCTCCGGAATGCCGGCATGGCGGGTGGCCACCACCGGGACGCCACTGAGCTGGGCCTCCATCACGGCCACCGGCGACCCCTCCTGATCACCATCCGGGCCGGTGAGCGAGTGCTGCACAAAGCCGCGGCAGTGGCGCAGGCGTACGGCGATCTGCGGCGGCGGTTCAACCCCAGCGAACTGCACGCGCTCGGCCACACCCAACTCCACGGCCCGGCGACGCGCAGGCTCGAGCAACGGCCCCTCGCCCACCATCACCAGCTGCAGCGCGGGGCGGGTGCGGGCAGCGATCGCGAACGCCTCCAAGGTGATCAACGGACCTTTCTTGGCCACGAACCGCCCCACCGCGAGGAAGCAAGGCGCCGCCGCGGCAGGCGCGCCGCCACCAAACAGCTCAGCGTTGGCGCCGGAAGGGCTCACCAGCAGCGGCAGGGGCGAGGGCCGGGGCGGCTCCAGCTGCCGCAGACGCGCCGCCATCGGTTCGCACTTCACCACCACTGCCGATGCCAGAGCCAGCAGGCGCCGGTAGCGGTGGGAGAGGCGTCCCAGATAACGCTGGGAGGAGGCGTCAGCACCGCGGAAATGCACCACCAGCGGCAAACCGGTGGCCGGCACCAGCTCCATGATCCGCACCGCATGAAAGCCGAATTCCGCCAGCACCAGCGAAGGGCGCTCGTGACGGCAGATCCAGGTGGCCACCAGGCTGGGCAACCAGCTGGCCGCTCGCTGCCAGCCGCAGCGATCGAGGAGTTTGCTCACCCCCACCGCCAGGCCGTAGGCCAGCCGCAACGGCGGGCCGCGCCAGGGCCACTCATCGCCGCAATACACCGTGGTGCTGCAGGGCAAGCCGCGCAGGTTGGCGCGGATGAAGGTTTCGGAAGCCCGCCGCCGCGACGGGGCGAACACCAGCAAACGCAGCGGCGATGGAGGGGTGGTGCTCATCGGCTCAGCCACGGATCCAGCAGCGCCAGAAAGCGCTGGCGCTGCCGGCTGGGGCTGAAGCGCTCCCGCACCGCCTGGGCGGCATGGCCCAATCGGGCCCGGGTGTGCGGCTCCGCCATCAGCCGATCCAGGCCAGCCGCCAGATCACCCACCGGGTCGCTCGGATCCAGGGGCAGCAGGCAGCCGTTCTCACCATTGGCGATCAGGTCGGAGGGTCCGGTGGGGCAATCGAAGGCCAGGCAGGCCACGGCGCTGGCCATCGCCTCCAGCAACACGTTGGGGAACCCCTCGTAGCGGGAACTGAGCACAAACAGCTCCGCCCTCCCATACCAATCGGCCACATTGCCGGCGCGGCCGGGGAACAGGATCCGCGATCGAGCGGGATGCAGGGGCGGCAAGCCGGCCAGCAGGGCGGCGCACTGGTCTGCAGCGCGGTAGGGCTCGGACGTGAGGCCAAGCAGCACCAGCCGCCATTCCGGGTGCCGCTCGGCCACAGCGGCGAAGGCCTGCACCAACCAATCAAAGCCCTTCTGGTACGCCTTGGTGCCCACCGCCAGCAGTAACCGCTGCTGCGGCTCCAACCAGTCAGCGGGCAACAGCTGGGGGGCAAAGGCAGGCAGCGGCCAGCTCACGGCATTGGCGAGCACGCTGGTGCGCCGCGCCAGCCGCTGCTGCTCCAGCCAGCAGGCGATCTGCTCGGTTTGCACCAGATGCAGGGCGGCACGCGGATAGGTGAGCCGGCGCAACCAGCGCCAGGGCAACGCCGGCGGCTTAGCCGGGGGGTAGTTGCGCTCCGACACCACCACCGGCAGCCCCAGGCCGGCCGTGGCCAGCAGCATCTTCACCGCAGGGAGCGTGGTGAGCGCCAACACCAGGTCGGGCCGCTGCTGCTGCACCAGGCGGCGCAGGCGCAGTAGGCGCAGCGGGAAACCGGCCCAGCCCAGGCGCCGTAACCAGCGGGGCTCAGCGGGCTCCACCTGGCGCTCCAGAGCGGCTGGCACCGGATAGAAGTCGTCTCGGGCGGGGCGCCGCGTGAGCAACAGCGGCTGATGCCCCGCCTCCTGCAGCCAGCTGGCGAACTGCAGGGCCACCCGCTCGGCCCCGCCGGCCTTGAGCGAATCGATGTAAACGAGCACCCGGCTCATACCACCAGGGCCTCGAGCCGCTGCTGCAGGGCCGGCGTGGTCACGTTCAGGGCCCAGAGACCCACAGCCAGGCCGGGAATCTCCTGCTGCAGCTCACCCCGCTCACCAGCAGGCTCCAGCAACGCCGCCACCCGCCAGCACATCTGGGCCACGTAGGCGCGGTGATTTTCCTGGGCAGCGCTGTGGCGGTGCCGATCCGCCCAGGCCTCCCGTTGCAGGGCATCCAGCAGCAGCAGGATCGCCTGCAGACGGTCATGGTTGTGTAGGCGCCAGGCCAGCAGCGCCGCCATACCCAGACAGCGCGAGGTGTTCGTGAGCAACCGAAAGGCCACATCGGCCGGCAACCCAAGCCAGGGATGCGGCTCCAGCAACGCCAAGAGCTGATCGGCACTGGCCTGCAGACCGGTCTGCTCCCCCTGCAGCAGCTGCAGATGCATCAGGGCAGTGAGGCTGGACACCAGCAACTTGAAGCGGTTGCGACGGTTGGAACGCTGGCAGCGCAGGCTGTCTGGACCGCTCAGCAGCGCCTGCACCTGGGCATGGAGCGCCGGAATCAAGGCCTGCGCCAGTGGCCGGTTCGTGTCCTTGAGGCTGCGGTAGGCCAGGCTGATCCGGGCATAGGCGCGCAGCACCTCGGGCACGGCGACATCAGCGGCCATGGCCTCAAACAACGCCACCTGATCGGCGGGACGCCGCGGCCGATAGCCCCGCCGAAACAGCAAGCGATGCAGCACCGCCTCGCTGCCGTGCTGGTGCAACAGCTGCTGCAGATCCGCCCAAATCCGCTCCACCGGTTGGCCCTGACGCAGGGCTGAGTCCGCACGGGCTTGCAGCCCCAGCGCCTGCAGCCGGGCCGGCAACAGCCAGGCCAGGGGTGTGGCGAGCAGCCAGCGACAGCCAACAGCCAACCCCTGCCTCAACCCACGGCACCCACCCTGCCAACTGCGCCGCAGGGAGCTGACGCCATTGCGGCTGCTGGCCAACAGCCAGAGCAACGGCGCCCAGCTGAGGCGCTGCCAGCCCCAAACCAACCAGAGCCAGGGCCTGATCGCAAAGCCCTCGCCGGTTTCAGCCGGCAGCAACCGCGGCGGCAGCTGCCGCACCAGCGGAGCGGGAACCCAGAGCAGCTCGCTCCAGAAGGTGTCGCGGCGCAGGCGCAGCCATTCACGGCGGACGGCTTCCGGCAACTGGGGAGCACTGCCAGGCTCGAGTTGCCAGTGGCCCGTGGCAGCATCTTGGCGGTAACGGGAACGGGGCCGGCTGGCCGACCAGGGGCAGGCGGCTGCCACCAGCCGATTGGCCAGGGAGCTGCTGCGTTTGAGCGCCTGGGCGCGCTGCACTGCCCCAAGCCCAGCAGCAGCTTTGCCCGGCTCAGCCCGCAGCAACACCGAATGGCGAAGCACCCCAAGCGCCTCCAGCGGCAGCGGCTGCGGCTGCACCTGCCCATGGGCGATCAGGCGGGCCTTCAGGTCCTTGTCGTCAAAGCCATAGCCCTGCATCAACTCGTTGAACCCGCCCACCCGCTCGAACAGATCACGGTCGAGCACCCATTGGCCCAGGCGCCCATCTGGCCCGCTGCCCACCTGACACACCGGCCCGGCATGGAGCCACTGCAACGGATGCAGCTGCGGCTCAGGCCAGCAATCGGCATCGAGCTTGAACAGACAATCGCCCTGGGCCTGAGCGCAGGCGAAGTTGTAGGCCCGGGCGAGATTCCAGCCACGCTCGCCGTCAACCCGCAGCAGACGCAGGCGGGGATCCGCAGGCAACTCGCGGCGATCGATCGGGATCGCACTGCTCCAATCCACGATCAGATGCTCCTGGTGATGCGGCCACGCCGCCACCTGCTGAGCGCTGTGCAGCAGGTGCTCGCGGCGGTTCATGCACACCGTCACGATGCTGAGCCTGCGGGTCATGGGACTGCAGCCAGGTCGGCGAGCATCGCTTCGGTGCGGCGCCGGTAGGTGTGCGCCGCAGCACCGGCCAGGCGCTGCTCACGGTTGGGACCGCCGCCCGCCAGGGCGGTGGCGATGGCCTGCTCAAACGCCTCGGGCGCAGCCGGCACCAACTGGGCCAGATCGCCGTAGGGCTGCAAGGCATCGATGGCGGAGGCCACCACCGGCAAGCCAGCAGCGAGATATTCGAAGAATTTCATCGGGAACATCGCCTCGGTGTAGGCGTTGAAGCCCAGGGGCAACAACCCCACCTGGAATCCCTTGAGGTAGGCCGGCAGGCTCGCGTAGGGGCGCTGGCCCAGAAGATGCACGTTGGGAAGCTCCCGCAACGCCGACACATCCGTGCTGGGGTCGCCCTCTCCCACGGGCCCCACCAACACCAGCGACCACTCGGGCCGGCGCCGGGCCAGATCAACCAGCAACGGCAGATCGAGCTTGTAGCCGCTCACCGCACCCACGAAACCGAGGCGGGGCTCGGGGATCCCGGCCAGATCGGTGGCGATGGGCAGGGCCGGATCCATCGCCTGGGCGAAATGAGCGCCGTCGGCCACGTTGGGATAGAAGCGGATGCGGCTGTTGAGCGGGCTGAGGCTGCGCAGCAAGGCAGGAGAGGTGACGAACACCTGATCAGCGCGGCGGCAGAGCAGCTGCTCCCAGTGGCTGATCGCTGCAGCCGGCATCTCGGGCTGGGCCTGGATCGCATCCACACAGTGATACGCCACCTGGCCGTAATCCAGGTTGGGCAACACCGCCAGGGTCATCGGGCTGTAGGTCCACAGGCAATCGCGGCCCAGGCCAATGAAGCGCTGAGCGCGGGCGAGGCCCCAGCGCAGCAGCCAGCGGTTGAGCCGCAGCGCCCAGCCGCCGGCGGCTCCAGGCACCACCAAGGGCGACCACACCCAGAGATGGGGCCGCACCTGCCGCGGCGGGGTCAGGGCGCGGCGAAGCCGTCGCCACACGCGCCGCCCATCCGCCTTGGCACCAGGGCGAGCCGCACGCAGACCGCGCAGCCCCAGCGATTCCACGTAGAGCACCCGCTGCCCCAGCGCCGCCAGCTCACAGGCCACGTGCTGCTTGTTGGTCCACAACGGCTGGTCCCAATCCGCCGTGGAGAGCAACGTGATGTCAGCCATCCTGAAGGGCCACCAGCTGACGGAACGTGTCAGAGCGCTCCTGCAACAGCTGATAAGTGCCGGAAGCTTTCACACACCCGTTTTCAAACTCAAAGATGCGGTCGCAATAGCGAATCGTGGACAAGCGATGGGCGATCACCACAGTGGTGCAGCGGCGCCCCACCAGCTCCAGGGCTTCGAGCACATCGTTTTCGGTTTTGTTATCCAAAGCGCTGGTGGCTTCATCGAGGATCAACACCTTGGCCCGTTTGTAGAAAGCACGCGCAAGCGCCAGACGCTGCCGTTGACCACCGGACAAACGCATGCCGTCCTCGCCCACAACGGTGTAGAAGCCATAGGGGAGCTCAGCCACAAAATCATCCAGCTGAGCCATCTCCAATGCCTCCCAAACCCGGTCGTCTTCGATGCAGTGGTCGTCAATACCGAAGGCCACATTGCTGCGAATGCTGGCGTCGAGCAGCGCAATGTTCTGCGGAACGATGGCGCAACAGGCCTGCCAGGCCGGCAACTCATCGGAGGTCACCGGGATTCCATCCAACAGCAGGCTGCCCTGCTGGGGCTGCAACAACCCCAGCAAGAGATGAGCCGCCGTTGTTTTACCGCCACCGGTGGCTCCCACGAGAGCCACGCGAGAACCAACAGGCACG
This sequence comes from Cyanobacteria bacterium M_surface_10_m2_179, assembly GCA_016882545.1. Taxonomy (GTDB): domain Bacteria; phylum Cyanobacteriota; class Cyanobacteriia; order PCC-6307; family Cyanobiaceae; genus Vulcanococcus. Next base: position 6,032 of record VGPW01000007.1, on the reverse strand, counting down.
CTCAAGCTCACGCCTCGCATCACCCAATCGGCTGATTGGGGATAGCGATACCAAACCTGATCGAGGCGAATGGTGGTGCGGGGCAGCACGCCACTGGGCGTGGGGGTGGCAGCATCACCCAGCAGCCGGCGCCGGGGCTTGAGCTCCAGCAACATCAAGGCATCACTGATGTCGGGTAGACCGCCGCGCAACTTGTTAACCGAGCGAAAAATGGCCTGAATCGGCGCCGACAACTTGAGGGCAGCGAACATGATCGCCGCCAGAGTGGGCAGCGCATCACGCAGCACCTTGCCGGAATCACCCTGCAACAACGCCGGCAGCAGCCCAACCACAAACAACACGGTGATACCCGCCGGCTCGATCACATAGCGCGGGATCTCCGGCAACAGCTTGGTGAGGCGGTCGTATTTCTTGCCACGCACACCAATCGCTTCAAAACGCTCCAGGTAATACGGCTCTGCTCCATAGAGCTGAACATCGCGAATGGAACGGGTGGACTCCATCAACAAGGAGTTGACCCGCAACGAGAAGTTAAGCTTTTGCTTTGCGGCGAAACGAAGCGGCGGCGCGATCAGCTGCGAGGAAAGGGTGTAGGCACCAAATAGAAAAACAAAGATCAACAACGCCGGCCAACCAAAGCTGAACACAATGCCCAACGTGAGCACGGTCACAGACAGGGCATTGGAAACCACTGTGAGCAGCGGCAGAATCAGATCATCGGAAATGCGCCCGAGGATGCGATTCAAACGCGCCAACAGGTGAGCCGTGTTTTGCGTCTGAAAGTATTCATAGGGCTGCAGCAACACGTTGGCATAAATCCGATTGCCGTAATCAGCCCAGATCTGCGCACTTAAAAAACTCTGAATCAAGGAAGCGCCGTAGCGCAGCGCCATCGACAGCCACACCAGGGCGATCACCAAAACCGCGATCCAGATGCCCTGATCGGCCTTGTTGCCACCGAACACCAGGATCTGCGGGATGCGATCGGCCAGACGCGAGCCGCTCAAGGCGCCCACCAACCGGGCCAGCAGGCCAATGAACACCAGATCGAGCAGGCCCACCACCAGCGATACCACCAGCAGCACGGCCAGGCCGCGCAGGCGCTGGCCAGGCAGATAGCTCAGCAGGTCCCGGAGCTGATGCAGGGTCTGGCTGTTGAGGAGCTTCAGCGGCGTCTTTTGGGGAGGGCGTCGATGGGAACCAGGCAGCCCGCCATCGGGACCGGTGACCTCCTGGGCAGCGAGCGCCGACACATCCACAGAGGCCAGTCACATCCAGCGCTTGCTTGCAAGGTATTCCGCAGCCGCGACCGCCGTTCGCGAACGTGGCCAGCCGGAGAACCGATTGACCCTCACTGCAGTGCCGGCCTCATCGTGCCTTCATCCGATCACACCGGGGGCATAGCCACCCGCATAGAAATCGGGCTCATAGAGGCGAACGATGCGCTCCTCCACGCCGGGAGCCAGATAGTGCTGGAGCTTGCTGGCAGCTTGTTTGAGTTTGAACGGCTTGCCCGGAACTGTGAATTGTTGCTCCACCCGATGGGGGCGGCTGCAGTCGAGCCCATCCACCGTCAACCCGCGCTGACGCAACAGAGCCGGCAGATGCTGATCAATCGATTCCAGCTGGTAGATGGCATCGAACTGGTCAGGCGCGAAGGCCATCAGATCCACCTGGGGCCACCAATGGGCGTCGTCGTGCAGACCGCCCTCTTCGAGATAGGTGAGAAAACGCTCAAACCCCTGCGGTGACGCATCTCCAAAGCCGCCGGCGGCGCTATAGCGCTGGGCATGACCGGAACCCACCTTCTCCAGAAAACCCGAGAGCAAGCGCGCCCGCGGATCACGCATCACCGTGAAGAAAAAACACTGCGGCAACCGCAGGAGAGCTCGGGGCCGGCGCAAGAGCTGACGCATGGTGCACCCCAGGGCAATCGCCTCATCCTTGGCCCGGTTGTAGGGCTGAGAAGCCTGCGGCGAGCCTGGCGCGAGGGCGTCACGCAGATAAAGCAGCATGGATGAGTTACCGCTTTTTTTGATGCGGTTGTAAGCGAGACCAGCCTGGGGATAGATCAACAGATTGCGCACAGCCGCTGCGTGCACCGGTTGCCGGCCCGTGCTCCAAGCCAACACGGCCGCGGCCACGCGGTCCTTCCGTCCCACCTGTGGATTCACAACACCGCCTGCGCTGGTGGGACCCTATCGCGAGTCCATCAGTTCTTGATCCGACTACGGGGCATTGAGCGGCCTGCGATCCTTAAACGGTCTTCACCAGTGGCGATGACGCTGACACGACGCATCGGCATCGTCACGCCTCTGGTGTTAGCCCTGGCCATTGCTTCAACGGGGCTAATCCAGGAGGGAGAACGGCTGAGCGCCGCCCTCAGCCTCAGCTGGGTGGTGCTGAGCATCGGCCAGCAGGCAGTGAGCACGCCGGGATCAAACCGGCTCTGGCCTGTGGCCGTGCTGGCGATCCTGCTGCTCAACGTGCGGGGAATCGTGTTGGGGGAGGGCCCGAGGCCCGTGTCGCACGTCGACTACGTGCTGTTGATCGCCGCAGTACTGGCAGGCAACGGACTACAGCTACCGCGCTGGCGCACCACCCTGAGCGGCATCTGTCTATCGGTTGCCAGTTGCGGCCTGTGGCAAGCGGCAACGGTGTGGCAGCACCTCACCGGATCCGAGATCGGCTACCGGCTGGGATTTCTGCTGATCAACCAAACCGCTCTGCTGACTGGGCTGGGCTGTGTGAGCGGCTTGGCCGCTCTGCAGCTGTGGCAAACACCCCAGGCTGCGCGGGCACAGCCCGGCATCCAGCTGGCCCTGGTCCTCGGCAGTGGCGGGTGCGCTGTGATGACCCTGGCCACGCACTCGCGAGCCGGAGTCGGCCTGATCCCCATCAGCCTGCTGCTCGCCTGGGCGGTGCAACAGGGCACGCAGCATCGCCGCACGCTTGGCGGCTGGCTGCGGCGGCGGGGCCTGGTGATGGCTGTAGTGGTGACCTTGCTGGTCGGCACCCCGCTGGTCTGGCTGGCCAGCCCTCAGGGGCCAAGCCTGCGGCAGAACTTGGCGGCGCTTTATGGCCCAAACAACCTTGGTAGCGACCAAGGCCGACTTCGCCTATGGCGCTGCTATGCGGGCCTCCCTTTCAGCGGCAGTAACCGCCTTCTATACGGCGTTGGATATGGCCGCGCTCGAGAGATGTGTCCGATCCGGGTGCCGCGCATGCCAAAACCGATGCGCCATGCCCACAACTTGCCGCTGCAGGTCTGGGCAGAGACTGGCAGCCTAGGTTTGGGCATTGTCCTGATCGGAGGCCTATTGCTAGGTCTCCAGCTGAGGAGGCAGCAGCAGGCTCCAGAAGCTGTGGCGCTCTCAGCACCGCTGATCTACGGCGTGCTGTTCAACCTGCTTGAGCTGGGAATGCTCAAGGTTCCCCTGCTCACCGTGCTGTTCGGCGCGATGTTGTCCGGTGCGCTGATCAAAGCCTCAAACGGCGGCGGCACGCTATCTTCAGTTGGCGGCAGCGCAGCCGCCAGGGCGGCAGGGTCGTAAGGGGCTGAGCTCGCTCCACCAGCAAGCGCTGCCAGTGGTGATCGATCTGAGCCAGGGCTCGCTGCCAGCGCTCCAGCAGCACCGGCTCCTGCAACTGGTTCAGCAGGGCGGCCAGTGCTGCAGGTGGTGCCTGCCAGGCGACAGGGTCGGCCACGGCCGCTGCAATGCGCTCCACATCAGCCTCCAGCGTGCCGCAACCGATCTGATGCGCCAGCAACCCCGGATCGAGACTGTCGGCGAGGGCATGGTTGAGGCTGCTGAACACCACGCAACCGCAGGCCAGAGCCTCCACCGGCGGCAGACCGAAGCCTTCGCTCACGCCGCGGCCGCGCCAATAGTCCGCTGAGTCATACAGGTAAACGGCGGCGCTGTTGAACAGATCCACCAGGTCGTCAACCCAGCCGCTCTGCACCTCCACCCGCAGGCCGCGCTGACGCAGAGCTGGCACCAACTGATCGAGCACATAGGCGCTGGTTTTGCGCTGCTGGATCAGCACATCGATCGGCCGCGGGCCCGGCTGTTGCGCCGCCTGGGCAGCAGCGCCGCGCGCCAACCATTGGGGCTCCAGGGCATTGGGCACCAGGAACAGCGGGTTGCGCGGGGCACGATCTCCCCAGTAGCCCAGGGTGTTGCGGCTCACCGCCAGCACGGGCACGCCCGGGGGCAGTGCAAAGCCATAGCCGCTGCTGTGGGCGTGATACGCGGTGGCACGGCCCCGCAAACGCCGCAGCAGCATGGGCACATCGAACCCCCAGCTCACAATCCAGAGCGGCGCATGGGCTTCCTGGGCCTCAGTCAGGGGCTCAGCTCGCAGCAGGTCGTCGAGAAACGGATGCTCCGGCTCGCGCTGGCGGTAGGTGACCAGCTCAACCGGCGCCACCTGAGCCACCAGCCGCGCCGTCTGCAGCTCCACCAACAGGCCGCCGCAACGGAACCTGCCGGTGGTGCCGGGCACCAGAAAGCGGGTGGCGCGCAAGATCAGGCGGCCACAGCCTCGGTGCTGCCGGCCCGCTGGCGCCGGGTGAGGAAGCCGAACAGCACCTTGCCGATGGCTGCCACGAGGTTGCCCTCGAGCTCCTGGAACATTTTCATGTTGAGGTGGAAGGCGTGGTTGGCCTCCTCCACGATGCGATCGGCCATGGGCTGGTCAATCGGCAGGCCGTCGAGGGTGGAGCGGTAGTTGGCCTTGAAGCCCTTCTCGTCGGGGATGGCGTCGAACTCGTAGAAGCGAAGGCCGTCGTGGTCGCCCAGGCTCATCGCCTTCTGCGCAATGTTCTTGAGAATCTGGCCGCCGGAGAGATCGCCGATGTAGCGGGTGTAGTGGTGGCCCACCAGCAGCTCAGGGGCCTCATGTGCCACCTGATGGATGCGCGCCACATACTCCTGGGCAGCCGGCGTGGCCTTCACGGCGCTGCGCCAACCCTCGCCGAAATAGAAGGCGAGATCCTGCTCGAGGGTTTCGCGGCGGTTGAGCTCGGGGAAGCCCACAGGGCCCACCACAGGATGCCCTTCGCTACGCAGCCGGCCGATCTCCTCCTCCATGGCGCTGTACACGAAAAAGAGATCGGCCACCAAGGTTCGGTAGCTGGCCTTGTCCACCACCCCCTTGAGGAAGCAGCTCACGAAGCCGGTGTTCTCGGCCATCGTGTGCGACTTCTTGGTGCCTTCGCGCAGTTGAGAAGCAAGGGCGACAGACATGGCTGCTGGTCGTGCTGAGCAGGGATGGTGAACTGCCGCATGGCAGAAGGGCCAAGGTAGGTGGGGCGTCCGCCCCGGCGTCTTCAAGGTTGCGAAGGATTACGACCGGCGGCCCGCAGCCCGCTCAGGCCACACGGGCATCCAGGCCGCCGCTGCGCTGCTGATCGGCATCGAACAAGGCGAACACCTCCCGCACAAACCCCTGCAGGGCCTCCACCACCGCCGGCTGGGGCAGATGGCTGCCGGTGGGTTGCCAGTCGCCCACGCTGGCCAGGCGCCAACGCTCCGCGTCGTAGGTGAGGCCGCGGATCGTCACCCCCAGCAGCCGCGGCCGGGCCGATGCGCCAGCGGGGGGCTGCTCCAGCCGCAGCTGCACCAGGAAGGAGCGGCACTGGCTGCGGGGGCTCCAGCCCGGCAGATGAAAGGAGAGATCGAGGCTTTCCTGCTCGGCGTGGGCGCGGGTCTGGGGATCGTCACGCCAGGGGGTGAGGTTGGCGCGAGCATCCGGGAAGTGCTGGCGGAACAACACCGCAACGGAAGCCACGCGCTGAGCCAGTTCCACGGATCGGACCTGGTCGGACGCATTCATGCCGTTGCCCCTGCAGCAGAACCGCGAATCCCCGAAACCTAGGCTCGGTCCACTGTCCACGCTGCGCTCGGTCAGCAAGCACCCATGGCCAACTACGAGAAGCTCACCGCCCCAGCCCAGGGCACGGCCATCCGCTTCGAGAACGGCCAGCCGGTGGTGCCCAACGACCCGATCATTCCCTTCATCCGCGG
>VGPW01000006.1 GCA_016882545.1 Cyanobacteria bacterium M_surface_10_m2_179 | reverse complement strand
GCTGAGCAGCGGGTCGTCGAGCTTGTCGTGGGGGTTGTCGCCGCCCTCCTGGTTTTCGATGAACCACTGCGGGCCGTGCAGTTTGCCCACGTCGTGATACAGCGCACCGGTGCGGATCAGATCGATATCGGCCTGGATCGCGCGGCCTCCTTCCTCGGCCAGACCGCAGATCATCAAGGTGTGTTCAAAGGTGCCCGGGGCCTCACAGGAGAGCCTCCGCAGCAGGGGCCGTTGCAGATCCGCCAGCTCCAGTAAGCGGGCGCGGGTGAGCAGATCGAAGAAGCTCTCCACCATCGGGCTGATCAACAGCACCCCCAGCAGCAGGCCGCCCAGCAGCACGGCTTCCCCGGGCAGATCGGCCCCCACCGGCAGGCGGCCATCCCCTTCGCCGCTGGCCACGGCCAGCTGCAGCAGCAGCCATTCCGCCAGCAGGGCCCCCACGGGGATGAGCAGCGCCAGCTGCAGCAGCTGGGCACGACTGCGCTGGCGGCCAGCCAGCAGGGCTGTGACGGCGGCCACAGCGGCGGCCACCAGAATCCGCTGGTCGTTGAACGGGGCCAGCGGCACCGGCCAGAGCAGCGCCGCGATCGCCACCCAGCCCAAACCCGCCGTGGTGCTCAAACCCTGGGCCAACAGCAGGGTGGCCGGCACCAGCAGGGCCACGGGGCTGGCGGCTGCTCCCAGCCAGAGCTTGAAGCCCTGCACCACCAGCAGCAGGGTGAGGGCCAGGAGGGCTTGGCGCGGTTCGAGGCTGGTGTGGTGCTGACGCAGCAGCAGCACCAGCACGGCGCAGCCGGCCAGGGCCTCACCGGCATGCAGCAGCCATGCACCCACTAGGGGACGGCGGTTCACCAGGCCGAAGTAGTCGAGCACCGCATAGGCCTGGTTGCTGATCGGCTGCCCCTGGCGGCTGATCAGCTCCCCCTCGCGCACCTTGATGGTGGGGATGCCCTGCTGGGTGAGCAGGTCTTCGATCAGGCGTTGGCTCAGGGCGGCGTCGATGCGCAGGTTGCTGCGGCCCTGCAGCGAGCTGGCCACCACGCGGCTGCCGAGGCCACGGCCCGGTTCATCGAGCGTTTGCAGGTGCAGTTGTGCCGCCTGCACCAGCTGCTGGCTGGCCACGCTGCTGATCAACCCCTGCTGCAGCATCAACCGCTGGGCTTGGCGGAGGTCGTCTTCCCAGCGCCGCAGCGCCTGGGGGGATTCCTGGCCCAGCCAATCGCGTTCCTGGGGGCTGAGATCGAGCGGTGCCACCTGCTCCTGCTCGGAGCTGGTGAGCCGCTGGATGGCTTGAAGTTGTCGCTCCAGCCGTTGCTCCAGTTCCCGGTTGATGCGCGGGTCCACCACCTGCACATGGGTGCGGGGGCCGAGCTGGGAGCGCCGCTGCTCGAGCGCATCGGAATCAACCACGGTGGCGGCCTTGGGTGCTCGCACGGTGAACGGCGCCGGCACCCCGGGCCTCAGGCTCGGTTCAACCAGCCAGGGCCAGCTGGAGAGCAGGGCCACCAGCAGGCTCACCAGAATCAGGCTGAGCCCGTCGCGCCGTCGCCAGGGCGCCACGGCCTGACGCGGCATCTCGAGCCGCAGCAGCCGCCGCCAGAGCCGCATCAGGGTTCGCCAGGGGCGATGGAGAGGGCCCGTGGGGCTCACGGCTGGAGCATTGGAGTGCTCACGCTAGCGATGCCGTTGCATGCTGAAGACAGTGTCAGGTGCCAACGGTCCATGGCCACGCGTCTGGATGGCCGCCAGCTGGCGGCAACGATCGAAGAGCGGTTGCAGGCTGTGGTGGCCGAACGCCTCGAGCGTGCCGGCCGGCCGCCGGGTCTGGCGGTGCTGCGGGTGGGCGACGACCCCGCCAGCGGCGTGTATGTGGCCAACAAAGAAAAAGCCTGCAGCCGCATCGGCATCACCAACCTGGGGGCCCACCTGCCCGCCGGCACCCCGGCCGCCGAGGTGCTGAGCACGATCCAGCGGCTCAACGCCGATCCCGCTGTGGACGGCATCCTGCTGCAGCTGCCCCTGCCGGCCGGTTTGGATGAGCGGCCGCTGCTGGCGGCCATCGATCCGGAGAAGGATGCCGATGGCCTGCACACCCTCAACCTCGGGCGACTGCTCAAAGGCGAACCCGGCCCCCGCAGCTGCACCCCCGCCGGGGTGATGGCGCTGCTGGCGGCCGCCGGTGTGGAGCTGGCCGGCAAGCGGGCCGTGGTGGTGGGCCGCAGCATCCTGGTGGGCCAGCCGATGGCGCTGATGCTGCAGGCCGCCAACGCCACCGTGAGCATTGGCCATTCCCGCACCCCCGATCTGGCGGCGCTCACCCGCGAGGCGGATGTGTTGGTGGTGGCGGCCGGCAAGCCGCGCATGATCGGCGCCGAGCACGTGAAGCCCGGTGCGGTGGTGGTGGATGTGGGCATCCATCGCCTCGAGGCCGAGCCCGGCAGTAAGGCCCGCCTCTGCGGCGATGTGCGCTTTGAGGAGGTGGAGCCCATCGCCGGCGCCATCAGCCCGGTGCCCGGCGGCGTGGGGCCGATGACAGTGACCCTGTTGCTGGTGAACACCGTGGCCAGCTGGTGCCAGCGCTGCGGCCTCGATCAGCCGCTGGCGGATCTGTTGCCGTGATGAATCCACTTAGCCTTGAGAGGATTCATCTCAAGCAGGTCGATGAAAGGTGAACTCACCGCCGTGATTGAGCCCGCTGAGGAAGGTGGCTTCTGGGCCGTCTGCATCGAAGTCCCTGGCGCCAACGGTCAGGGCGAAACCCGCGCTGAGGCCAAGGCAAACCTGCTCGAGGCTGTTCAGCTGATCCTTCAGGATCGGCAGGACGACATCCTGCGCAGCCTGCCCATCGATGCTGTGTGTGAGCCGCTGCTGGTCGGTTAGGTCTGACCTTTGAAGCGAAAGGACCTGGAGCGAAAACTGCGTCGTGCCGGCTATGTGCTGAAGCGTGAAGGCGCCAGTCACTCGCTCTGGATCAACCCCTCCACGGGTATCCAGGAAGCGATTCCACGCCATGTGGAGATCAAAGAGCTCCTGGCACGCAAGATTCTGCGTTCACTTCTTGGTCATTGATGGGTGCCCCAGGCCCTGGCCTGAGAGAATCCGGCGCAGCAATGGCCCCAGGCCCAGCCCCCATGACCGCGGCCGTCAGCAGCACTGGCAACAGCTCCGCCGCCGAGGCGACCGGCTTCGTGTTTGCCGCCTACCTGGAAGCGGCGCGGCTGAAGGTGGAGGCGGCCCTGGATGGCTCCCTCGGCCCAGAGCGGCCCGAGAGCCTGCGGGAGGCGATGCGCTACTCGCTGCTGGCCGGCGGCAAGCGCCTGCGCCCGATCCTCTGCCTGGCGGCCTGTGAACTGGCCGGCGGCAACAGCGAGCTGGCGATGCCCACGGCGGTGGCACTGGAGATGGTGCACACCATGTCGCTGATCCATGACGATCTCCCCGCCATGGACAACGACGATCTGCGCCGCGGCCGGCCCACCAATCACAAGGTGTATGGCGAGGCCAACGCGATCCTGGCGGGCGATGCCCTGCTCACCCGCGCCTTCGAGATGGTGGCGTTGCGCAGCCCTGGGGTGCCGGCCGAGCAGCTGCTGAAGGTGGTGGCTGAACTGAGCCTGGCCTCGGGCGCTCCAGGGTTGGTGGGCGGTCAGGTGGTGGATCTCGAGTGCGAAGGCAAGGACGTTGACCTCGAGACGCTCGAATACATCCACCTCCACAAAACCGGCGCCCTGCTGCGCGCCTGCGTGCTCACCGGCGCTCTGATCGCCGGCGCCCCGGAGGCCCTGCTCCAGGCCCTGCGCACCTACGCCCGCGGCATCGGCCTGGCCTTTCAGATCATCGACGACATCCTTGACGTGACCGCCAGCAGTGAGGTGCTCGGCAAAACCGCCGGTAAAGACCTCACCGCTGACAAGACCACCTATCCCAAGCTGCTGGGCCTGGAGGCCTCACGGCAGCGGGCCGATGCCCTGGTGGCGGAAGCGAAGGCTGCGCTCGAGCCCTGGAGCGCCGGTGGCAAGGCGGCGCCGCTGCTGGCCCTGGCCGACTACATCACGAGCCGCGATCGATGAGCGCCCCCTTGCTCGGCCTCCTCGACAACGGCGCGCTCTGGTGGGGCCTGGCGGCCTGCGGCAGCGCCCAGCTCTCCAAGCTGGTGATCGAGCTGGTGGTGCACCGCCGCTGGAACCCCAAGGTGCTGGTGGAAACCGGCGGGATGCCCTCGAGCCACTCGGCGCTGCTCACTGGAACCGCCGCAGGGCTGGGCTGGCAGAACGGGTTTGATTCGGCTGTGTTTGCCCTGGCGGCCACCATGTGTTTTGTGGTGCTCTATGACGCTGCTGGCGTGCGCCGGGCGGCCGGGATCACCGCCCAGCGGGTGAATGGTTTGCCCGATGGCCTGTGGGAACTGCATCCCGATCAGTCGCCCGAATTGAAGCCCCTCAAGGAAAACCTCGGCCACACCCGCTTGGAGGTGTTGGTGGGCAGCCTGATCGGTCCGCTGGTGGCCCTGCCGGGATTGGTGTGGGTGGGATCGCCGCTGCTGCTGGCCCAGCACTGGGGCTGGCTGGCGGTTGGGGGAGGCGTTGGCTGAGGCGCTCACCGCAGGGCAGGCCCAAGCCGCCGAGACCTTTGCGGCCTGGCTGAAAGCTCCCTACGACGGCACGCCGTTTGTGCTGAGCGGCTACGCCGGCACCGGCAAGACCTACCTCTCCCGCCACCTGTTGCAGCAGGTGGACGACCTCGGCCTGTGCTGGACCGTGGTGGCCCCCACCCACAAGGCCGTGGGCGTGTTGCGGCAGCAGCTGGCCTGGGCCGCGTTGCAGCCCACCTGGTATCCGAGCACGATCCACCGGCTGCTGCGGCTGAAGCTCAAGCGCCAGGGGGATCTGGAGCGCTGCGAGGAAACGGAGCAAACGGCAGCTGCCTTGGAAAACCTCGGCTTGGTGCTGGTGGATGAGGCCTCGATGGTGGACAGCACCCTGCTGGAGATTGCCCTGCGCTGCGCGCACCCCTTCCGCACGCGGCTGGTGTTTGTGGGCGATCCCGCCCAACTGCCGCCGGTGGGAGAACCCACCAGTCCGGTGTTCGCCATGGGCCGCGCTGCGGCCGCCAGCCTCTCGGAGGTGGTGCGCCACCAGGGGCCCGTGCTGCAGCTGGCCACGGGTTTGCGCAATGGGCAGCTCCCCTGCCGCCAGCCGCCGGCCCTGGCGCCGGTGCGCGACAACCATGGCCAGGTGGCGGCGCTGCCCCGCGACGAATGGTTGGCGGCGGCCCAGGCGGCCCTGCGCCGCGGCGCCGAGCTCGACAATCCCGATCACGCCCGCATCCTCTGCTTCACCAACCGCGCCCTTGAGCAGCTGGTGCCGCTCGCCCGCCGGGCGATCCACGGCGAGATGGCCGATCAGCTGCCGGTGCTGCCGGGGGAGGTGTTGATCACCCGGGCAGCCGTGATGGCGCCGGCCTGCCGCGCCGGCGAGGAGGCGGCCGAAGAGCCCGACATGCTGCTGGGCTCCAACCGCGAGCTGGTGGTGCGGGATGTGACGCCCGAGCGCTGCGACCTGGCAGATTTCGGCATCGGCAGCGGCGATGGCCTCACGGCGCCGGTGATCGACACCCTCAGCGCCGAGGTGGAGGCGGGCGAATCGCGGCTCACCCTGCGGCTGCTGCCACCGGCGGGCAGCACGGCACGCACCGAGCTCGAAGCCCTGATGCGGCAGCTGCGGCAGCAGGCCCGCGACGCTGGCAAGCAGGCCGGCCGGGCCCTGTGGCGGCGCTACTTCCTGGTGCGCGATGCGTTTGCTTCGCTGGGGCCGGCCGCTGTGCTCACGGTGCACCGCAGCCAGGGCAGCACCTTCGGGGAGGTGTTCGTGGCGGGCGATGTGTTCTGGCCCAGCGACGCGGTGCTGCGCCGCCAGTTGGTGTACGTGGCGGTGAGCCGCGCCAGCCAGGCGGTGTGGTTGGTGGCCGATGGCCGTGGTGGTGGCACCGCCGCCGACGACCAGCAGCGCTGGCGCGACTGGCTCGCCCAGGGCGCTTGAGGCGGCGTCAGCGCAGCTGCAGGCCGTCGATGCCCTGCCAACCCAGATAGCCCGCCAACACCAGGCTCAGCCCTCCCACCAGCAGATCGCCGCGGGCGAACAACACTTGCTTGCCTTTCTCCAGCAGCGGCACCACCCGATCGCGCCCCACCAGCACCGTGGTGAAGGGCACCAGCAACGCCAGGCTGGCCGCCACGCTGAAGCCGGCTGTGTAGATCACTTCCTGGGCGCGGTTCAGGCCTGCGGAGAGCAGGGCCGAGGCCGCCTTGGCGAACAGAAACAGATCGTCCGGGCTGATCACCTCAATGGCGCAGCTGGCCCCCAGCAGCAGCGGCAGCGGCATGGCGCAGAAGCGATCGAGCTGGCGTGTCCAGCCCGGCGCTTCCTGGCCCTCCTCCCGGCGTTCGAGCAGTTCCTTGAGGCCCAGGGCCAGCAGCGCTCCGGCCGCCAACAGATCCAGGCCGGTGCGGTGGCTGCTGCCTTTCTCCATGGTGAGCACCAGGCCATGGCCCACGGTGAGCAGCAGCACCACCATCAGGGTCACCGTGGCCATCCAGCTGAGCACGAACAGGCCGCCTCGGCGCAGGGGCTGCGGGCCCAGCAGCAACAGGAGGAGCAGGCCGATGTGAATCGGGCTGATGGCGATGCCACTGCCGTAGGCCAACAGCTCGGCCCAGAGGCTCCCGTTGGTCATCGCGGCCAGATCAGCGTCGGATTTCGAACCAGTCTTCCCTGATCGGGTTCAGCTGGCTATGGCTCACGCTGTGCACCCCGGCTCCCTGGGGGCCGCGTTCACACCAGAGGCGCAATTCGGTGAGCTGATGCAGGTTGCCCTCCGCCTGCACCTCCACGCTGCCATCGCTGAGGTTGCGCACCCAGCCATTCAGATCCAGTTCGCGGGCCTTCTGGCAGCAGGCCGCCCGGTAGCCCACCCCCTGCACCCGGCCGTGCACGATCAGCTGCCAGCGCTCGAGGCGTTGCTGGGTGGAGGGCTCCGGCCGTTGCACCTCCAGCCATTCGCGCTGGCGCACGCTGCGGCTGCTGCGGCCGGGCGCGATCGAATCGGCGATCAGCCAGCCCGGAGCTCGCGATTCCATCTGGCGCGGGGTGGTGCGCCTGGGTTGCGGCTCTTTTCTCTCTCGCACGGCGCACCTCCCGCTCGCTTGTTCTCAACCTGCCACGGCGCTGCTCCGCTGGCTACAGCGCTGCCTTCACCGGTGCGTTCCAGCGCAGCAGAGCCCGTTGCTGGCGCTCCGAGCCGAGCACGCAGAAGCTGCCGGTGCCGAGCACCAACAGCGCTCCGCCCGGCACGCCGAGCCCCAGCCAGCAGCCCGCCAGGCTGCGCAGGATGTGGCCGTGGGCAAACAGGGCCACCGGACCGCTGGCGGCGGTATCGAGGCAGCGGGCGATCAGGCGTTCGCAGCGCTCCCGCACCTGCGCCAGGCTCTCGCCATCGGGGCAGGGGTGGGTGAACACCGTCCAGTCCGGCACCGTCTGGCGGATCTCGGCGGTGGTGATCCCCTCGTAGCGCCCGTAATCCCACTCGCGCAGATCCGGCTCAACCGTGGCCTGCCCGCCCAGCCCCGCCAGCTCGCAGGTGCGGCGGGCGCGCTGCAGCGGGCTGGTGAACACGGCCGCGAACGTCTGCTGGGCCAGCAATGGGGCGAGGGCCCGGGCCTCCGCTTCACCCTCGGGCAGCAGGGGCAGATCGGTGCTGCCGGTGTGGCGGCCGTTGAGGGCCCATTCGGTGGCGCCGTGGCGCAGCAGCCAAAGCTCGGGGGAGGCCATCGCGGCGATCAGGCACAGGGCGGAGGGGTGTAGCGGCGGGCGGCGGCGGCCAGGCGCTGGGGCACGGCCAGGCAGCCGCCCCAATGCAGATGCAGCCAGCTGGCATGCAGCTGCGAACGGCTCCAGCCCTCAGGGCGGGCCGGGCTGCCCCAGCCCTCAAGCTGCCACAGCTGCTCGGCCCTGGCCACGGCCTCCGGCTGCAGTTGCCAGCGGTGAAATTCATGACCGCAGAGCCGCTCGCCCCGGCGCAGCACCAGGCCGTCCTGCAACGCTGTGGCGTCGCGGTAGCCGAGGCTGAGGCCCCCGCGCTCGGCGCTGAAGGGCAGCACCCCCGCCATGGCATGGGCTTGGCCGTTGCCATCGCTCAATCGCTGCCCCAGCAGCAGCAGGCCGCCGCATTCGGCATAGATCGGCAGGCCATGGGCATGGGCCTGGCCCAGCGCCTGCAGGCTGCGCCGGCTCTCGGCCAGCTGGGCGGCGTGCAGTTCCGGGTAGCCCCCTGGCAACACCAGGGCCCGGCAGTGTGGCGGCAGCGGTTCATCGGCCAGCGGCGACCAGTTCTGCACGGTGAGCCCCTGCTGCTCCAGCAGCTCGGTGGCCTCCGGGTAGCGGAAGTGGAAGGCAGCATCGCTGGCGATCGCCACGGTGATAGGCGCATCGATCTCAACCTCAGCCCGGGGTGCATCCCCGCTGGGGTCGTTGTGATCGGGAGGCTCGGCTGCCGCCGCCGGTGCGCTGAGCAGCGGCCAGAGGGCTTCGAGGTTGAGGTGGCGTTCGGCTAGATCCGCCCAGGCTCCGAGGCGTTGCTGCAGATCGGCGAGCTCGTGGGCCGGCAGCAGCCCCAGGTGGCGGGAGGGCAGCTCCAGGCTGTCGTGGCGCGGTAGGGCCCCCAGCAGCGGCATGGCGATCGCGGCCAGGGCGTCGCGCAGCAGGGCGTGGTGCCGCTCGCTGCCCACGCCGTTGAGCACCACGCCGGCCAGTTGCAGCTGGGGCTGGTGATCGCGGAAACCCCGCACCAGCGCCGCCACCGAACCCGCCTGCCGGCTGGCTTCCACCACCAGCACCACCGGCAGCTGCAGCAGCTGGGCCACGTGGGCGGAGCTGCCGTCGCTGCTGGGGCCGCGGCCGTCGAACAGGCCCATCACCCCCTCCACCAGGCTCAGCTCCGCAGCACTGCCGTGTTGCTGGAAGCTCCGCTGCAACCAGGCTTCACCGCAGAGCAGTGGATCGAGGGTGCGGCAGGGGCGGCCGCTGGCTGCCGCGAGCAGCTGGGGGTCGAGGTAATCGGGCCCCACCTTGAAGGTTTGGATGCTGCAGCCGCGGCGCCGGGCCAGGGCCGTGAGCGCCAGGCTCACGAGGGTCTTGCCGCTGCCGCTGGTTGGGGCGGCGATCAGGCAGGGCATCGGACGGGGCGCTCGGCTGGGGGCCGTGGATCAGTTGGGCAGCAGCTTGGCAGCCAAGGCGGCGGCAGCGGCCAGCAGAGGGTTGGTGCTGTCGTGGCCGCCACCCAGCAACCGCGCCATCTCCATCTCCTCGCTTTCGTTGGGCAGGGGAACCACCTCCTCGGCCAGCTCCATCGAGGCCACGCCGCCGGCTTCGAGGCGCATGCAACCGCCCGATTCCGAGCAGAGGATCACGCACAGCGGTGAGCGATCGGGTGGGGCGCAGATCAGCCGCAGGCCCACCAGGGCGCCTGGATGCATCTTGCTGATGCCCACCGGCACGGGCATCAACCGAAACTGCACGCTTTGGCCGTCGCTGCGCTGAAATTCGGCGCCGATGCCGCGACCTTCGTTGCCGGTGCCAGTGCCAGCTCCATCGATCCAGTAGCTGTTCACAAGGTGCCAGCCGAGGCGATCAGCGATCCAGGCCGCCAGCAGCAACCCTTTCACCGGGTGCTGACCTTCCACGTCGATGTCGAGCTGCACCACTTGATCGAGGGCGCTCTGGCGACTCGGCGGGTCGAACACCATGGCCAGCGATTCGCGCCAGGTGCGTAGCCGCAGCCAGTTGAGGTCGTTCACCGCCTGCCCCAGCTCGATCCGTTGCACCAGCAGATCCAGGCAACGGCGCGGCTCGCCGATGGAGCTATCCACCACCAGCCGTCGCGGCGGCACCGCCAGGGCTTCCAGCAGCTCCGGCGATTCATCCATCGTGCCGTTCCACCACACCCAGCAGGGCAGATCGGCGGGGATCAGCTCCTGCAGCATCGCCAATCCCTGCGGCATGGCTCCCATGCCGCCGCGCAGCACCACCACATCACCGCAGGCATCGGCGCTCACCCCGCGCTCCTCCGGCAGCGGGCAGTAGGCGGCCACCATGGATTCCAGCTGCCGATCCGCGGCCAGGGTGGGCGCCAGGGTGATCAGCCGCCGCGGCTGGTGGGCGCTGATGGCGCGATCCACGAACTGACCGCGCAGATCCTCCGCCGTGTGGTCGCCCCCTTCCTGACCCAGGGCCCACGCCAGCTCCGGGGCGGTTGGAGCGGTGCTGGCCGGCAGGGCCAGCTCCCCCACGGCCCGGCGTGCGGCCTGCAGCAGCTGCTCGCTCAGCAGGCCGCTGATCGGGCCGTCGATGCGACCGGTGCGGATCAGTTGCTGTTCCAGCCACGATGGCTCCCACACCAGCAGCGTGAACGTGGCGGCGCCGCTGGATTCCTTGAGGCTTTCGCCCCACAGGCGGTTGAGGTAGGCCGGCACCTCCTGGGGGGGGAGCTGAAGCGGGGCCTGCAGGGTGAGCTGGGGAGCCATGGCGGTTGCAGCGGAGTGGGGGAGCGGAGTGAAAGCTGGATTAGGGGCGACGCCACATCAGGCCGTCTTCGGCCAGGAGGTTGTCGGCGGCGCCGGGGCCCCAGGTGCGGGCTTCGTAGGGGTAGACGGGCAGCTGGGCAGGGGCGTCTTCGATCAGCTCCAGCAGCGGGGTGTAGAGCCGCCAGGCCGCTTCCACCTCATCGCTGCGGGTGAACAGGGTGGGATCGCCGAGCATGGCGTCGGCGAGCAGGCGCACATAACCCTCATCGGAGGGTTCACCGAAGCTTTCGTCGTAGCTGAAGTGCATGTCTACCGGTCGGCTGCGCATGCCGGAGCCGGGAGCCTTCACATCGAACACAAACCCGGCACCCTCATCGGGCTGGATGCGCAGCACCAGCTGGTTGGCGGTGGGGGTGCCACCTGCTGCATCAAACAGCTGCACCGGTGCCTTGCGGAAGGTGAGCACCACCTCCGAGAGCCGTTTGGGTAGACGTTTGCCGGTGCGCAGATAAAAGGGCACCCCCTGCCAGCGCCAGTTGTCGATGAACAGCTTCATCGCCACATAGGTTTCGGTGGTGCTGTCGGGGTTCACCCCCGGCTCCTCCCGGTAGCCCGCCATCGGATTGGCCCGGTTGCCGCCGCGGCTGTATTGGCCGCGCACGCAGCACTTCCAGGGTTCGTCTTCGTTGGCGAGGCGAGCCGCCTGCAGCACCTTCGCCTTCTCGCTGCGGATCGATTCGGGATCGAAGTGTCCCGGCGTTTCCATGGCGGTGAGCGCCAGCATCTGGGTGAGGTGGTTTTGCACCATGTCCCGCAGGGCACCGCTGGTTTCGTAGTAACCGGCTCGCTCCTCCACCCCCACGGTTTCCGCCGCCGTGATCTGCACGTTGGCGATGTAGTTGCGGTTCCAGATCGGCTCGAAGATGGCGTTGGCGAAGCGCAGCACCAGGATGTTTTGGACTGTTTCCTTGCCCAGGTAGTGGTCGATGCGGAAGATCTGCGATTCCTGGCCGCAGCTCTGCACCACCCGGTTGAGCGATTGGGCGCTGCTGTAGTCGGTGCCGAAGGGTTTTTCGATCACCACCCGGCTGCGGCTTGGATCCTTGAGCAGGCCTGCGTTGGCCAGGGCGCGGCAGCCGCTGCCGTAGAACGCCGGCGACACCGAGAGATAAAAGGTGCGGTTGCCACGGGTGGCCCGTTGCCGGTCGAGGGCCTCCAGGCGGCTGCCGAGCCGCACCACGTCCTCGTCCTGTTGCAGATCGACCGGTTCGTAGAAGAGGCAGGCGGCGAATTGCTGCCAGGCGCTCTGGTGCTGCTGCACCTCAGCGGCCATGGCTTCGGCCATGCGGTTGCGGAAGTCGTCGTCGCTCCAGGGGCGACGCGCGCAGCCCAGCACGGAAAATTCAGTGGGGAGCCGCCGCTGCCGAAACAGCTCAAACAGGGCTGGAATCAACTTGCGGTGGGTGAGGTCACCGCTGGCCCCGAAGATCACCAGGCACTGCGGCGAGATCACCCGCTCCTGGCGCAGGCCGACGCGCAGGGGATTGGTCTGGGTGGCGGCCATCGCGGATGTGCACGTGCTCCAGGTTTAACGAGGCCAGCCCGCCGCCGCATGGGTTGGCAACAAAAAAGCCCGCCGTAGGGCGGGCCTTGCAGTTGAGCTGTTGGTGCCAGTGCTCAATAGGTTTCCACGTGCCAGCGCTCGGCTTTCTTGAGCTGCGGGCGCAGTTCGTGCCAGGCCAGGCCCTTGGCGGCGGCGGCGGCGGTCATCGCCTCGTCGATCCCGGGCTCCATGCCGCGCAGACCGCACATGTAAACGTGGGTCTTGGGATTTTCGATCCAGGAGAAGATCTCCTCGGCGTTCTCGCTGACGCGGTCCTGGATATACATCCGACCGCCGTTGGCGTTCTGCTGCTCGCGGCTGATCGCCTTGGTGTAGCGGAAGTTTTCGGGGAACTCGCTCGCGTAGCGGTTGAAGTCGTCGTCGTAGAGCAGGTTGGCGGTGGTGGGAGCACCCATGAACAGCCAGGCCTTGCCCTTGAAGTGCCAGCCGTTCTTCTCGCGCTCGGTGGGCTCGAACATGCGGCGCAGGTAGGTGCGCATCGGCGCGATGCCGGTGCCGGTGGCCAGCATGATCACGTTGGCGTCCTCGTCGTCAGGCAGGAGCATCTCCTTGCCCACAGGGCCGGTGATCTTCACCTTGGCGCCGGGCTCGATGTCGCAGAGGAAGGTGGAGCACACACCGTTGATGGTTTCGCCATCCTTTTCGTATTGCAGCTGGCGCACGCAGAGCGACACGGTGTTGTCGGCCATGTCGTCGCCATGGCGGGTGCTGGCGATCGAATAGAGACGCAGCTTGTGGGGCTTGCCGTTGGCATCTTCGCCATCGGGAATGATGCCGATCGACTGACCTTCCACGTAACGCAGGTGGGGATCGCCACCGCTGAGGTCGAAGGTGATGTGGTTCACACGGCCGATGGCACCCTCGGCCAGCAGGCTGTAGTTCTCGGTGACCGTGCCGATGAAGGGGGTCTTGGGCTTGTAGAGGTTGACGGGAACGTCGGCGTGATGCACGGCAGCGGCAGCGGGTTTAGCGGGGGCTTTGGTCGGGGTGGCCTTCTTGGCAGCAGCAGGGGCAGCGGGTGCGGCCGGAGCTGCGGAGGCGTCAGAGGCAGCCGTGACAGAGATCACCTTGCCGCCCAGCTGGCTGATGGACTGCATCAGGGACTGCAGGCGGGAAAAGGGAACGGAGATGCTGCGCTCGGCGTTGCTCTCTTGAGCGCTGCCGTAGCCCTGCACCACCACCGTGAACACATGCGAGTCGCTGCAACTGGTGGTAGCGGTCGAAACACGCATGGATTCCGGGCCCTGATAACGCGCGCGATCATAGGGAATTCGCACGCCTTGACTGAAGCGAGTTAAGTTAAGCCGCCCGTCAGCCTGAACACGTCGGTTTGCCCTTGACGCCGTTCGCTGCCGATGTTTGTGAGCTCGACACGATCCAGCAGGAGATGGAGCGTCTCCCTGGCGGAACGCGTCGCCTGGCCGTGCAGCTGCGCCTGGCGCTGGATCCCCAGTGGATCTGGGCGGTGCTCACCGATTACGACAGCCTCAGCCGGTTCATCCCCAACCTGCAGACCTCCAGGCTGTTGTGGCGCCGCGCCAACGTGGTGGGGCTGGAGCAGGAAGGGGCTCAGAGCTTCATGGGCCTGCGCTTCAAGGCCCGGGTGCAGCTGGAGCTCACCGAGCATCGCGATGAGCGCCGCCTGTCGTTTGTGATGGCCAAGGGCGACTTCCGCCGCTTTGAAGGGGCCTGGCAGATCGGTGTGGATGGCGGCACCACCACCCTCCTTTATGAACTCACCGTTCAGGGCTGTGTGGGAATGCCGATCGGTTTGATCGAGCAGCGCCTGCGTGAAGACCTGGCCGCCAACCTGCGCGCCGTGCAGCAGGAAGCCCAGCGCCGTGCCGTGGCCGTGGCCGGTCTGGCCTGAACGGTCTGGCCTGAACGGTCTGCTCTGAACGGATCGACACAAAAAAAGCGGCTCGAGGCCGCTTGGTCTTTGGATACCCCCAAGGGGATTCGAACCCCTGTCGCCTCCGTGAAAGGGAGGTGTCCTAGGCCTCTAGACGATGGGGGCTAGGACTCGGATGTGGGAAGAGCTGATGCCCTTGCGCTGCTTGGCTTTTCGGCCTCGCATCCGATGCAGAGAAACTACGGGCCAGGGGTGCCCTTCGTCAATGGTGCCGGGGTGAACGTTGCTCAGCTGGCGCTCTGGCCATCCCACACCGGCACGGTGAAGTGGAAGCAAGCTCCCTCGCCAGGCTCCGAGGCCACCCAGATCCGGCCGCCGTGCACGTCGGTGATCCGGCGGCACACCGAGAGGCCCACCCCGAAGCCGGAGGTGTTGGAGGAGGTTTGCGGCAGCCGCACCCGCTCGAGAAAGATCCGCTCCTGCTCATCGCGGGGAATGCCGGGGCCTGAATCGCAGACGCTCACCTGCAGCCACTGGCTGGTGCGGTGCAGGATCGTGAGGCTCACCTGGCCGCCATCCGGGGTGAACTTGAAGGCGTTCTCCAGCAGGTTGAGCAGCACCTGGCGCATGCGGCGCCGATCGGCAAACACATCTGGCAGGTCGGTGGGGATGTCGGTGAGCAGCTCCAGCCCGCGGCCCACCCACAGCTTCTCCAGCTCCAGGATCGCTTCGGCCGCCACCGGGCCGAGGGCCAGCCGCTGCGGGTTGAACAGCGCTTCCCAGCGGGTGGTGCCCACTTCCAGCAGATCCTTGGAGAGCTGCTCGATGTCATCCAGCCGCCGCCCGAGCACGTCGCGGAAGCGCGTTTGATCGATCTGGCCGAGGTTGAGGCTCTGCAGGGCCAGCTTGGAGGCGGTGAGCGGGGTGCGCAGCTCGTGGGCCACCATCCGCAGCAGCCGCTCCTGCACCCGCAGGCGCTCGATCAGCGTTTCGTTTTCCTGACGCAACACCAGCAGCTGGTCTTCCAGTTGCAGTTCGCGCTGGGTGCGGCTGCCATCGCTTTCGGCGGGTCGCAGGCTGATGCCCAAGCCGCTCACCACCTCCAGCTGCTGCCAGCGGGGCAGCCAGTTGCGCAGTTGCTGCAGCAGCGTGTTGCCGGCAAACACCTGCTTGGGGGTGGGCTCCAGCTTGATCAGCGCCGGCGTGGCCACCAGCCGGTGCAGCTCCAGCAGTTCGGGGCGCTCGGCCGGGTCGGCGATCTCCAGGCTCACGTCGAAGCCGAAATCCTGGTGTTCCAGAAACGCCACTAAACCGCGCAGGTCGGGGGTGGCCCGGTGATGGGGCGCCGCCACCAACAGCAGCTTCAGTTGCTTGCGGTGGCCATGGTCCCCGTCCAGCTGCGCAGACAGGTTAAAACCTGCTCCCCGGCTGCGTTCCGGCCGCTGGATCGGCAGGGACGAGGCGCTGAGCGGGGAGCGGCTGGATTGAAGCTCGTCGGGGGACTGTTCCCCTGCGGCTGGCACCGGCGCGCTGAATCTGCAGAAATTGTGGTTTCACCTTATGAGGTTTGGACAGCTCTGCCAGTCGCGCTATGACAACTGTGACGAGACGTTGTCCTGAGGAACCCCGTGGCTTTCCCGCGAGAACTCGCGACACGTGTGCATCCGGTGGCGTCGCAACCGGATGCCGGCCGCGGCAGTCGCATTCAGCTCGACAGCACGCTGCGGCGCTGGTTCAACCGCAATCTCGGCCTGTGGCGCTCCCGGCGGCAATATTTCTTCCCCGACGACGAGGTGTTGCGGGTGGACATGCTGCTGCGACTAGAGACGTTTGAAGATCAGGCTGAGGCCGAGCCTCGCTATCGCATTACCTGGTGGCCGGAGAAGGAATACGACTTCTTCGACATCAAGCCCCGCTATGTGCGCGAAGGCGTGATGGATGCCTCTCTTTGTGGCCACCAGCTGCGCCGCAACCGCGGTTACCTCTGCGGGTCTCCCATCAAGAGCCAGATCCGCCAGGCCGATGAGCACGAGCTCGTGTTCGAATCTCACTACCAGCAGTGGGACATCCTCGAGCACATCCGGCTGGTGGATCAGGACCGCTTCCGGGCCCGCTCGATCTATTCCTGGTGCGACGGCAACCTGGAGCTGGTGGAGATGCACCACGAGATTCGCCTGGAAGGGGCGGGGCCGCCGCTGCCGGCCGGTTCCTGATGGCGCTTTGAGCGTTCTGCAGCAGGATTGGGGCCACAACAACCGATCGCTGTGCGCTTCTCCTCACGCCGCCCCTCCTCACACCGACCCTCTGTGAGCCGCCTGGGCTTGGTGCTGCTCCCCCTGGCCCTGGTGTTGGCCCCGGTGGCGGTGCTTGCGGCCCCGGCCACCGAGGCCGATATGAGCCTCTACACCCGCATCGGTGCCCTGAATGTGTGCATCGCCAGGGCTGCGGGCATTGAGTTCGACAAAGCTGTGGCTGTGGCCGGTGAAACCATCGCCCAGGTGATTCAGGGGCAGCACCAGGGCACGATCACCCAGGTGGGCCCCAAGCCCCTCTCCATCGATGAATTGCGCAAGGGAGCGATCAATTCCGCCGTGCTCGGTGCGGTGGAGGTGTGCCCGGATGAGGTGCCAGCCGATGTGCGCAAGAAGGTTCAGGACGTGCTGAAGAACCGCGGCGCCGCTCCAGCCGGCAAGCCCAGCCAAGCCCCCGCCCCCGCCAAGAAGCCCTGAGCTCCGCCAGCGCGCCTGATCCGCTCCTATGGCCACCGTTCGCCTCGCCGATTACCGCCCGGCGCCCTGTCTGATCCGTCACACCAGCCTGCTGGTGCAGCTGTTTGCTGACCAGGCGCTGGTGGACACCGAGCTGCAGCTCGAGCCCAATCCCGCTGCCGAGGCTGGCCCCCTGGTGTTGCAGGGGGTGGATCTGGAGCTGCTCAGCCTGCAGCTCGATGGCGCACCGCTGGAGCCTGCCGCCTACCGGTTGGAGGCGGAGCAGCTGGTGCTGCTGGAGCCACCGGCCCGGCCCTTCAGGCTGCGTAGCCGGGTGCGCATCCAGCCGGCCACCAACACCAGCTTGGAAGGGTTGTATGTGAGTGGTGGGATGTTCACCACCCAGTGCGAGGCGGTGGGCTTCCGCCGCATCACCTTTCACCCGGATCGCCCCGATCTGCTCAGCTGCTTCCGGGTGCGCATCGAGGCGGATCAGAGCAGCTGCCCGGTGTTGCTCTCCAACGGCAACTGCCTTGAAACTGGCGTGTTGCCCGAGGGCCGCCACTACGCCATCTGGGACGATCCCTTCCCCAAGCCTTCTTATCTGTTTGCCCTGGTGGCGGGCCAGCTGGAGGAAGTGCGCGATCAGTTCACCACCCGCAGCGGCCGCACCGTGCAGTTGCGGTTGCACGTGGAGCCCGGCGATGCGCCCTACACGGCCCATGCCATGGCTTCACTGAAGCGCTCGATGCTCTGGGATGAGCAGCGCTACGGCCTCGAATACGACCTTGATGAGTTCAACATCGTGGCGGTGCGCCATTTCAACATGGGCGCGATGGAGAACAAGAGCCTCAATATCTTCAACTCCAAGCTGGTGCTCGCCGATGCCGCCACCGCCACCGATGGTGAACTGGAGCGCATTGAGAGTGTGATCGCTCATGAGTATTTCCATAACTGGACCGGCAACCGCATCACCTGCCGCGACTGGTTTCAGCTCTCCCTGAAGGAGGGGCTCACCGTGTTTCGCGATGCCAGCTTCACGGCCGATCTGCATTCGGCAGCCGTGAAGCGGATCGAGGATGTGTCGCTGCTGCGCAACACCCAGTTCCGTGAGGATGCCGGGCCAACGGCGCACCCGATCCAGCCCGATCACTACCAAGCGATCGACAACTTCTACACAACCACGATCTACGAGAAGGGATCGGAGGTGATCCGGGCGCTCCACACCCTGCTGGGTGAGGAGGTGTTCATGCAAGGCATGGCGCTGTATGTGAGCCGTCATGACGGCACGGCGGCCACCTGCAACGACTTCGTGCAGGCCATGCAGGATGCGGCCCAGCAGGCCTGGGCTGCCGGTGCCGCGCTGCCACGGTTTGATTTCGATCAGTTCCGCAGCTGGTATGGCCAGGCCGGAACACCCCGGCTGCAGATCGAGCGCCACTGGGATGAGCTCGAGGGCCGCCTGAGCCTCACGGTGCGGCAGTGCACACCACCCACGCCGGGGCAGCCGCAGAAAAGCCCCGTGGTGATTCCGCTGGTGCTGGGTCTGGTGGGCCAGGCCGGTGAAGCGCTGCCCCTGCGCCTCCAGGGTGAGAGCGAGCCCCAGGCCCGGGCCGCTGCGCTCTCCCACGCCTGGGGTGAAGGCAGCCGGTTGGTGGTGATCGATCAGCCGGAGCAGCGGATCACCGTCGAGGGCCTGGAGCCCCACAGCCATCCGCCGGCCCTGTCGCTGCTGCGCGGCTTCTCCGCACCGGTGAAGCTGGAGATCGAGCGCAGCACCAATGAGCTGTTGCATCTGCTGGCCTGCGATAGCGAGCCCTTTGCTCGCTGGGATGCCGGCCAGGTGTTGCTGCGGCAGGCCGTGTTGGAACGGGCCGCCGGCAGCCCCAACGATGAGCTGGAGGAGGGGTTGGTGGCCGCCTTCGAGCGGATCTTGGCGGAGGTGGGGCTCTGCGATACCAACCGCAGCATGCTGCTGGCGCTGCCGGGGCTGCCGGAACTGGAGGATGCGGCGTTGGCGCAAGCCGGCGTCTCCGATCCGCCGGCGCTGTTCCAGGCTCTTCTGGATCTGCAGCGGCGTTTCGGCGAGGAGTTGGCGGAGCCCCTGGAGCACAGCCTCGAGCGCTGCCGGCCCCAGTGGCTGCTGGCCTGGCCCGATGGCGTGGGCGATCGCGCCCTCACCGCAACCGCCTGGAGCTGGCGCGTGGCGGCCGGTGATCTCGGGGTGCGTGCGGAGGCCGCGGCGGCGGTGGGCGGACCCTCGATGACCCTGGCCCGGGCTGGTCTGCGGGCCCTGCAGTGTCACGACACGCCTGAGCGCGCCGCCGCGATGCACACCTTTTATGAGCGCTGGCAGGACAAGCCGGTGATCCTTGATGCCTGGTTTGGCCTGGAGGCCGCGGCGCCGTTTGGTGATGGTGTGGCCCGTGTGCAGGCTCTGCTGGAGCATCCCCGTTTCGATCCGGCGGCGCCGAATTCGCTGCGGGCCGTGTTGGGGGGCTTTGCCGGCAATGCGGCTCAGTTCCATGCCCTCGATGGCCGCGGCTACCAGTTCATGGCTGAGCGCATCGCCTGGCTGGATCAGCGCAATCCGATCACGGCATCGCGGCTGGCCAAGGTGTTCAGCCGTTGGCAGAGCTATGGCCCCGAGCGCAGCCGGCGCATGCGGGTGGCGCTGGAGCAGCTGGCTGCCGCTGAGCTTTCGGCCAACAGCCGCGAGGTGGTGCAGCAGTGTTTGGGGCCGGCCTAACGGGCTGAAAGCGGTTCGCTGAACAGGCTGCGGTGCAGCCGGCCCAGGCCCTGCCGGCGGGTCGCACCGCCTTCGGCGCCGGCGTATTGCCCCCAGAGCCCTTCCCAATAGAAATAGATCACGCCGTGGCCGCGCTGCGCCGCCAGCCGCACCTTCTCGCTCAGAGCGGGCATGGGCGTGGTGCGGCCACCGAAGCCCGAGAGGATGCCGATCTCCACGGGGATGCCCCAGCCGCTGGCTTTCACGAGCGCCGGCTGCTGCAGATCGCGCTCGAAGCCTTTGAGCGAATAGGCATAGTTCTGCACCACCAGCTCATCGATCAGGCCGCCGAGGGCCCAGAGCTCCCAGTCCTGCAGCCACTGGTTGTAGGCAAACCGAAACGGACCCGGTGAGAGGCTCACGTAGGGACTGCCCTGGCCGTTGCGTTTCAGGGTGCTGCGCAGCTCCCGCAGCAGGCTGCTGAGTTGCTTGCGGCGCCAGGTCATCCAGCTGCGGTCGGCATGGTTGTCGGGGGGTTCAAACCCTGTGTCGCGTCGGTAGAGCCCGCGGGTGTAGGGGTCGTAGCCCAGTTCCACCGGCCAGGCGAAGTGGTCATCCAGCTGGATGCCATCCACCTTGCAGCGCTGCACGATCTCGCCGATCAGGCCGAGGAAGCGCTCGCGCACGCCGGGATGGGCCGGATTCAGCCACACCATCTCTTTCCCGTGCATCACCACAGCCGAGCGGCCATCGCGCTTCTGGAGCATCCACTCCGGGTTCTGCCGCACCACGGCGGCTTCAGCGGGCTCCATCAGGCCGTATTCAAACCAGGGGATCACCCGCAGGCCGCGGCGGTGGGCTTCCGCGGTCATCCGGCAGATGGGATCGTGCTGCGCTCCCGATTGC
The DNA here is from genome assembly GCA_016882545.1 of Cyanobacteria bacterium M_surface_10_m2_179. Lineage (GTDB taxonomy): Bacteria > Cyanobacteriota > Cyanobacteriia > PCC-6307 > Cyanobiaceae > Vulcanococcus. Next base: position 19,709 of record VGPW01000006.1, on the reverse strand, counting down.
ACGAGCGCGGGCTCCATCGGCGCCCAGCGGCTGCGGTGAAAAGTGCTGCCCCGGCTCCACACGTTCGGATAGAGCGTGTTGAAGCCCGCTCCCGCCAGCTCCGCCACGGCCCGATCAATCCGTCCCGGCTCGTAATAGAGCGGGCTTGGACTGTTGGTGAGCCAGACCCCCACCCGGCGCGCTTCGCCCCAGGCGGCGGTGGGTAGGAGGGTGGCCAGGCTTAAAAGGGCTGCGCTGAGCCAGCGCCGCCGTGGAGCTGCCTTCAACGGAACATCGAGCTCACGGAGCTCTCGTCGTGGATGCGCCAGATGGCCTCACCGAGCATGTTGGCCACCGACAGCACCTGAAGCTGCGGGAAGCGGCGCTCGTCGCTCAGCGGAATCGAGTTGGTCACGATCACCTCCTCAAACAGCCCTGGGGCTGACAGTCGCTCCACCGCCGGACCCGAGAACACGGCGTGGGTGGCGCAGGCGAGCACCCGGGTGGCGCCCCGCTCCCGCAGCAGCCGTGCACCGGCGCAGATCGTGCCGCCGGTGTCGATCATGTCGTCGATCAGGATCGCCGTCTTGCCGGCCACATCGCCGATCACCGTGAGGCTTTCGGCCACGTTGTGGCCGGAGCGGCGTTTATCGATGATCGCCAGTGGGGCGTCGCTCATCTGCTTGGCAAAGGCTCGCGCTCGGGCCACGCCGCCCACATCCGGCGACACCACCACCACATCGCCGAAATCACGGCCCGACAGGTAATCCACCAACACCGGTGAGCCGTAGATGTGATCGCAGGGAATATCGAAGTAGCCCTGGATCTGGGCGGAGTGCAGGTCCATCGCCAGCACCCGATCCACCCCCGACACGGTGAGCAGATTGGCCACCAGCTTGGCGGTGATCGACTCACGGCCGGCGGTCTTGCGGTCGGCGCGGGCATAGCCGTAGTAGGGGATCACCGCGGTGATCTGGCGCGCCGAGGCCCGCTTGCAGGCATCCACCATCACCAGCAGCTCCATCAGGTGATCGTTCACCGGAGCGCAGGTGGGCTGGATCAGGAACACATCACAGCCGCGGATCGATTCCTGGATCTGGATGTAGAGCTCGCCATCGGCGAAGCGCTTGATCACCCTCGGGCCATTGGGAACCCCCAGGTAGGCACCGATTTCCCGTGCCAGCGCTGGATTGGAGGTGCCGCTGAACAGCCGTAGCCGCCGGGTGTCGTGGGCCACTGGCGCCTGATCGACCCGTTCTGCGGTCAGGAAACTGGTCACGGCGGCCGCTGGCGCGAACGGTGGAACCCCGATCGTAGAAGCCGCCCGGTTCCTTGGCCGAAGCTCTTTGACCAACTTCGCTTCCTCGCTCCGCGTCGAGCGGCCCTCCGCTGGTTTGGTGGTGGCCGCCCCGGGTGGTCTGGCTGAGCCGCAGCAGGCGGGGAGGCTGGCGGCGCTGCTGCAGCTGCGGTTGCTGCCCCTCCGCGCTGGCGCGGAGGAGGCCGATCGCTGCCTGGCGCAGCTGGCCCTGGAGCCTCAGGGGTGGTTGTTGCCGCTGGGGCTCGATCCAGCTGCTGATCTGGAGCTGGGGGGCTGCTGGGCAGAACGGCTCGGGGCGTGGCGCCAGCCGCTGCTGCTGCTGGTGCCAGCGGCGTTGGTGGAGCAGGGGCCGGCCCGTGCTTACAGCGCCCTGTTGCAGCGAGAAGCCGTGCCGTTGCTGGGGCTCGTGCAGTTGGGAGGTCTGTGGCAGCCCGAACGCCGCCGCTGTGATGGGCTTCCCTGGCTGGGTTGGCTGCCGGCGCTCGATGGTGCCCCGGGCGACGCCGATGAACAGGCCCGTGAGGCCTTGCGCCTGCAGCTGCTGAAGCGTTGGTCGCTCAGCGCGGCCAGGGCTGCTGCGCCCGCCCATCCAGCTGCCTGAGTGGGTCTTGTGGTTGCAGCGGTGCCCGCAGCGGCAGCGTTGCAAACTCCACCCGTTCGCCGGGGCGCAGCACGGCCGCCAGCAGGCTGAGGGCCTCCTGGCGGGTGAGGTTGGTTTCCACCTCGTTCTGGAGGCTGGCGATCAGATCCGGCAGTTGCTGCAGCTGTTGCTGCTGCCCCATCTGGCGCAGCAGGCTCTCCACGGCCATCTGCTGCCGGTCGCGCCGCCGCTCCTGGCCGTTCTGTTCATCACGGAAGCGCAGCAGCTGCTCCACCTGCCCACCATCCAGCACCTGCAGGCCGCCATCGAGCTGGATGCGGTAGTTCTGCGTCTTGTCCCGGTAGCGCATGCTGCGGTCGGGGGAGAGCTCCACCCGGCCGATGCCATCCACCAACTGGCGGAGCGCGCTGCGGGGCAGCACCAGATAGCGGTCGGGTTGGCCCTTGGCCAGCCCCACCAACTGGGCGGCGGCCCCAGCCACCAAGGCCGGGCCGCCGCGGCGGTAGAGGCTGCCGAGGGCCACGGGTTGCGGGTCGCCCGGCAGCTTCACCGCCGCTTCCACCGGCAGGCTCAGCAGCTGCAGGGGCCCCTGCGGATTCACCTGCACCAGCAGCAGTGCGTCGCTGTTAGCCGGCCCGCGTGGGGCCGCACCATTCACCACCTGGCCGGGACGATCGGCATCCGAGCCGATCAGCAGCACGCTGATCGGTCGGTTGGGGAGCTCGCCCAGATCCGCAGCGTTGGGCGGTCCTTCGTCACGCACGGCCCGATCGCTCTCCGGCCAGATGACCCCCAGGAGCGTCAGGCTGGCGGCCAGGCCCACCCCGGCGGCCAGAAGACGGAGGGCAGCCCGCACCCGGGCGCTGCGCTGCTGGCGTGGCTGGGGGGGAGCCAAGGCGTTGGGCGTGAACAATCGCCCCACTTTGGCCGAGCCGCGTGGTTTTGTTGCCCTGGTGGTGGTGGCCCTCGATAGGTTGTGACGCCGTCCTGGGCTGCCGGCCCCGCCGCTTTGACTTCCGCCGCTTCCCCTTCAGGCGCCATCGCTCCCCATGAGCGCGCCAGACCGCTGGCCAAGGGCAGCGTTTACCCCGCCAAGGATCTCTGCAGCCAGTGTGGCTTGTGCGACAGCCGCTGGGTGGCCTACGTGAAGGACAGCTGCGCTTTCCTGCACCAACAGTTCGAGTCGATGGAAACGGCCGCCCACGGCCGCAGCCGCGATCTCAACAACGAGGACGAGCTCTATTTCGGCGTGCAGCAGCGGATGCTCACCGCCCGGCTGCAGCAGCCGATCGCTGGGGCCCAGTGGACGGGCATCGTGAGCCGCATCGGTGTGCGCGCCCTGGAAACCGGCCTGGTGGATGCCGTGCTGTGTGTGGGCCAGAGCGACGACGACCGCTTCACCCCAGTGCCGCGGCTGGCCCGCACCCCCGAGGAGGTGCTCAGCGCCCGGGTGAACAAGCCCACCCTCTCGCCCAATCTAGAGGTGCTGGAGCAGCTGCCCGGCAGCGGCATCAAGAAGCTGTTGGCCATCGGCGTGGGCTGTCAGATCCAGGCGCTGCGTGCCGTGCAGCCCACCCTGCCGCTCGATGCGCTGTTCGTGCTGGGTCTTCCCTGCGTCGACAACGTGTCGCGCCAGGGCCTGCAAACGTTCCTCGAGAGCACGGTGAGCTCACCCAACACGGTGGTGCACTACGAGTTCATGCAGGACTTCCGCATCCACTTCCGCCACAGCGATGGCCGCGAGGAAACGGTGCCCTTCTTCGGGCTTGACACCCCGAAGCTCAAGGATGTGTTCGCCCCCAGCTGCCTGAGCTGCTTCGACTACACCAACGCCGGCGCCGATCTGGTGGTGGGCTACATGGGGGCGACGTTCGGGCGCCAATGGCTCACGGTGCGCAACCCCAAAGGCCAGCAGCTGCTGGATCTGGTGGAGGCGGAACTGGAGGTGGCGCCCGTGAGCAGCAGTGGCCAACGCCAGGCTGCTGTGCAGCAGGGCATCGAGGCCTACGACAAGGCGGTGAAGCTGCCGATCTGGGTGGCCAATCTGATCGGCTTCTTCGTGGAGCGGTTCGGCCCGAAGGGCCTCGAATACGGCCGCTTCTCGATCGATTCCCACTTCACCCGCAATGCGGTGTGGCTGCGCCGGAATCATCCTGACAAGGTGGAAGAGCACATCCCGGCCTTTGCACGCCGGATCATCAGCCGTTACCGGCTTCCGGATTGATGCGAAGGGCCGGCGTTCTGCTTCATCCCACCGCACTCCCCGGGCCACCGGCCTGCGGAAGCTTCGGGGCCGTCGCCCATGACTGGTTGGATCGCCTCGCTGATCACGGCATCAAGGCTTGGCAGCTCCTGCCCCTTGCTCCCACCGATGGCCTGGGCTCTCCCTACAGCTCACCCAGCGGCTTCGCCCTCAACCCCTGGTTGTTGGATGCCGAGCTGCTCTGCAGTGATGGACTGATCGAAGCGGCTGATCTAGGTGGGTTGCCCAGCGCCGCTGAGGCCCATCGGCTCGATCTGGCCGTGGCTGAGCAGCGGGCCTTTGCCCTGGCGCAGCTGTTGCTGCAGCGCCACCCCCAATGGGATGCCGCGGTGCGGCAGAGCTTTGCCCACTGGCGTCAGCAGCAGCGTTCCTGGCTGGTGGATCACTGCCGTTTCATGGTGCTGCGGCGCCGCCATGGCGGCCAGCCCTGGTGGACCTGGCCCGCTCCCTTGGCGGGCCGCCAGCGGGCCGCCCTGCACGCCTTGGATCAGCAGGAGCACCAGGCCCTGCTGCAGGAGGCGCTTCTGCAGTGGCAGCTCCAACAGCAATGGCAGCGTTTGCTCGATCACGCCCGCCAGCGGCAGGTGCAGGTGATCGGTGATCTGCCCTTCTACGTGGCCCACGACAGTGCCGATGTGTGGAGCCACCGCTGTCTGTTTTCTGCCGCCCCGGATGGCCACCTCAGTGAGCAGAGCGGCGTGCCGCCCGACTATTTCTCAGCCACCGGTCAGCTTTGGGGAACGCCGGTGTATCGCTGGCCCCTGCACCGCCTCACCCGCTTCCGCTGGTGGCTGCGGCGGTTGGAGCGTCAGCTCAGCCTGTTTGATCTGCTGCGGCTTGATCACTTCCGCGCGCTCGAGGCCGCCTGGTGTGTGCCGGGCGCTGATCGCACGGCCGAGCATGGCCGCTGGCGTCCGTCACCGGGCCGCAGCCTGCTGCGCAAATTGCGGCGCCGCTGCGGTTCCGCGGGCATGCCCTTGATTGCCGAGGATCTCGGCGTGATCACTCCGGGGGTGGAAGCCCTGCGCGATCGCAACCGCCTGCCCGGCATGAAGATCCTGCAGTTCGCCTTCGACGGTCACCCCGACAACCCCTTCCTGCCCGCCAACTACCAGGGCACCAACTGGTGCGTTTACACGGGCACCCACGACAACGCCACCTGCATCGGCTGGTGGCAGAGCCTCGGCGACGATCAGCGCCGCCAGGTGGAGGAGCTGCTGGGGCCTGTGCAGGCCCCGGGCTGGCAGCTGCTGGAACTGGCCCTGGCCAGCCGGGCCGACTGGGCCGTGGTGCCGCTGCAGGATCTGCTGGAGCTGGGTGAGGAGGCGCGCTTCAACACCCCCGGCACCAGTGATGGCAATTGGCGGTGGCGCTTCAGCGGCAGCCTGGATCAGCTCAAGGGGCCGTTGCAGGGGTTGGGGGAGCTGGCGCAGCGCCATCAGCGCTGAGGGTTGACGGCTGCGGCAACCGGTAGACGCCGGGTTGCTGAGCCGCAGGCGCCAGGGGCGTGCCGTTCCACAGCACCTCTCCGGCTTTCGGGCCTGGGTTCACCCGCAGGCTGAGGGGCGGCTCCAGTTGCAGCACCAGCAGGCCCTGGGCTCCCTTGAGCTGGGAGCGCTGGCCTGTTTCGCTCTGCAGTTGCACCGTGCTGGCTTGGCTGAGGTTCAGTTCCAGCACGCCCGGCTGCCTGGCGGTGGTGTCGGCTTGGTTGAGGCTGTTCAAGGCCTTGCGGCCCTGGCCCTGGCTGGCCTGCTGCAGGGGGCGCAGCTCCGGGTAGAGGCTCAGCAGTGTGGTGCCCGGGTTGGCCGCTCGGGTTTGTTGCGCCGCCGGTAGGGGAGCGATCGGCCGCAGGCTGAGCAGATTGGCGGCGGCCAGCTGACGCTGCTGCAGGTTCAAGGCGTAGATCAGCCCCAGGGTGATGCCGGCGTAGAGCAAGCCCCCCTGCCAGCTGCTGAACACATCGATGGAGCCGGGTGTGAACCGCGGCAGCAGGCCGTTGCGCTGCTGGCCGGAGCCGCTGGGATTGCCCTGGCTTGGCAGAGCCACATCAAGACTGCCGCTGGGCAGCTCCAGGTGCTGCTCGATCAGCGGCAGCATCGTGCGCAGGTAGGCCCCTTCCGGCAGGCGATCGCGCCAACCCCGCTCGAGCGCTTCCAGCACCGGAGTGCTGATGCGCGTATCCAGAGCCAGTTGTCGCAGATTCAGGCCCCGTTCCTCGCGGGCCTGCTTGATGAGCCGTCCCGCCGCCAGCAGAGGATCCTCCGCTGCAGCTCCCTCACCCCCTGCCCCGCCCGCCTGGAAGCCGCCACGCCGAAACAAACGACCGAGGCCGGAGATCCTGGGGGAAAGCCTGGGCATCAAGGCCGGGGGTCCTGTTGCGGCCATTCTTGAGGATCCAGGCGCCGCCAGCGACCCTCCGGCAGCTCGCCGAGTTCGATCGATCCGATCGCCACCCGTTGCAAATCCACAACGGGATGCCCCAGTAGCTCGGCGGTGCGTCGGATCTGGCGGTTGCGGCCCTCGTGCATCACCAGTTGCAGCTGCGTGGCATCGGCCTGTTGCGCGAGCCGATGCAGGGTCACCGGCTGGCTGGGTTCGCCGTCGAGCGGCACCCCCCGCGCCCAGCGGTCCAGCACCTCACGGCTGGGCTGGCCGCGCACCCAGATCCGGTAGGTCTTGCTGTGTTGGAAGCGTGGATGGGTGAGCTGCAGGGTGAGCGCGCCGTTGTTGCTGAGCAGCAGGGCGCCGCGGCTGTGAAGATCGAGGCGTCCCACCGGGTGAAGGCCCTGGCCGCGGGCCAGCTCCGGTGGCAGCAGATCGAGCACGATCGGTCGTCCCTCCGGGTCGTGGCAGCTGCACATCACGCCGGCGGGTTTGTTGAGCAGCAGCACCAGTGGAGCCTGGGCCGCCCTGAGGGGCCGGCCATCGAGGCTGATGGCATCCCGCTCGGGATCGGCGCGCTCCCCCAGCTGAGCGATGCGCCCGTTCACGCTCACCCGGCCGGCGCGCAGCAGTGTTTCGGCATGGCGGCGCGAGCCCAGCCCGGCCGCGGCGATCAGCTTCTGCAGCCGCTCTTCGGGCATCACCAGGGCGGTTGTCTTCCGCATTCTGCCCAGAAAAAGGGTGATAGGTTTACGAAACACCTGAGTTTCGTAAACCCCTCCAGCGCATGCCTTCGCTTCCGGTGCTTCGTTCCGATCGCGATGCGGCCGCCTTCGCCGGCGGCACCGATCTGGTGCGCTCTTACCTGCGCGACATCGGTCGCGTGCCCCTGCTCAGCCATGAGCAGGAGATCACCCTGGGCCGGCAGGTGCAGGAGCTGATGCAGCTGGAGGACCAGCGCGAAGAGCTGCGGCTGCGCGCCGGTGGCGACGACCCCAGCGATGCCGAACTGGCTGCTGCAGCTGGTCTCACCCCAGTGCAGCTCAAGAAGCGCCTGCGCAGTGGCCAGCGGGCCAAGGAGCGGATGGTGGCGGCCAACCTGCGGTTGGTGGTGAGCGTGGCGAAGAAATACACCAAGCGGAATATGGAGCTCCTGGATCTGATCCAGGAGGGAACAATCGGCTTGGTGCGGGGCGTGGAGAAGTTCGACCCCACCCGCGGCTACAAGTTCTCCACCTATGCCTATTGGTGGATCCGCCAGGGGATCACGCGGGCGATTGCGGAGAAGAGCCGCACGATCCGGCTGCCGATCCACATCACCGAAACGCTGAACAAGCTCAAGAAGGGTCAGCGCGAGCTGAGCCAGGAACTGGGCCGCACCCCCACCGTCACGGAACTGGCGGAGTTTGTGGAGCTGCCGGAGGAGGAGGTGAAGGATCTGCTGTGCCGCGCCCGCCAGCCGGTGAGCCTGGAAACCAAGGTGGGCGACGGCGACGACACCGAACTGCTGGATCTGCTGGCGGCGGAAGGCACGCAGCCGGAGGAGCTGGTGGATGGGGAGTGCCTGCGCAGCGACATGCGCGATCTGCTGGAGCAGCTGCCGGATCTGCAGTGCCGCGTGCTGAAGATGCGCTACGGCATCGGTCTGGAGGAGCCGATGAGCCTCAGTTCGATCGCCCGCGAGCTCTATATCAGCCGTGACCGGGCCCGCAGCCTCGAGCGGCGCGCCCACGAGGAGATCCGCCGGCTCTCCCAGGAGATGGGTGCCTATCTGGCGGCCTGAGGGCTCAGAAGAACTGATCGAAGTTGTCGAAGTCCACGGCGCTGAAGGTGCCGTTCTCCACTTGGGTCATCAGCCGCTCGAGCTGCACCCACAGCGCCCCAGCGGTGGCTAGCGACAACAGCAGGGCCACCAGCAGGGCGGCGCCGGCGGCGAAGCCGAAGATCTGCAGGCTGCCCCCGATGAACAGCGTGATGCCGAGGATGATGCCGCTGTAGCTCAGGTTGGTTTCGAAACAACCCAGCGGCAGCAGTGCCAGGCGGTCCTGCTTCCAGCCGTTCAGCTTGTCCTGCACCAGCCTGGCGAAGGTGAGGCCGCAGAGCACGCCCATGGCCAGGCCGATTCCCGCCAGCACGTAGGGGGGCTGCAGGTAGGGCGCAAACTCCAGCAGGATCTCCTGGGCATCCAGGTCGCCGTAGTCGCCGCTGGCCAGGTCCTGGGCGGCTTCGCTCAGGTTGATCGGGGCCAGGGACATCGCCGTGCGTTCAGGTGGCGCTGACCCTAAGCGGCGAGGGGATTCAGTCGGGTGAACAGCTGATCCCGCAGGCGACGGGCCAGACGCCTCGGAGCAAAGGTGCGGCCCAGCAGTGCCAGCAAACCGCGCAGGTCGTCGGTGTTGAGGCGGTCGTCGCGCACCAGGGTGAGCAGCAGCCGTTCGCGGATGCTGCGGCCGTCTTCGCCCAGCAGCAGCTTCAGGCCAGCGCCGGCCACCGGCAGCAGCTCAGCGCCCACGGCGCTTTCGTCGTTTTCCACCACCGCCAGCAGGCTCTCCAGGCGCTGCAGCTGCAGGCGCCCTTCGCTGTCGAACAGCACCTCCAGCAGCTTCTCGCGCATCTCGGCGGTGTCGCCCGCCAGTAGCCGCTTGGCCACGTAGGGATAGGCCACCCGGATGATCCGGAAGCTGGGATCCAGGCGCAGGGCTAAGCCCTCCTGGCTCACCACAGCCCGGATGATCAGGGCGAAGCGGGCCGGCACCCGGAAGGGATAGGCATACATCAACTCCGAGAAGCGATCGGTGATCGCCTTGAAGTTGAACGAGCCCACGTTGTCGCCCAGGGCACCCCCCAGCACCTCCTCCAGGGCCGGCACGATCGGCGCCAGGTTGGTGTTGGGGTTGAGAAAGCCCAGATCCACAAAGTCCTGAGCCAGAGCGGCGAAGTCGCGGTTGATCAGGTGCACCACAGCCCCGGTGAGCGTCAGCCGGTCGCTGTCGCTGATCGAATCCATCATCCCGAAATCCACGTAGGCCAGATGGCCCAGGGCACCGGTTTTGCCCGGCAGGGCAAAGAGGTTGCCGGGGTGGGGGTCGGCATGGAAGTAGCCAAACTCCAGCAGTTGCTGCAGGCCCGAGATCACCCCGGTGCGGATCAGGGAAGCCGGATCGAGGCGCTGGGCTTCCAGGTCTTGGCGTTGCTGCAGTTTGGTGCCGTTGATCCAGGTGGTGGTGATCACCCGCTGGGCGGAGAGGCTGCGGTCCACCCGCGGCACGATCACCGCCGGATTGCTGGCGAACATCCGCCCGAAGCGTTCGGCGTTGTCGGCCTCGCGCCGGTAGTCGATCTCCTCGAACAGCGAGCGGCCGAACTCATCGATGATCTCGCCGAGACCAAAACCCAGGTTGAGGGGCAGCAGCGGTGCGGCCAGCACCCCCATCAACCGGATCAGCACCATGTCGCGGCGCAGTTGCTGGGTGAGGTGTGGCCGTTGCACCTTCACCGCCACCCAGGAGCCGCCCACGGGCTTGGCCCGATACACCTGGCCCAGACTGGCTGCCGCAACGGGATGGTCGGGGAACTCTTCAAAGAGCTGCTCCACCGGTGCCCCCAGCTCCGCCTCAATCGTTTGCAGGGCGATGGCGTGGGGGAAGGCGGGCAGGTTGTCCTGCAGCTTGGTGAGCTCATCGAGCCAGTCCCGCCGCACCAGATCGGGCCGGGTGGAGAGGGCCTGCCCGAGCTTGATGAAGCACGGGCCGAGGTTGGTGAGGGTGGTGAAGATGCGCCTGCCCAGCCGCTGCTGCACCTTCTGGTCGCGGCTGCCGCTCTGCACCACCAGCACCAGCGCCAGCCCCAGCAATTGGGCGAGCAACACCACCAGCCGGCTGATCAGCAGCCAGGGACGCAGCAGCAGCCAGCGCAGATCAGCCCCGGGGTTGTAGCGGTGGGCAGGGCTGCTCAAGATCGATGCGGCGGCGGGATTGAGGCCAAACTCTAGAAACCGCGCCCGATTGGCCATGGCTCTGCTGGAGCGTCTGGGCGAAGCGCCGCCACCCCTGCCGCTGCACCTGCCGGCCCACGGCCGTGGTCGCGCCCTGGCACCGGCCCTGCGCCGGCTGCTGCGCCAGGCCCCGGGCCGCTGGGATCTGCCCGAGCTGCCGGAGATCGGCGGGCCGCTGGAAGCCGAGGGGGCTGTGGCCGAGGCTCAGGCGGCGGCGGCGGCCCTGCTTGGAGCCCAGCGCTGCTGGTTTGGCGTGAATGGCGCCAGTGGGCTGTTGCAGGCGGCCTTGCTGGCCTTGGCACAGCCGGGGGATCGGGTGCTGCTGCCCCGCAACCTGCACCGCTCGCTGCTGCATGGCTGCCTGCTGGGGCAGTTGCGGCCGGTGCTGTTCGACCTGCCCTTTGACCCCGCCACGGGTCTTTGGCTGCCGCCAACCCCGGAGGCCCTGGAGCGTGAGCTCACCGCGGCGTTGGCGGCCGGTCCCCTGGCGGCGGTGGTGCTGGTGTCGCCCAGTTATCAGGGCCTGGTGGGTGATCTGCAGGCTTTGGTGGCGGTGGTGCAGCGCCGTGGCTTGCCGGTGTTGCTGGATGAAGCCCACGGCGCCCATCTGGGATTGGATCCGCGCTTGCCGCCTGCGGGGCTGGCCTGCGGGGCGGATCTGGTGGTGCAGTCGCTGCAGAAGGCCGCCGGTGGATTGGCCCAGAGCGCCGTGTTGCTGCTGGGGCAGCCGGCCAGCTCAGAGCGCCTGGTTGCGATTGAGCGCGCCCTGCTCTGGCTGCAAACCTCCAGCCCCAGCGCCCTGCTGCTGGCCTCGTCGTCGGCCGCTCTGTTGCATCTGCATGGCCCCGCCGGTCGCCGGCAGCTGCGCATCGCGCTGGATCGCGCCTGCACCCTTCGCCTCCGCCTGGAGGCCGCAGGCCTGCCGCTGCTCCCCAGCCAGGATCCCCTGCGGCTGTGCCTGCGCACGGCCGAGCTGGGCATCAATGGCCTCGAGGCCGACCGTTGGTTGATGGCTCGGGGTGTGATTGCGGAGCTGCCGGAGCCCGGCTGTCTCACCTTTTGTTTGGGGCTGGCGCCACCTCGCCGGCTCGGCTGGTTGCTGCCGCGGCGGTTGCAGCAGCTGCGAAACGCCCTGGGCGGGCCGGCGCTGCCCGCCTTCTCGGCTCCGCCGCTGCCAGCGGTGGCGGAGCCGGAGCTGCCGCTGGGGCGGGCCTGGCGTGCCCCCAGCCGAGCCGTGCCCTTGGGGGAAGCGGTGGGTGAGTTGGCGGCCGAACCGCTCTGCCCCTATCCCCCTGGCATTCCGCTGTTGATTCCTGGTGAGCGCATCGATGCGGCGCGGGCAGCGTGGCTGCAGCAGCAACAACGGCTGTGGCCCGGCCAGATCGCTGATACGGTGAGGGTTGTGGCCGAATGAGGAGCGGATGGGCGCGCCAGGCGATGCCCCCTTCCAATGGGACTTCGTGACGCCCGGGCTGCCCGATGCCGCCTTCGCCGACGCCCCTGGATTCAGCCCCACCCCGATGGAGCAGCGGGTGATGCTGCTGGCGCACCTGCGCCCCCGCGCCGATTCGCTGGTGTGGGACGTGGGCGGCGGCACCGGTGCCCTGGCTCTGGAGATTGCTCGGTTGATGCCGGCCGGTCAGGTGCACACGCTCGAGCGCGACCCTGAGGCGATCGAGCTGCTGCAGCGCAACCGCGAGCGTTTTGGGATCCGCAACCTGCACATCCATGCCGGCGATGCTCCGGAGGGGTTGCAGCAGTTGCCGGCCCACCCCGATCGCGTGCTGCTGGAGGTGGGGCGGCCGTTGCGGCAGGTGCTGGATCTGGTGTGGGAGGCGCTGGTGCCCGCCGGCCGGCTGGTGATCAGCACGGCCAGCCTGGAAGGTTTGGTGGATGCCACCGACACCCTCGGCCGGCTGGAAGCTCGCGACCTGCAGGTGGTGCAGGCCACCGTGCACCGCATGCAGCGCCGCGGCAGCCAGGCCAGGCTGGCGGCGGCCGAGCCGCTGTTCCTGATCGCTGCTGAACGCCCTTGATTCCCACGCCCCGCTCCCGAACCACCCCCCAGCGCCTGCTCAGTGGCTACGCCGCCGGCGCCTTCGGCTTTGTGGTGGTGCTCCTGGGGGGGTGGTGGTTCACCCTGGCGCTGGGTGTGATGGTGCACCTGGGCCTGCTCGAGTATTTCCGCCTGGCCCGTTTCAAGGGCATCCGCCCCGCCAGCAAAACCACGCTGGTGCTGGTGCAGCTGCTGCTGATCACCACCCAGTGGGCCCATGGCGGCGATGCCCAGGGGATGGGCTTTGCGGCTGATCTGGCGGCGGCGGTGCTGCCCCTCTCCGGTGCTGCCATCTGCGGCTGGCTGCTGCTGCAGCCGCTCACCGGCAGCATCGCCGACATCGCCGCCTCGATCTTTGCGCTGTTTTATCTGGGGTTTTTGCCCAGTTACTGGATCCGCCTGCGGGATCTCACCGATCCGGCTCTGGCGCCGCGCTTGAGTGGTATCACCCAGGCCTGGCCCCATCTCAGCTCGGGAATGGTGCTGATGTTGATGGCCTGCTTCCTGATCGTGGCCACGGATATCGGGTCGTATGTGATCGGTCGCCGCTACGGCCGCCGGCCCCTCTCCCCGATCTCTCCCGGCAAAACCGTGGAGGGGGCCCTCGGGGGTGTGGGCTGCGCAGCCCTGCTCGGTGCCGCCTTTGCCGAACTGCTCGGCTGGAACTGGGGCTGGGCCGTGGGGGCCCTGCTCGGGGTGGTGGTGGCCCTGTTTGCCCTGGTGGGGGATCTCACCGAATCGATGATGAAGCGCGATGCCGGTGTGAAGGATTCCGGTGATCTGCTCCCCGGTCACGGCGGCATCCTGGATCGGATCGACAGCTACCTGTTCACACCGGCGGTGTTTTTCACCGTGGTCACCCTGCTGTTGCCGCTGATTCGCTGAACCTGGCCTACGGCGACACCCTCGCCGTGCCGTGCAGCTGCAGCAACCCGCCCTCCAGGTTGGCGTTCTGGATCTGAATGTTGGGGTCGGCCGGTAGGGCCACACACTGCTCACTGTTGCAGTGGCGCAGTTGCAGGCCGCCATCCACCGCCTCCGGCAGGGTGTCGCAGCTTCTGCCCTGGGCCCGCAGCACCAGCCGATCGCGCTCGATGCTCAGGCTCTGCAGCGGTGTGAGCCCCATCAAGCCATCCACCAGGGCATCCCCCAGCGGGCGCCAGTGGGGTGTGCACAGTGAGCGGCTGAGGCCACCCCCGCTGAAGGCGGCATAACCCTCGATCTGAAAGGGGTGATCCAGCTGCAGGGGCCGCCCCTTGAGCAGATTGCCCAGCTGCACCTGGATCGCATCGCTGCGCAGTTCCACCCGCTCGATCTCCAGCGAGCTGAACACCACGCCGCGCGCCACCAGGCTCACGCCCTCCAGCCGGCCCCGCAGCAGCCCTAGGCCGGAACCATGCAGCTGCAGCTCCAGGTGGTCCAACGCCTCGCACTGCTGGCGGATCCAGAACTGCAGGCCGCTGGCCAGCAGCTGCAGCACGGGGCCGGAACGTTGGGAGTCGGCGTCATTAGCCATGCCAGAGGCGAGCCACGGTGGTGGGCTGGTCGATGTGGGGCAGGTGCCCGCAGTCGTCCAGTTCGGTGATGCGCTCTCCTAACAGAGCTTGGGCTGCTCGCTTTTGGGGTGGTCTGAGGATGCGGTCATTGCGGCCCCACAGCACCTGGATCGGTTGCTCAGGCAGTGGGTTGCCGCTGCCGGCGAAGCCACCGCTGTGGGCGAAGGCGGCCAGGGCTCCCGCCCAGTTGGGGCAGGCCAGATGCAGCGAGGCGATCTCCAGTTCCGCAGGGCCCACATCGCGATCCGGTTGGGCGAAGGCCGACCGGCAAAGCCCCTTGCGGATCGCCGGTAGGCCGAGAAAGCGGGCGCCGAGTTGATCCAGCCCTGCCGGCACGGGCATGGGCCGGCCGGTGAGCCCCGCCGGGGCGAGCAGCAACAGCCGATCGACCGCTTCCGGGCAGCGGCGGGCCAATTCCACCGCCACGGAGCCCCCCATCGAGGCTCCGATCAGGCTCAGCCGCTCGGCACCGGTGCGCCGCAGCACCTGCTTCAGCACCAGCTCCAGGTGCTCCAGCACCAGCTTCGGGCCGTAGGCGGCCCCCAGCGGGCGCGGACAGAAGCCGAATCCGTAGAGGTCCGGGATAAACAGTTGATACCGGGCGGCAAGCAGCGGCGCCAAACGCCTGTATTCCAGGTGGGAGCTGTCAAAGCCGTGCAGGGCCAACACCGGCGGACCCTCCCCCACCACCGCCACCGGCCATGGGCCTGGCTCCAGCGGCGCGAGCTCCCACCACTGCACCGCTGCAGCCAGCTCGCGGCCCGCCGGATCCAGCAGGGTTGCGGCAGCCTTCGCCAGCAGCTGTTGCTGCGGAGTGGAAGCAGGTGGCATGCGGATCAGCCCTGGGGGGATGGGAGCGGGGCTTCGCTGCAGGTGGTGCTACTCACCAGGGCCGCCAGCACATCGCCGGGTTCCACGCTGAAGGGCAGGTGATGCAGGTCGGAGCCGGGCCGGCAAGCAAACTCCGCCACCTGCTGCAGATCGCTGAGGCTGGCTGCGCCCAAGCCGAGATCGTTGAGGCTCACCGGTAGGCCCAGCTCCTGGAATAACGGCAGCAGCTGCCGCCTCGCCTGGCCCGCCAATCGGTTGCCCTCGATCACCTCTTCCAGCCGCAGCTGCACCAGGATTCCGAATCCCACCTTCTCGCCGTGCAGGTGGCCATGGCTGGCGGCGAGCTGAGTGAGGCCGTTGTGCACGGCATGGGCGGCCACCGTGCGGCAGCGGGCTCCACCGATGCCTCCGATCAAACCGGCCGTGAGGCCGCAGGCTTCCGCCACCCGCACCCAGGCCTCGCCGCCGGGTTGGGCCATGGCCTGGCGCGCCTCAAGCAACAGCTGATCGCGCAACACCCGCGCCATCTGCACCGCCTGCTGCACCACACCATCGCTGCTGGCTCCACTGCTCACCGAGGCCTCGTACCACTTCGCCATGGCGTCGGCGATGCCGCTGGCCAGGGTGCGGTTGGGAGCTTGCCGCACCAGTTGGTGATCGAACACCAGCAGGTCTGGGCAGCGATCCAGGGCGACATCACCCTCGAAGGCTCCTTCCGGTGAATAGAGGTTGGCCAGGGCCGTCCAGCCGGCGCAGGTGGCGGCACTGGTGGGCACGGTGATGCAGGCCAGCCCGTGGCGGTGGGCCAGCAACTTGCCGGCATCGAGCACCTTGCCGCCGCCGATGGCCACCACCGCATCGCACGAACGCGCTTGCAGGTCGCCGCTCAGGCGCTGCAGATCCTGTTCGCAGCAGTCGTATTCGAGTTCGGCGGCCTGCACCGCCAGGCCGCGCTGCTGCAAGTCGCTGCCGAGGTTGTGGCGGAGCGCCCGCGTAGCGGAGCTGCGCCCCAGCAGCAGCGGCTGCTGGCTGAGACGGGCCACCGCATCGAGCGCTTCGATCCAGGCGCCATCCCCTCGCAGCACCGCGGCGGGTGCGATGGCGTGCTGCTGGATGCCGTTGGCCACGCTCAGCCCAAAGTCCAAGCTGTCACTGTAGAAGTTGCCAGCTCGCCCGGTCTTCGGCTTTCCGCCTGTCGATCGGGCCCGTTTGGCGTCAGATTGAGTGGAGTGTCCGGAGCGGCTGATGGCCAGGCGGGGATGGCGCACCAGGATCGCCGACACCCTGATGCGCTGGGGCGCGGCCTTGAAGCCACCCCAACCGCTGCCACCGGCACCGGCACGCATCACGCTGCCGGCGGAACCGCGCCAACCGGCATCGGTGAGTCAGCTGCCTGGGGTTCGCCCACCGCTGTCCATCGAGAAAGCGGTGCGCAATCGCGACCTCACGGTGCTCAAACGCGAAGCCTGCGATGCCCTGGCCGCCCTGGCTGCGGCCCATGCCCTGGTGACCTCAGCCCGGCTGGGGCAGATGCAGAACCTGCGCAGCGAAGCGGAGCGCGGCGAGCTGGATGACCAGGATCTGGCTGATCTGGCGGGGGACTACCAGGCCTGGCAGAACGATCAGGTGCGCCTGTTTGATGCCCTGGCCCTGGTGCTGGGCATGGCCGTGCCGGAGGGCCGGGCCTTTGATCAGATCGATGAGGAGATGGTGGAGGCCGCTGAAGCTCATCTCAATGCCTTGGCGGCGGAGTATCAGCGTCGCCTGCTGAGCGACCAGTTCGAGGCTGGTCAGAAAGAGGGCTGAGCCCAGACGCTGTCAGCATCCCAGTTGCGCCCAACGCCATGGCCCGTTTCCTCACCGTGTTGCAACCCACCGCTCCGATCGGAGCCGCGGCGTTGATTAATGGTTTGGAACCGGTGCTTGAGGCGCTTCACGCCGAGGTGGATCACCGCACCACCGCCCACCTCAGCGCCCTGCTGCGCGGGGGGCGCGAACAGCTGCGGATGCAGTTGTTCGCCGATGTGCAGGCCAAAGCGGAGGGCCCGGTGCTGGAGCTGGTGCTGATGAGCCGTGAACCGATGGGGCAGGGCGCTCCGCAGACCAAGGCCGTGTTTCAACAACTGCTCGACGAGACGGCCCGATCTCTGGCGCATCTGCAGCCGTGCTTTCGCTCCGATCGCGATGGAGCCCTGCCCAGCTGAGGCGCAGACCGTAAGGTGACCCCCGATTCATTGAGCGCAATCGAGGGTCCTGCAATGAGCATCCGCGTCGGTATTAATGGCTTCGGCCGTATCGGTCGTCTCGCCTTCCGCCGCGCCGTGAGCCTGCCGGATGTGGAGGTCGTGGGGATCAACGACCTCATCGATGTGGAGTATCTGGCCTACATGCTCCGCTACGACTCCACCCACGGACGCTTCCAGGGGGACGTGCGCGTGGAGAACGGCCAATTGGTGGTGAATGGCAAGGCCATCCGCATCACCGCCGAGCGCGATCCCAACAACCTCAACTGGGGCGCCGTCGGTGCTGATTACGTGCTGGAGAGCACCGGCTTCTTCCTCACCGATGCGGCCGCCCGGGCCCACATCAACGCCGGTGCCAAGCGGGTGGTGATGAGCGCCCCCTCCAAGGACGACACCCCCATCTTTGTGATGGGCGTGAACCACACCAGCTACGCCGGTCAGCCGATCGTGTCGAACGCCAGCTGCACCACCAACTGTCTGGCCCCGATGGCCAAGGTGCTGCACGACAACTTCGGCATCGT
Organism: Cyanobacteria bacterium M_surface_10_m2_179; assembly: GCA_016882545.1. Classification (GTDB taxonomy): domain Bacteria; phylum Cyanobacteriota; class Cyanobacteriia; order PCC-6307; family Cyanobiaceae; genus Vulcanococcus. The sequence goes on along the minus strand of VGPW01000006.1, from coordinate 1,965 downwards.
GAACGGTCTGATGACCACGGTGCATGCCACCACCGCCACCCAGAAAACCGTGGATGGCCCCTCGGTGAAGGATTGGCGCGGCGGCCGCGGCGCCGGCCAGAACATCATTCCCAGCTCCACCGGGGCCGCCAAGGCCGTGGGCCGGGTGATCCCTGAGCTCAACGGCAAGCTCACCGGCATGGCCTTCCGCGTTCCCACCCCGGATGTGTCGGTTGTGGACCTCACCGTGAACTTGGCCAAGCCCGCCACCTACGAGCAGGTGAAGGCGGCGATGAAGGCGGCCTCGGAAGGGGAGCTGGCCGGAATCCTGGGCTACACCGAAGACGACGTGGTCTCCAACGACTTCCTCGGCGAGAGCTGCACCTCCGTGTTCGACGCCGGCGCCGGCATCGCCCTCACCGACACCTTCATGAAGCTGGTGTCCTGGTACGACAACGAGTGGGGCTACAGCTGCAAGTGCATCGATCTGATGCGTCACATGGCAACGGTCGCCTGAAGCAGCGGCTGATTCAGCAGCCACCACCACAGCGGCACACTCACCAACGACAGCAGCGTGCTCCACAGCACCAGCTGAGCAGCCGGGATGCATTCCCGGCTTTGTTGTGGGCAGGCTTCCGCCAGCAACAACACCGACATGGCCGTGGGGGCCGCAGCCTGCAGCACCAGTGCATCCCGTAGGACAGCTGGCCAGCCGAGCGCCCCGGTGGCCAGCAGGGCCAGGGCTGGTAAGGCCAGCAGTTTGATCACCAGGGCTGGCCGCAGGCTGCTCGCGTTGCCGCCTTCCCCCAGCAGCAGGCCGAGGCGCATGCCCACCAGCAGCAACATCAACCAGAGCACCAGCCGGGCCGGCCACCACAAGGTCTGGGCGATGGGCTCATGCCAGGGAGACACCAACAGCGGAACCGCCACCACAACGGCTTGCAGCACGGGCGTCCGCAGCAGTTGCCGCAGCAGCTGCAGGGGCTGGGCGCGCTCCCCGTTCAGGAGCAGGGGGCCCAGGCTCCAGGTCACCAGGGTGCCCACCAGGTCGTAGGTGATGCTGAAGCTGAGGGCCTGAGGCGGCAGCAGGGCCAGCGCGACGGGTAAGCCGAAGTAGGCGGTGTTGCCCACCATCGATCCCAGCTGCAGGCTGCGCACCGGCAAGGCCCGTTGCAGCCAGGGCCAGCGCTGGGTGAGGAGCAGGCCTCCAGCTGTGAGCACCAGCGTGAACAGTGCTGCCTCGCCAGTGCCGTTATGGAGCCCACCCTTCAGCAGCAACCCCACCAGGCTGATGGGCACTCCCCAGCGCAGCAGCGGCGGCGCGAGCTGGGTTGGCAGCTGCGGTGCAAGCCGGCCCAGGGCCATCCCGCCGATCAGGCAGGGCGCCAGTTCGAGCAACAGCTGCAGCATGCCTTCACCCTGGCAGCCGTTGCCGCACGCCGCCGCCGGCGCTAGGGCTGAGGCAGCTGCTGGTGGGCCCATGGAGGATCAGCCGATCACCCCCCATGCCGTTCCGGTGTTCGATGCCAACGGCAACCTCACCTATGTCGGCGACGACGGCCGCCGCTACGTCGTCGGTCCGCTACCGGCGCTCGAGCAGGCCAACGTCGACCAGGTGATGCAGCGTCTGCTGGCCGGCCAGAGCCTGTTTGCTGAGCTTGAGAGCCTCGCCAGCCAGTGGTTGGAGCAGGTCTGCGGCCCCGATCTGAGCCGTGCAGCGGCGTTGGCCTTGCTGCTCTCCAGCCTGGATCGGGCATTGGACCCCGGCGAGACCGATCACCAGGGCTAGCCCGACTGGTGGCGGGTCCGACGGTCTGGTAGTTTTTGAATCCGCTCGAGAGCCGTGAGGCCAAGAGCGGGAACCGAAAGCCCGGGAAGCCGGTGGTGTAGGTTCAACAAGCGGTTGAGAAGCCGCAGATCCGAGAGCCGATTGAAAGCCGCGAGGCTGAGATTGGGTTGAGGAGCACCTGGACAACTGAAACGTTT